>JAAUQO010000243.1 GCA_012032775.1 Oscillochloris sp. | reverse complement strand
GGCGCCTGTATCTCTATGACGCCGCGCCCGAGGTCCGCGCGCGGCTGATCCGGCGCTTCGCCGAGCACGAGCGAATCGAGGTGCTCGACGATGCCGGCCTCGCCGATACGATCCTGGCCGGGCGCGTCGACCTGATGGTGGTCAACTCGGTGCTGCAGTACGTGCCGCCGGAGGGGTTTGCCACGCTGCTGGCGACGGCGCGGCGCCTGCTCTCTCAGGCGACACATGGGGCAGCGACGCCATCTGCATGGTTTCGGTTGCTTGTGCAGGTATCGGCCTGCAATCCGCAACCGGTGTTTGGGGATTCGTGAAAAGTATAGCACGCCGCATTGCAGCGTTGCAAGGCGCGTTGACAGGCAACCAATCCGCTGGTATAGTTTCAAGAACAACTTCATATCGCTCATCCAGAGGGGCAGAGGGACCGGCCCAGTGAAGCCCCAGCAACCTGGGAATGCAGAATGGTGAATGCAGAATGCAGAAAGTCCGGCATTCTGAATTCTGAGTTCTGTATTTGTCATAGGTGCTAATTCCGGCAGCGCAAGCTGGGAAGATGAGGTCGTCGTCGCCTTCACACCAGCGTGTGAAGGTTTTTTGTTGCGCCGAAGCGCAGCACAGGAGTAATTCGTGAGTATGCAACGCTATCTTGATGCTCTTGGCGAGCGGGTGCTGATTTTCGATGGTGCGATGGGCACCAGTATTGATGATTACGATCTGACGGTTGAGGATTACGGCGGTGAACGCACCTTCGGCAATCGCGATTATCTGGTGATCACGCGGCCCGATGTGATCGCGGCGATCCATCGCAGCTTTCTGCAGGCCGGCGCCGATGTGCTCGAAACCTGTACGTTCCAGAGCACGCGCCTGCGCCTGGAAGAATGGGGCCTCGGCGATCAGACGATCGCGATCAATCGCGCCGCCGGCGCCTTGGCCCGTGGCGTTGCCGATGAGTTCGCCGCGCAGGACGGGCGCCCGCGCTATGTCGCCGGCTCGATCGGCCCCAGTGGGAAGTTGCCCTCCTCGGATGATCCCGCGCTCGCCGATATCAGTTTTGCTGAACTGTCCGATATCTTCAAAGAGCAGGCGACCGGTTTGATTGAGGGTGGTGTCGATCTGCTGCTGGTTGAGACAAGCGTCGATATTCTTGAGGTTAAGGCCGCGCTCGACGGCATTCGTCGCGCCAAAGCTGAGTTGAACCGGCCCGATGTCGCCGTTCAGGCCCAGATCTTCCTCGATCTTTCCGGCCGTATGCTGCTCGGCACCGATATCCCGGCCTTTATTGCCACGATCGAGGCGATGCCGGTTGATGTGATCGGCTTGAACTGTTCCACCGGCCCCGAGCATATGCGCGCCGCGATCCAGTATCTCACCAGCCACGCCCGCAAGCCGATCTCCTGCATCCCCAATGCCGGTCTGCCGCTTGAAGTTGACGGCAAGACGGTTTATCCGATGGAGCCGGAGCCGTTTGCGCGCATTCTCGGCGAGTTTGTAAGCGAGTACGGCGTGAGTGTGATCGGCGGTTGCTGCGGTACGCGCCCGGCGCATATTGCGCAATTGCGTGAAGTGGTCGGCAATAATGCCCCACGCAGCCGCGAGATCACCTACATCCCCAGCGTCAGTTCGGGTATTCGGGCCGCCGCCCTGCGTCAGGACGGCACGCTGACCATGATCGGCGAGCGCGTGAACACCCTTGGCTCGCGCAAGGTGAAGCGATTGCTGCTGAAGGATGATTACGACGGTGTGCTTGAAGTGGCGCGCGAACAAGTCGATAGCGGCTCGCATATGCTCGATGTCTGTGTCGCGATGACCGAGCGCGCCGACGAGCGCGAGCAGATGACGACGCTGCTCAAAAAACTAACCATGAATGTTGAGTTGCCGCTGGTGATCGACACCACCGAGGTTGATGTGCTGGAAGCATCCCTGGCGGTGTACCCCGGCCGCGCCCTGGTCAACTCGGTCTCGTTGGAAGGTGGCCGCGGCGAGAAGATCGACAAGGTGCTGCCGCTGGTCGCACGTTATGGCGCCGCCACGGTTGCGATGACGATCGACGAAGAAGGCATGGCGCATACCCGCGAGCGCAAAGCCGCGATCGCCGAGCGGATCGCGCAGATCGCCCACAATGAGTTCGGGGTTCCGGCCGAAGCACTCATCTTCGATGTGTTGACCTTTCCGATTACGACCGGCCAGGAAGAATTGCGCAGCGCCGCCGTGGAGACGATCGAGGGCATCAGGCTCACCAAAGAGCGGGTGCCGGGCTGTTTCACCACGCTGGGCGTGAGCAACCTGAGCTTCGGTGTCGCGCCGCACGCCCGTGCCGCACTCAACTCGGTGTTCCTTTATCACGCGGTGCTTGCCGGCCTCGACAGCGCGATCATCAACCCGACCCATGTGACGCCCTATGCCGAGATTCCGGCCGAGGAGCGGGCGATTTGCGAGGATCTGATCTTCAACCGGCGCGAAGATGCCCTGGCCCGCTTCATCCAGCACTTCGAGCAGACGGAAGCCACGCAGACGAACGAAACCATTGATCCGACCGCCGGCATGAGCGTGGACGAGCGCCTGCATTGGAAGATTTTGCACCGCAAAAAGGATGGGGTCGAGGCGGATATTGATATGGCGGTGGCGGCGCGGTTGGCCGCCGATCCGGCGGCAACGTAGGGGCGACGCATTCACCGCATGCGTCGCCCGGAGCGCCGCCGAAGGAAGCATCGCATGCGTCGCCCGGAGCGCCGCCGGTCGAAGAATCAACTCCGCAAGGCATTGCCGCCGTCGATCTCCTCAATACTGTTCTGCTTCCGGCGATGAAGGAGGTCGGTGATCTGTTCGGCTCCGGCCAGTTGATCCTGCCCTTTGTGTTGCAGTCGGCCGAGGTGATGAAGAAGGCGGTCGCCCGGCTTGAACGGTATCTCGACAAGCTCGAAGGCACCACAAAAGGCAAAGTGGTGCTGGCGACGGTCTACGGCGATGTGCATGACATCGGCAAGAACCTCGTCAACACAATCCTCTCGAACAACGGCTACACTGTCTACGACCTGGGCAAGCAGTGCCGGCCAACACCATCATCGAGAAGGCGGTCGAGGTGGGCGCCGATGCGATTGGGCTCTCGGCGCTGCTGGTGAGTACCAGCAAACAGATGCCGCTGATCGTGCAGGAGCTGCATAAGCGCGGGCTGAGTTTCCCGGTGCTGGTCGGCGGCGCGGCGATCAATCGCCAGTATGGCCAGCGGATCAGCTTTGTCGGCGACGAAGAACCCTACAATGCCGGTGTCTTTTATTGCAAGGATGCTTTCGCGGGCCTGGAGACAATGGATCAGTTGAGCGACCCCGAGCGCCGCAGCGAGTTTGTCGATCGCACGATTCGCGAGGCGGCCGATGTGCTGCACAAACGCCAGACCGGTCGGGTCGCATTGGCCGAGTTGGGCAAGGCTGCCGGTGGCGCCGATGTCCGTTCTACGGTGCGGGCCGATTTTCCCGTGCCGCCACCACCGTTCTGGGGCGCACGCGCAACCGACCGTATCCGGCTCGATGATCTGGTCGAGTGTCTGGATCGCAATGCCCTCTACCGGCTCCAGTGGGGCGCCAAGAATGCAAAAGGCGCCGAGTGGGAACGCTACAAGAGCGAGTTCGATGCGCTGGCGCGCGAACTGATCGCCGAAGCGAAGCGCGACGGTTGGTTGACGCCGAAGGTGGCCTATGGCTACTTCCCGGTGCAAAGCGACGGTCTGGATCTGATCGTCTACGATCCGGCGACGATCCAACCGAAGAACCAGGAACCGAGAACCAGGGAGGCGAAAAATGGTTCGGAGTTCTCGGTTCTCGGTTCTCCAAAGGAGCTTACGCGCTTCACCTTCCCGCGCCAGCCCGGCCGCGAGCGGCTCTGCCTGAGTGACTATTTTCGCAGTGTGGACAGCGGCGAATACGACGTGGCGGCCTTCCAGGTTGTGACGATGGGCACGGCGGTGGACGAACTTAGTGCCGAGTTGCAGCAGCGCGGCGATTACAGCCGTAGCTATTATGTGCATGGCCTTGGTGTCAGCCTGGCCGAAGCACTCGCCGAGTATACCAACCGCGTGATCCGCCAGGGCCTGGGCTTAGGCGATTCGCGCGGCAAGCGCTACTCGTGGGGCTATCCGGCCTGCCCGGATCTGGAAGAGCATGTGAAGCTCTGGCAGATCCTGCCGACCGAGCAGATCGGTGTGATGCTCACCGACGCCTACCAACTTGTTCCCGAGCAGAGCACCGCCGCAATCGTGATTCATCACCCCGATGCCAAGTACTTCAGTATCGGCAGCGCCGCCGAGCGGGCCGAGGAAGATGTGACGGCGTAAGGTTTATGTTCCGCCGGGGTCGAGATGCAAAATATTGCGTCTCTACCCCGGTGTAGTCAAATCTTTCCTGTTTTGATGCATATTGCGGGCTATACTCGCCTCAAACCGGCCAATCGGAGAGGAGAGGAGCCATGCGGTCGGTCCTCTGGTCATCCGTCCATCGGGCGGGGGGCGTCGTTGGGGCGTGCCTGCTCGTTTGTTTCGCAACCTGGGCTTGTAGTGCCGGTCCGGCTGTCCCGCCGCCGGAACCGACCAGTGTCGCAGCATTTGGCGATGCCGTTGTCGGGCGGGCGATCTTTCAGGGCGAGGTGCTGATCGAGGGCTCTATCGCCTGTCGTACCTGCCACACCATCGACCCGACTCTTGGCGATAGTGTCGGGCCAAATCTCGCCGGTGTCGCTGTTCGTGCTGCGGAACGCATTCCCGGCATGGCGCCCGAGGAGTACCTGCGCCAGTCGATTCTGACCCACGATGCCTATGTCGTTGAGGGATTTTCGCCGGGCTTAGTGCAGGCAGTGGTCGGAGGTGATTTCGCCGACATCCTGCCCGGATCGCATATCACCGATCTGGTCGCTTTTCTGCAAACGTTAGATCAAGCCGCCTTTGCAGGGCCGCCGACACTTGTCGCTGCCGCTGCCGCCGCCACGCACACGCCGTTACCGGCAGTGACGCCAACCGCAACCCGTTCGCCGAGTGCGACACCCACGCCGCAACCCACGGCATCTCCAGAGCCAACTGCGACGGAGACCTCCACACCGATTCCTACGCTGACCAGTGCGCCAGGTGCGACCGCCACCACAGTGCCGACAACCGCAGGCAGTGCTACGGCAGTTGCACCGAGTGATACCGTTGTGGCGCCCAGCCCAACGCAGATCATACCGAGTGCAACGCCGCTGCCGCCGACGGCGACTACGGAACCGCCGACGGCTGCGCCGACGCCGCAACCGCCCAGTCCAACGCCGTTACCACCAAGCCCGACGTTTGTACCGCCGACGGCAACTCCGCCGCCGCCGGAATTACCGTCGCCGACCTTACGTTCCATGCCCGACGACCCGAATCTGGCGGTGTATGCGGGCTGTATTACGTGCCACAACGTACACCCGAATCAAGTGTTTATGCCGCACCCGGTAAATCCGATGTGCAGCACCTGTCACAGCGGCTCGCCGAATCGGATCGGATGCCCGTCGTGCCACAGCATGCACAATATCTACCAGGATCACCCGGAAGACGCGAATCTGGCGTGCGAGTCGTGCCATACGAATGGGACACCGTAGGTGCGCAGGAGTGCAAAATCTTGTGGCGCTACGCAGCCCGTTTCGCTACCGCCGTAACCCGGCGGTAATTGAGTTTGCCGAGCATCTCAAGCACGGTTTGCTCAAGCAAGGCCGGTGGTTGAGCCTGCGCAACGCCAAAGGGATCAAGTTCGAGCACAATATCGTCGAGTTGCAGACCAAGCGGCACCAGGTGTCCGCCGGGTAGTTCCTGGTGCAACACACCTTCGGGATGGCGGCCTTGCAGCATCTTGAGGAACCAGGCCGCATCACTGCGCTCCGGCGATTGGCTGATATTCCCGGCGATACGGTCGCTATGGAACGAGATCAATGCCGTCAGGCCGAAGAGCGGGTCGGATTCGATCAGATGCTGGGTTTCACGCCGGTCGGGCTGAATCCCGAGGCCGAGTGCATCGAGGAAACGACCGAGGGCCGGGATTGGCACCGCCTGCGCCGTGTCGGCGATATCGGGCGCCATCAGGATTGCCGGCTCGTCGAGGATGCCGCGCTGCGCCGCTGCCAGGCGTGGCCCGCCGGGCGGCGCGAACATGCCGTCGTTGGGGTTCGTATACACTTCGAGGAGTGAGATAAACTTGCAGCCGAGGCTGTGGCCGAGCCAGAAATGCGGCACGCTGTCGAGTTCGGGCAACAACCGGCGGACGTTATCGCGTTCGCGTAGCAACCCTTCGGCGATCGCCACATGGTCGAAGCCAAAAGTGAAAGGGACGCCGATAATTGTGTAGCCGTTGCGGAAAAGGGTGGCAAGCAGATAATCGTAACTGGTGACGGGGAGTTGGCCGAAGAACTGGCCGCCGTAGAATTCGATCACACCGACCGGCTGCGGATGGCGAGCGACGAGACTTCTGGAAATGTGTTTGTAGTGCGGCTCCATGATCTGCCCCCATGTAGGATAGAGGATACAGGATACAGGATACAGAAAGCCGAGTAGATTGATGCTCGATCGTCGATAGAGATACGATAGTGTGAGTACAGGAATTTCTTTGTAGCTATGCGGGTTGCGCGGCCTACTGCCCGCCTGTTCCCGGTATCCTGCCTATAGTGTGATGCCTGACGGCGCTGCCGCGCGGCTCGCCGTCCGGTATGCGCTCCGCGATCAGGCTCACGCGTTGTGCGCACCGTTATAGCTCATGAGCGCCGCAACCACCTCGTTGCGCGGCAGGCTGCGTTGTTCGCCGCTGCGTAGATCCTTCAGCACCACCACACCCTGCGCCAGTTCGTCGGGGCCAAGCACGGCGGCAAAGGGCACGCCCTTGCGGTCGGCTTCTTTGAATTGCTTACCTAAGCCGGCCTTTGTATCGAGGCCGATCAACGTATTCAGCCCGGCTGCGCGCAGTTCACGGGCCAGATCAAGGCTGGCTGCGGTGGTCTCGGCGTTGAAGATTGTCACGAAGACCTGGGCGGCGGTGGTGCTGACTGGGCCGAGATTCAGCTCCAGCATCACGTCATGCAGCCGGTCGATCCCAAAGGCCAGGCCGACGGTTGGCACGGGGCGGCCGGCGAACTGGCCGATCAATTCATCGTAGCGTCCGCCACCAAGCAGCGAACCTTCAGGCCAGTGCGGTGTATTGGCCTCGAACACCACGCCGGTATAGTACGAGAGTCCGCGGGCCAGGCGGGCTGTGATCCGGTAGCGCTCCTCAGGCACCCCCATTGCCGCCAGGCCGACGATCACCGCGCGCAGATTTTCCAGGGCGGCGCTGGCCCGCTCGTCGTCGGCAAGCTGTTCGGAAAGCGCCTCAAGCACCGCGTCGGAACTGCCGTCAATCTGCACCAGCGCTAGAATCCGGTCGGCGGCGGCTTCAGATACGCCGCTCTTCAACAGGTCATTGCGCACGCCGTCGGCGCCGATCTTGTCGAACTTGTCGATGGCGCGGTACACACTCCCCGCCGACTGCTCATCCAGGCCGCTGACTCGGGCGATCCCACCGATAATCTGGCGATGGTTAAGCAATGTCACAAAGCCGGGGAAGCCGAGTTCGGTCAGAACTTCATTGAGCAAGCTGATGATCTCGGCATCGGCCAGGGGCGAGTTACTGCCGACAATATCGGCGTCGGCCTGATAAAACTCGCGATAGCGCCCGCGCGCCGGCCGTTCGCCGCGATAACTGGGGCCGATCGCGTAGCGCCGCCAGGGCAGGGTGATCTGGTTGGCGTATTGCGCAACCACCCGCGCCAGCGGCACCGTCTGGTCGTAGCGCAAGGCTAGCCGGCGCCCGCCATGATCTTCAAAACGATAGATCAGACTCTCGTCGTCGCCGAGTTTGCCTTCAAGGGTTTCTGCATATTCGACAATCGGCGTCTGCAACGGATCAAAGCCGTGGCGCTGACATACCTGCGTAATCACTGCAACAATATGTTGGCGCAGCAGCATATCCTTCGGCAGATGATCGCGCATCCCTTTGATGTTTTGGACGTTTGCCATTTCTTTTTCCTGGCGGCGGGGCTGCGCGCCCCGTATGTGTTCGGGGCTGGGCGCCCCGTATGTGCTCGGGGCTGCGCGCCCCAACTTGCGATTCGGCGGGGCTACGCGCCCCGAACTTGCGATTCGGCGGGGCTACGCGCCCCGGACCTGCGTACGCGCCCCGGACCTGCGATTCGGCGGGGCTACGCGCCCCGGACCTGCG
>JAAUQO010000242.1 GCA_012032775.1 Oscillochloris sp. | reverse complement strand
GCGCTACGATGTGCCCGGCCACGGCTCGCTGCCGTTGGAAGCCGGCCCGCTGGCGCGCCAGGTGATCGCCGGCCGGGCGGCCACTGCCGCACATCAGGACTACGACCCGCTGTTTCTCGACATCATCAAGACGATCGGGCCGAGTGTGATGACGCGGGTGCTGGCCCGCATGCACGAGGCGCCGAAGTACTTCAAGCTGGTGCGCAAGTGGCTCGACGCGATCGATCTGCACGAGAAGTTCTATATCAAGCCGACCGAACACGCCGAGGGCCAGGGCTTCGGCGCAACCGAGGCGGCGCGTGGCGCACTAGCCGACTGGATCAAGATCAAGGACGGCAAGATCGAGAACTATCAGGTGGTCACTCCAACCGCCTGGAATATCGGGCCGCGCGACGGCAACAAAGTGCTTGGGCCGGTTGAGCAAGCCTTTATCGGCTCACGTCTGACCGACCTTGAAGAGCCGATCGAGATCGCCCACGTCGCCCACAGTTTCGACTCGTGTCTGGTGTGTACGGTGCATGCCTACGACCGCAAAACCGGCAAAGAGTTGCTGCGCTTTCGGGTGAATGGGGAGTGCTAAAAGCCTTTCGCGGTTGGGAGCGCCGGTTTCGCCGCGCTCAACGCGAAGATCATCCTTAAAGTCGCGCGTAGCGACGCAACATCCTGCGTCGTTATGCGCATCACCATTTTCAAGACGATTTTTACATAGGGTGTAATTATATTGCATATGGATACACTGATCATTGGATGCGGTAACTTATTGCGCGGCGACGACGGCGTCGGCCCGATTCTGATCCGCCGGCTCTGGGAACACGGCCTGCCGGAGGGCGTGCGTGTGGCCGACGGCGGCACAGCCGGGATGGATGTCGCCTTTAAGATGCGCGGCGCCGATCGGGTGATTATTGTCGATGCCGCGCGCAGCGGCGAGCCGGCCGGGGTTCTCTACAAAGTTCCCGGCGAAGAGTTGGAGGAGTTGCCGCCGCTCGACGGCCTCCATCAGCACGCCTTTCGCTGGGATCATGCGCTGGCCTTTGGGCGCTGGTTGCTTAAGGACGCCTACCCGACCGACATTACCGTGTATCTGATCGAAGGTGCGAACTTCGAGTTCGGCGCCGAACTGACGCCGGAAGTGGCGCAGACGATGGACAAACTCGCCGTGTATCTGATCGAGTTACTCACGCCGAAGAGCGACACTGTTGCCGTAGGCGAAAAACACTGATTGCGCAAGTCCTGTTATCAAAGCGATGAACCACAGTATCGAATTCACTGAGCGCGGATACTTATTGCTGGAGGCCGAGGTTGCGCAGCGCTTCTTCCCGCAGGACGGCCTGGTTGCCCTGCTGCGCGACGGCGAACTCTGGCTGTTGCCGACGCGTGGCCGGCCGGGGGCGGCTTGATGCTGAAGCAACGTAATCTTGCCGGCGATCGCAGTGTCTTGATCCACGAGATTTTGCCGGCCGTGCCGGTCGGGCGGTATCAGGCGATCTGGGATGCGGAAAGCGGCGCATTGCGCGTTCCGCTGGAGCCAACCAATGTCTGACGACCCTCGGCCGCCGTTCAATCTGCCGCCCGGTGAGGCAATTTCGGTACGCACCGAGGTGATCTGCGAACGCGGCCAGTGGGCTGTCTACCTGGAAGTCGAGTTTCCGCACGAGCGCCGGCGTTTCTGGATCGATGTCTATCGCAGTGAACAGCGCGCCCGCATCGCCGCCGAGTATATCCGGCGCTATGCCGACCAGGATTCGCCGTTTCCACAAACAGGGTTGTAATATGCTTCGACCACAGCCGCTTGGAATCTTTCCGCTACCCGCCGGTTATCTGGTGCTCCCGCCGGTTGCCGAGTCGGTCGCACTGCAGGCCGATCTATTGCGCGGCCACATCCCCGATGCTGCGCCGCCGGAGTTGATCTTTTACCTCCATGCCTTGCACGGTGATGCCGAACGGGCCGCACAAACGATCAGCGGCGATACGCCTGAAGATCGCTACAATCGCTTTGTATTGAGCGGTGATCTCGACCAGTATCTCGTGCTGCGCACACAGCTTCAGGGCGATCTTGGCCTGTTGCTGGCGATCGTCGCATACACGCTCGGCTACAGCGATGAGTTGCCCGATCCCGGTTCTGCCGACGGCGAGTTGTGCGCCCTGGCGCTGCTGACCCATGCTGCCGCAGCGCTTGAACGCCAGGATGGCGACGCGGCGATGGGCCTGCTGAAGCAGGCGATAACGGCGGCCCAGCCGGCTTCGCCCTTGTTTGCGGCCCAGTTGTTGAGTAATCTGGCCGAAACCCATCAGCGCTTCATCGGCAATGATGCCATGGTGCTCCAGCATCTCCGAACTGCCGAGCAGCTTCTGGCAACATCCGGCCTGGTCGAGTTGCGTGCCCAGATCGCGCTGAATCTTGGCCTGGTCTACCACGATATGGCGCAGGGCCGGCGTGAAGTGCTGTTGGAGGCGGTCAAATATTACCAGGAGGCATTGCAGATCTTCACCCGCGACAATGCGCCGGAGTGGTACGCTTTGGCTCAGAATAATCTTGCCCTGGCCTACCTGGCCATGCCGCTGACCGAAGCCAGCGATCAGTTGCGCAAGGGGATCGCGGTTCAGTCGCTGCGCGAGGCGCTCAAGGTTTACACGCCGGAGACGCACCCGGATCAGTGGGCCAGCGCCCAACTCAATCTCGCCAATGCCCTTCAGCACTTGCCCTCGACCAACCCGCAGAACCATCTGGTTGAAGCGGTTGAGTTGTACGAGGCGGTGCTGGCGGTGCGTGATCGCGACAGCGATCCATTGGGCTATGGGCGGGTGCTGGCAAACCAGGGCAATGCACTGGCGCATCTGGGCATCTTTGTCCACGCTAAACCCAAACTCCAGGAGGCAGTGCGCGTCTTTACCGCTTATGGCGACGGCGAGGCGGCAATGGCGCTCCGCGAGATTCTGGCTGAGATCGAGCGCCAGGAACAGGCTCGCCGCGAACCGGAAGCAGCGCGCGTTGTGAGTGGGTGAGCCGGTTTGTAAGGGCGAAGTATCCGCGTGTGGATGCTTTGCCCTTACGGATGCGTGGCCCAGGCTAACGAAAAATCTGAAAAGCGATCCCAAGCGAGCAACCAATGGAACCCTACCAGCGCCAACAATTCGATATTGTTCTCCAGATGGCCGGTGAGCGCTTTGTCGAGCGGATCGTGCAGCGCAACGCCGGGATCGAGCATGCATTGGCGAAACTGCGTCAAGATCCACAGGGTGAAGGGATCTGGCTGGATGAATTCGTGCAAGTTCTGTTTAGTGATTTTTTGCTCGACAACATCGCCGGCGCATGTTTCGTGTTGCAAGCGCTCGGCAAACGCCCGGCGCCCGACGTTAGCGGTGAAACGATCGAGATCATGCTTCAGCACCTGGCCCGGCGCGCATTCGCCGACCTGCTGGCACGCAAAGTCGAAGAAGCCCTGGAGCAGCAGAGTAGCTACGCCTAACTTGTAAGGGCGAAGCATTCGCGCAGCAAATGCTTCACCCCGAACCTCGATAGGAACCTGCCGATGACTCAACAAGCCACCGAGCCGATGAACGACTTCAGCCGTGATCTCGACACCCTGGCCGAACAGGTCGATCGGGCGATGCGCGAGGTGCAGAAACTTGAGAACGATGCCCGCAGCAAAGCGACCGATCTCAAGAAAGCGATCGAGGAGTTTCATAAAGTCGGCCTGACCACGATCGTCCAGCGGCTCAAAAACGATCCGCGCGGCAAGGAATTGTTGTTCGAACTGGTCGATGATCCGCTGGTCTATGCCTTGTTCGCGATGCATGGGATCGTCCGTGCCGACATGCGTACCCGCGTGGTGCGGGTTCTGGAGATGGTGCGGCCGTATATGCAGGGCCACGGCGGCGATGTGGAGTTCGTCGATGTGCGCGACAACATTGTGTATGTGCGGCTCCACGGCGCATGCAACGGCTGCTCGATGTCGGCGGTGACGTTGCGCGAGGGGGTTGAGGAGGCGTTGAAGCACAATATCCCCGAGATCCGCCAGGTTGAAGTGGTGCCCAGCGATCCCGGCCCGGCGATGATTAGCCTGGACGCGATCACAGTCAGTAAGAGTGATGTCGGTTGGGTGCAGGGGCCGGCGCTCGAACTGGCGCCGCCCGGTACAATGACATGTATCGAGACAGCTACCGGCTCGGTGCTGGTGGTGAATAACGACAACAAGCTGAGCGCCTATCGCAACGCCTGCGCTCACCTTGGTCGCCGGCTCGACGACGGCACCCTTGATGCCAATGGCGTGCTCACCTGCGCCGGCCACGGGTTTCAGTTCGATACCACCAGCGGCGAGTGCGTAACTGCGCCGCAAGCCCAACTTGAGCCGTTCCCGCTGCGGGTGAAGGACGGCTACATCTGGGTGAGGCCACAGTAATGCAAAATGCGAACAGCGCAACGCAAAAAGCCGAACCTGAGCGTGGAACGCTTGCCTCGGTTGCAGCGGTGTACTCGCCTGCGGCGCTTTTCAGCAGTGCGTACCCGGAACTGTGGCTCGGCGCACGCTCGCCGTTCGGGCTTGCGTTGCCCGACGCCCAGCCGACGCCGGCCCAACTCTATGCGCCGCGGGGGGTCTATCTGGACGATCAGTATCTGATCGTGGCTGATTCGGGCAACCACCGGGTGATGATCTGGCATGGTGTTCCCGCCGCCGATGAACAGCCCGCCGACGTGGTGTTGGGCCAGCCCGACTTTTATTCCGAAGGTGCGCGTGCCGGCGGGCGCGGCCCTGAGCGCGGCCTGCATCTGCCGACCGGCGTTGCTGTGTACGAGGGGCGGTTGCTCGTCGCCGACTCCTGGCATCACCGGGTGCTGATCTGGAATCAGGTGCCGCAACACTCCGATGTTGCGCCGGATCTGGTGATCGGCCAGGCGGATCTGTTCAGCGTCAGCGAGAATCGTGGCCGCGCATGTGATGCGCTGACGCTCTACTGGCCCTACGGGATGGGCTATGTCGCCGGCTGGTTTTACATCACCGATACCGGCAACCGGCGGGTGCTGGGCTGGAACGGCTTGCCCGAACCGGATCAACCGCCCGACCTGATCCTCGGCCAGCCCGATGCCTGCTCGCGACTGGAGAATCGCGGCGGCGACGCCCGCGGGGACTCGTTTCGCTGGCCTCATGCCGTCGCCGGTGATGCCACGCGCCTGCTGATCGCCGATGCGGGTAACCATCGGGTGCTTGGTTGGGCGCCGCGTCCCGAGCACGATCGCCCGGCCGATCTGGCCCTGGGCCAACCCGATCTGTATTCGAACGGCGAGTTTTCCTACCGCCCGCAGGGGCCGCAGCGTTTGCGCTTTCCGTACGCGATCAGCTACGAAGCCGGCCTGCTCGCCGTTGCCGATACCGCCAACAATCGGGTGTTGCTCTGGCGCGATCCGCCCCAAAGCGGCGCATTTCATCCGGCCGACGCCGTGCTTAGTCAGCCCAGCTTCGATGTCACCGGCGAGAACCGCTGGAAGCTGGTCGAGCGCGATACGCTCTGCTGGCCTTATGGCATCCATCTGCACCGTAATCGCCTGGCCATTGCCGACTCGGGGAACAACCGGGTGATGGTATGGCAGCTTGAAGTCTAGGATACAAAGGGACGCCGCATGCTGCGTCCACAGGGATTTGTCGATGCCGACACTGTCGCCACAACCGCAAACCACGCAACGGCTGCGCCTGCATGTGCATGGCGTGGTTCAGGGTGTCGGCTTTCGGCCTTTTGTCTATAATCTGGCCGTCAGCCTGGGACTGACCGGCTTTGTCGGGAATGACAGCGCCGGAGTGTATCTTGAGATCGAGGGTGCGCCGGCGCAGGTGCAAGCCTTTCAAGATCATCTACAATCCGATCCGCCGCCGCTCAGCCATATCGAGGAGTTGTCCGTCACAGCGCTCGAACCAGTGGGCGCCGTCTCATTCGAGATTGTCCACAGTGCCGCCTTGCCCGGCGCCAGCACGCTGATCTCGCCCGATGTCGCCGTATGTGCGGATTGTCTGCGCGAGATGCGCAATCCCGCCGACCGGCGCTTCGGCTATCCGTTCATCAACTGCACGAACTGTGGCCCGCGCTTCACCATCATCCGCGATCTGCCGTACGACCGGCCGCAGACCACAATGGCCGGCTTTACGATGTGTCCCGCCTGCCGTCGCGAGTACGACGATCCCGCCGACCGGCGCTTTCATGCCCAGCCGAACGCATGCCCGGTTTGCGGCCCGCAATTGCACTTTCTGGCCGGGATCGCCGCTACTCCGCTTATTGGGCCTGCTGCGCTGAACGCCGCCCTGCATGCACTTGGTGTCGGAAAGATCGTCGCCGTCAAGGGTCTGGGCGGCTACCACCTGGCCTGCGATGCCCGCAACGAATCTGCCGTTGCGCTGTTACGCGAGCGCAAGCGACGTGGCGGCAAACCATTCGCCCTGATGGCCCGCGACCTTGCGGTTGTGCGTGCAACTGCCCTGCTTGATCCCGCCGAAGAGCGACTGATTAGCGGCCCGGAACGACCGATTGTGTTGCTTGAGCGGTTGCCCGCCGCCGATGTTGCCCCTTCTGTTGCGCCCGGCAATGGACATCTCGGCATTATGCTGCCGTATACGCCGCTTCACCACTTGCTTTTCGCCGAACACACGCCCTCGTTGCTGGTGCTCACCTCGGCGAATGACGCGGGCGAGCCGATTGTGTACAGCGACGGCGATGCCTTCACCCAACTCGCATCCCTGGCCGATGCCTGGCTACTGCATGATCGGCCCATCCACTTGCCCGCCGACGACTCGGTGATCCGGGTGTTCGAAGGCCAGGAACTGCCGGTGCGCCGCTCGCGCGGCTATGCGCCCTTCCCGGTACGCTTGCCCTTCGCGATCCCGCCGGTTCTGGCGGTCGGCGGCGAGTTGAAGAGTACGTTCTGCATTGCGAACGGTCGATATGCTTACATGAGCCAGCATATCGGCGATATGGCGAATCTGGAGACCCTTGAGGCGATGGAGCGCGCGGTGACGCACTTCGCGACGATTTTTCGTACCACGCCGGAGTTGCTGGCCTGCGACACGCACCCCGGCTATCTCTCGGCGCAGTGGGCCGCGCGTCATGCCGCCGGCCGACCGCTTGTGGCGGTGCAGCATCATCATGCCCACATTGCCGCCCTGATGGCCGAACACGGATTACCGGTCGATGCTCGGGTGATCGGTTTGAGTTTCGACGGCACCGGTTATGGCGACGACGGTGCGATCTGGGGCGGCGAATTGCTTCTGGCCGGCTACATATCAGCCGAGCGTCTCGGCCACCTTGCCTACGTGCCGCTGCCCGGCGGCGACTCCTCGGTCAAACGACCGTACCGGATCGCCCTCGCCCACCTGCATGCCGCCGGAATCCCCTGGGATAGTGATCTGCCGCCGGTAATTGCCTGCGCGCCGGTCGAACGCAAAGTGCTGGCCCGCCAGTTAGAAAGCGGCTTCACATGTGTGCCGACCAGCAGCATGGGCCGGCTGTTCGACGCTGTGGCGGCGCTGCTCGGTGTGCGGCAAGTGGTCAGCTACGAGGCTCAGGCGGCGATCGAGTTCGAGGCGCTGCACCGCTACGACAATGCTGCGCCGTATCCGTTCGAGTTGCGCGCCGGCGCGCCGCTGCGAGTGGACTATGCGCCGCTGCTGCATGCACTCGTCGCCGACATGCGGGCCGATATCCCGCTTGGCGTGATCGCGTCGCGCTTTCACAGCAGCATCGCCGCGATTGCCGTCGCCCTCGCCGCACACGCCCGCGAGCGCAGCGGGCTCAACTGCGTGGCCCTGAGCGGCGGTGTTTTTCAGAATATCGTCTTACTGCGCCTCGTCGCCACGGGCCTGCGTGCCGCCGGCTTCGAGGTCTTGGTGCATCGCAAAGTCCCTCCCAATGACGGCGGATTGGCCCTTGGACAGGCTATGATCGCCGCAGTTCGCCATCAACAGAGAGGATAAACCGTATGTGTCTGGGAATTCCCGGCAAAGTGCTCGAAATCGAAGAACGCGATAACGTCCGCATGGGCAAAGTCAGTTTCGACGGCATCATCAAAGACGTTTGTCTGGCGTACCTGCCCGACATCAATGTCGGCGATTATACGATCGTCCATGTCGGTTTTGCGATCACCCAACTCGACGAAAAATCGGCCCTGGAGACATTGGCGCTCTTTCATGATCTTGGGATTTTGGATGAGGAGTTACGGGTGGAGGAGTAGGCGGGGCTACGCGCCCCGCACCGGCGTTGGAGGAGTAGGCGGGGCTACGCGCCCCGCACCCGCGCCAGAAGGGCGGGCCGCCGCCCCTCTGGACTCCCCCGGCGAGGGACTGCGTCCCTTCGAACCCTAAAGCCGACAGCGTTCCCTGTGCGAATGCCGGAGGTACATGCCCGTTGTGCGCTTACGCGCAAAGGCTCAACGGCTCAACGGCTAACGGCTAACGG
>JAAUQO010000241.1 GCA_012032775.1 Oscillochloris sp. | reverse complement strand
CGCGCGCGTCGCTCTTCACCTCGACCACCTTCAAGCCGGCCATCGCCGCCGTGGCAGGATTCGTGCCATGGGCGGCATTCGGCACCAGCACCTCGACGCGATCGGCATCGCCGCGATCCAGGTGATAGGCGCGGAAAACCAGGATCCCGGCGAACTCGCCCTGGGCGCCGGCGGCCGGCTGCAACGACACCGCCGGGAAGCCGGCGATCTCACCCAGGTACTCCTGCAACTCGTACATAAGTTGCAGCGCACCCTGACTGATCGCATCGCCCTGCAATGGGTGGGCCGCCGCAAAGCCCGGCAAACGCGCCGCTTCTTCGTGAAGCTTCGGGTTGCTTTTCATTGTGCATGAGCCGAGGGGATAAAATCCGGTATCAATGGCGTAGTTGCGCGTGCTGATCCGGGTATAGTGCCGAATCACCTCAGGCTCGGTCAACTCCGGAAAGTCATTCATATCGTCCCGGCGCAATAGCGCCGCCGGCAGTTCGGCCTCAGGCACATCAAGGCCCGGCAGGTTCGTGCCGTGCTTCCCAGGCACCGAAAATTCGTAGATATGGGGGTCGTAGTTATCCATTGTGAAACGCTCCTTACACTAGCACATTTGAGCGAAATATGCCGTAGTTTACACGATTTCGGAATCTATTATCGAATACAACAGAGGCATGTGATGGGCGGCCCACTCCGGTCTGAAGCGGCGCAGTTCGCTTCGCGGCAGTGCGGTGAACCTCCGGCAGTCAGCAGTTGGGTCTCAACACTCATGGTGTACCTCCATCGCCACAGAGGGCCAGAGCCAGATCGGCCCGCCCGGCCTCCAGATACAGCACCAGGCGATAGGGTTGCAGGGCAAATTCGCGCAACTGATCATAGTGCCGCTCGGTGGCTCCATCGTAGGCATTACCATAGCCGACCCGCAGGCTGAAATATTCCCGGCCGGCGAACTGCTCGAACAGCGCCGCATGATCCCATGCCGGACGCCATGCCTGAGCATAGCCCCAGCCGGTCAGTCCGGCGATCGCCCAACCACGTTCGCGCCGCCGCAGCAACACCCGTTCAGGCCGCAGATCGCCATGAACCAGACAGGCGGGGCGACCACTGCCGGCCAGATTGCCGCCGACCCAGGAACGAATGCGCTCAACGCCGACTTGATCGATTTCGCCGGCAGCAAGGGCATCAACCAGAGCCACATCGATCCGCCGGGCCAGGTATTGCACATCGGCATCCCCAGCGAACGGGAGATCAGCGTTGAGTTGCGGCGCCGCAACTGCATCGAGCCGGCCGTAGTTCGGCACGCTGTAGCCATGAACACGGACAATCAGTTCGGCCAAGGCACCACCGACAGCGTAGAGCGAATCCTCGTCGAGGGCGCTGTGCAACTCCAGCAGGGTCGTTCCTTCCAAATAACTCAGCAGCAGAAACGGCACCTCGGCCAGGGAGCCGTCATCGGCGGCGATCACCTGGGGCAGCGGCAGATCGATCTCGGCGCGCAGGGCCTCAAGCGCGATCACTTCGCTGCGCAGCGGATCACCGGCCCAGCGGTCGGCCGTATCGCCAAGCCGCAAAACCAGCGGTTTCCCAGGCTGCAGCTCCAACATCAACGTACGCTCACCAAGCGGCTGAACCGCCAGCAAGCGTGCGCCGGGCTGGGCAACAGCGAGAATGCGCGCCACTTGTGTTTCCGAGATCATCAATCTGTCACGCTTGTAAGGACGAAGGAGTCGCCCCTATCTCGTGGCGACTCCTTCGCCCCTACATTGCGCCCAACACCTGTACCAGGCGATCGATATCGGCCTTGCCGTTCATCTCGGTGACGGCAAGCAGCATGGCGTTGCCGAGTTGTGGCTCATCGGCGCTCAGATCATACCCGCCGACGATACCTTCGGCGCTCAGGGCGGTGTTGATCGCGGCCACCGGGCGCGGGCATTGCACCACGAATTCCTTGAAGAACGGTTGCGACTGATCAACACTGTAGCCGGGTAGGGCCGCAATCTGTGTGGCGGCGTAGTGGGCACGGTGATAACATAATTCGGCCAGTTTGCGCATGCCCTGCTTGCCCATCAGGCTCATATAGACCGTCGCGGCCAGCGCCATCAAGCCCTGGTTGGTGCAGATGTTGCTGGTGGCCCGCTCACGGCGAATATCCTGCTCGCGGGCGCGCAGCGTCAGCACATAGGCCGGTGTCCCGTCGCGATCCTTCGTCATGCCGACGATGCGACCCGCGATCTTGTGGACGTGCTTCTGGCGGGTGGTGAAAATCCCCAGATACGGCCCGCCGAAATTCAGGCCGATACCGAGCGGTTGGCCCTCGGCGGTGGCAATATCTGCGCCAACCTCGCCGGGCGTCTGGAACAACCCCAGCGCCGTCGGGTCGAAGTGCATGGCGAAAAGCGCGCCTTGAGCCTGCACCTGGTCGGCGATACCGCGCAGATCGTGGAGCCGACCGAAGAAATCGGGGTTTTGCACGATCAGCAGGGCGGTTTGCTCATCAACCTGCGCAATTGCATCGGCGATCGTCGCATCAGGCGTCTCGTCGCCGACAATTGTGACATCAAGACCTTGAAGGTAGGTACGCAACACGGCGCGATACTGCGGGTTTACGCTGCGTGCGACAACGATCTTGCGCCGGTTACGGGTGACATTCAGTGCCATAATCGCAGCCTCGGCGATGGCGGTTGCGCCGTCGTAGTGCGAGGCATTGGCGATCTCCATTCCGGTCAGCGAGCAGATCAAGCTCTGGTACTCGAAGATCGCCTGGAGCGTTCCCTGGCTGATCTCGGGCTGATAGGGCGTGTAAGCGGTATAGTACTCGCCGCGACGCAGGATCTGATCGACGGCGGCGGGCACGAAATGGTTGTAGGTGCCGGCGCCAAGGAAGATGCTGTGGCTGTAGACATGGGCATCGGCGTTGCTGCGGCGCATCAACTCGCGCATCAACTCCGGCTCGGACAGCGGCGCGGGCAGATCGAGCTTGGGGAAGCGTAGATCGGCCGGCACATCGGTGAATAAATCCTCGATCCGCGCAACGCCGATCGCGGCCAGCATCTCGGCCTGCTCGGCCTCGGTGATCGAAATATAGTGAGACTGTGGCATGGGTTTCGTTAGACATAGTGTGATGGGTGCGGATCGCTTCGCAGCCCGCACCCACCACGTAAACACTTAGTGGGCGCGCTCGTCACAGTAGGCGGCATAAGCCTCGGCATCCAACAACTCTTCCTCGGCACCCGACGGCTTCACACGGATCAACCAACCTTCGCCGTAGGGATCCTGATTGATCGGCATCTGATCGCCTTCCAATGCGCTATTAACCGCGACGATCTCGCCGCCGATCGGCGCATACAGATCCGAACTCGCTTTCACCGACTCGATCACGCCGAACGACTGGCCCGGTTCAAACGTCGCGCCGACCTGCGGCAACTCCAGGTAGACGATATCGCCGAGTTGATCCTGCGCGTAATCGGTGATCCCGATCACAAGCTCATCGCCTTCGACCCGAATCCATTCGTCGGATTTGCTGTACCGAAGATCCGCTGGGATGTTGCTCATATGCTTCCTGGCTCCTTGCGACGCAAGCTGTTGCGTCTTTGCTTACTTTTTGTAGCGGGGCTTGTAGAAGGGCATTTTGATCACGCGGGCGCGAACCGGTCGATCGCGGATGATGATATCGAACTCGCTGCCTTCTTTGCTATAGTCGCTGCGTACCAACGCGATCCCAAGCGGTTTGCCCAGGGTCGGCGCGGGCATGCCGGTGGTGACATAACCGATCGGCGTGCCGTCGGGTGCGTGAACCGGATAATCGCCGCGAGCCACACCTTTGCCGATCAATTCAAATCCGGCCAGCTTGCGTTCGGGGCCGGCGGCCTTGATCGCGGTCAATGTTTCGCTGCCGATAAACGGGCCTTTGTTGAGCTTCACGACCCACCCGAGGCGCGCCTCGTATGGATTAATCGTCGCGCTGATCTCGTGGCCGTACAGCGCCAGACACGGCTCGAAGCGCAGGCTGTCGCGGGCGCCGAGGCCACAGGGCTTGATACCGCCGGGCGCGCCGAGTTCCAGCAGGGCATCCCACATCGCCGCGCTATGCTCGGAGTCGAAAAACAACTCGAAGCCATCTTCGCCGGTGTAGCCGGTGCGCGCGATCAATACATTGTGGCCGAACAGGCGGGTGAGCGCCACGCCGTGAAACGGCAAATAGCCGAGATCATCGGCCTCGGAGTCTTCGGCATTCACCAGCAGGGTTTCAGCGGCCGGGCCTTGCAGCGCCAGCATGCCCCAGCGGTTTGAGCGATCTTCGATCTCGACATCGTAGCCGTTGCTGTGATCCTGCAACCAGAGCCAGTCTTGTTCGCGATTAGAGGCGTTCACCACCACCAGATACTCGTCGGGGATGTGATAAATAAACACATCATCGACAATTCCGCCGTCGGGCCGGCAGATCAGGCCGTAATTCGACTGACCGAGCGGGATCGCCGCCACATCGCAACTGACGACATGTTGCAAGAACTCCTCGGCCTGCGGGCCGCGGATCATAAAACGGCCCATGTGGCTGATGTCGAAGAGGCCGGCAGCATTGCGCACCGCGTGGTGCTCCTCCATAATGCTGCTGTACTGCACCGGCATCTCCCAGCCGCCGAACTCGACCATGCGGGCACCCATTGCCACGTGCTTGTTGTAGAGCGCAGTACGTTTGAGCATGATTCCTCCCTAACGCAAATGCAAAAGGCAAAATGCGCAATGCAAAAATCGAAACGAACTACTTTTCAATGCAGCATGGAGCGGATTCTGCATTTCGCATGGTGCATTTCCTAGGCTCACTGGTCGAGCCCGGCGCGCACCCGACGCAGCAATTCACGACACTCGATCACGTAGCCGGCCAGAGCCTCATCGCCGCTGGCCCGGGCCTCGGCGGCAAACTGCCAGAGCGCTTCAGCGGCGACATCCTCCAACAAAATCGGGTAGCGGTCGATCACTTCGACCATGGCATCTTCGCCGTCGGCGATCAAAAGCGCTTCGATCGCCTCATCGATCGTAGCTTCGGCGCCGGGTTCCGCCACCGCCGCCAAGACGGCCGGAGCCTCCAGGCGAATCGCGGCAAGGGCTTCACGGCGATCTTCCAGAGCCTGAGCCAAGCGATCGTGGCCGTCGTCGAGCGCGGCCTCAACCCGCGCCGCCAGCAGCATATCGGCCTGGGGATGCAGTAATTGCGGATAGGTGGATGCGACAGCCGCCACTTCAACCACGCTGACGGCATTCAGCAGAGCCTGGACTGCTTCAAGCGGCAGATCGCTCGGCGCTGCAAGCGGTGTGGGCGGCGGCGCAGCCAGGTTCATGCCGGCCAGCAACTGCCTGGCCCGCAGCAAACTTTCGGCGATATCAGGCGAACGCTGATCACGGGCGACTTCGGCCAGTGCGGCCAGCATCGCATCGGTTGATCGATCGCGCAAAATAGGGTAAGCAGCGAGCACCTGCTCCAACTCTTCCGGCGAATTGGCCGACAAAAACGCCTCGACCGCCACAAGCAAGGGCGGGGGTTGCTCGGATTCGCCGGCAGTGGGGGGAGGAGTTGGCACCGGCGGGGCGGGCGCAGCAGAAGCGGCACCGGAGCGGCGGGCTTTGCGACGCAACTTGAGGGCGATCCCGTCGAGATCCTGGGCAATATCGACATCGGCCAGGTATGGCCGGCGTTGCTCCTCGGGGATGGAACCAACCAGAACGGCATGCAGATCGCGGGCCTGGTCGCGTAACTCATGCTCGGCGGCGCCGGGGGTCGGCGCGAAAATCACCTGGCGCCCGGCGGCATCATGGTACAGCAGCGGCGCACCGGCAGGCCCGATATTGCCGCAATCGGGGCAATGAACTTGATTGAGCTCGCCCTGGAGCAACAGATCGACGGCAGCAGGTTGCTCGCCTGCGTCCAGGATCAACCAGACCGACGCCGCAAAATCGGCGCCGCAGGCAGGGCATGTCAGTTGGGCCGGCTCCTGATATGAGATCGGCATTGGTAGCAAACTGCGTCCCGGCACACTGGGCCACGACGGCAGTGAATACAGTTTTGCGAAGATTATGCACTAGCCTGTGTATTGTACCATCACTTGCCGTTGCGCTGTCAGATACCCGACGGCGCGACGATAATCGTCCGTTCCGCTTCCAGCCCTGGGAAATTTAGTTCGCGCCGCACCTTCGCCTCTACCCCACCGGAATCCGGTAGCGATGCTCCAGGTTGTATTCGCCGCCGCTGAAGGAGATGGTTAAGCTGTATTCACCGGGATGCGGCGGGGTGAGTCGCAGGCGATCGACCTCGCGGGTGGTGCAATCGGCGGGCAGATCGATCAGGCGCACGGTCTCGGCGATCAGCACTCCGGCCGGATCATGCAGCGCCGAACGCACGCGCAGGCCGGACATGGCCCGGCGCGCATCATTCACCGCGTAGATCGGCAACTCAATCGGCTCGCCGAGCGCAAATTTCTTCGGCGGCAACAGGCAGAATGCGTACTGCGGCCGGAAGGCCGTCTGCATGGCATAGTACGACTGCTTCGGCTCGCGCCAGTAGTCGAGGATACTCCACAATACTGCCGGGTAGGGATCGACCAGCAGAAACGGCACAATCCCGCCGGTTGGGCGATATTTGTAGTAGCGCAGCCGATCGATGTAATAGCGGTTGATCTCGCTCTGATACGCCTGCGAGAGTGCAATTGTCGCCGCCAGCGATCCGGTATCGCGCCAGGGGATCCAGTGGTCCATGATCTCGGGCTGGAAGCCGTGCCGGGCCGCAAGTTGCTCGACATCCTGTTGCTTGATCTCAGCCGGCATGAAGCGCAAACTGTTGGCCAGATTCGGGAAACTCTGGGCGCCGAACTCGGTCACGAAGCGTAGATTGGCCGGCAAGCGTTTGATCATCTGCTCGGCGGCATCGAGCGTGCCGTAGTTGCGATACCAGCCGAAGTAGGCATGGGTGTCGGTGCCCGGCCGCACTCCCGGCAGATTCAACTCGCCCGACGAACGCACCACCGGGCGGGTCGGGTCTTCGGCCTCGACAAGCTCCTTCAGTTGCGTATCCATCACGTCGCGGTTCCAGTTGAAGCCGAAACCGGTCGCATAGGTTAACAGGCGCGTGGTCAGGCTTTCGTCGGCCGTATCCTCGATCAGAAACGGCTCGTTATGCATACACCAGACGGCGATACTTGGATGGCTGCCGAGCAAGCGCGCCATCGTAACTGCCTGGCTGCGCGCATCTTCCAGCACGGTCTCGTCGTACAGCCACTGGAGCGGGAAATCCTGCCAGAGCAGCATGCCGGCGCAGTCGGCGGCTTCGTAGAGCACCGGGTGATCGACGTGGGCGTGAATGCGCAACATGTTCATGTGGCATGCCTGGGCCAGCTTCAGATCATGCTCGACGCGCTCACGGGTGACGGTGGCGATGCGGACATCGCCGGGCGGGTAGTTGTTGCCCTTGATCAAGAAGCGTTCGCCGTTCAGATGCGGGATCCAGTCGCGCAATTCGAACTTGCGCACGCCGAATGTTACCGTTGTCGCATCACTGAGTTGGCCGGCATGGTGCAATTCTACCTGCACATCGTACAGATCCGGCCGGCCCAGATCGTGTGTCCACCACAGGCGTGGATCACGCAGCTTGAACAGACCGCCGAGATCCTGGCGACCCTTGCGCAGCTTGCGGCGCTGTACAAAGCGCTGGATCGCGCCGTCGAAGGTGCGGGGCGTGAAGGTAATAACGACATCGGCCGGGCCGGCGATGGCGGCATCGATCATCAGGTCGAAGCGGATCTGGGCAATATCTTCAACCACCGTCACGGTGCGCAGGCGGGCATGGTCGAGGCGCAGCGGGCCGCTGGCGTGTAGTTCAACCGGGAGCCAGAGACCGCCGGGGTTGCTGCCGGGCGCGATACAATCCCAGTGCGAGAAGACGCCGGTGATCATGGTTTTGCCGGTTTTATCGCGCTCGTCGGGGCAGTCGAGTTCGACGATCAGTTCGTTCTCGTCGGCCCGCAGCATGCTCGCCTCGCGCTCGAAGGGGATGAAGTAGCCGCGATGGGCGCCGAGATCGATCCCGTTCAGGTAGCTGCGCATATGGTAAAAGGCGCCGTTGATGCGTAGCCAGCGGCGCGGCAGGGCCGGATCAACTGCCGGCGCCGTGAAGCGACAGCGGTAGACGGCTTTGCCGGCATGGTGCTCCAGGCCGGGGATCTGTTGCCAGTGGCCGGGCACCTGCGCCGCCAGCCAGCCTTCGTCGCCGCTGGGATAGATCCCCTGGCGGAACTCGTCGAGCGGGCGGATCTGCCAATCTGTTGTTAGTGTGTCGAGGTACATTGAGTTATTCCGTTATTTTGCCGCTGCGCGGGTCGCGTGCCGCCGAAGCTTCGCGCCGCTGCGCGTGCTGCTCACGGCCGAGGCCGACCAGCCCGAAGCCAACTACCGGCTCGGCGTGGCGCTCGTCCAGACCGGGCGCCCCGAGCCTCGCGATCTGGCCGCTCCAGAAGGCGACGCAGTCCGAAGACCTGAA
>JAAUQO010000240.1 GCA_012032775.1 Oscillochloris sp. | reverse complement strand
ATCTTCGAGCAGCGCCGGAACCAACCGCCGATCGCCGAACGCACCAGCGCCGAACCTGCCATCACCCCCGGCGGGCGCGCGGTGACGGTGATTCACGCATAATGCTGCTGAACCCTGCCGTTGCCGTTCGATACTGCGCGGTAGTACGACCCAGGGATTGGGCGGTTTATTTCGGCGGACTCAATTGTCCCTGGTTGCAACCACTCACCCTCTGGCCGGGCGATGCGGTAGCTGCCGGGGCGTGGAGCACGAAGGGCAGTGGATTGGCGAATGCGCAGGAGCTCAATCGGTATAGCTACGTTGGCAACAACCCGATGAAGCGTACTGATCCGACCGGTCATTTCATGATCGAGTTGAAGCTCCAGTATCAGTACGGTATGGGTGGGTACGGTGGTGGAGCGCGGTTTCCACGTGTGCCGTCCAACCGGTTTGCGACAAAACCTGCTGCATCACCGCCTCCGGCGTCTCCGGGAGGTAGCGGGTCACCAGTCGGGAAAGCCTTCCGCGCGGCAGTGCGGGCCGTGACATCTCCGACCAGTGTGTATGCTGCTGGAGAGGGCAGTCTGGCTGCGATGCAAGCTGATACTTCGCTTGATGCCGCCGTGGAGTTCGGCAAAGCTTATGTCTCATTAGATGCTGGAACGAAGGTAGCAGGAAAGGCTGCCCCTTGGCTCACCAAACGGCTTGGTGAAGGATGGGGCAGCGTTACGGGGCTTTTCGTTGAAGCGGGTTCATCACGGGTTCGGGTCGGTATACTTCAACGGATTATTCAGCGTATACGCATACCGAATTAAGTTGTTGCGCGTTCGCCGGCCCGCCCTCTTTCGTACTCCACGCGCCGGCGGCGACCACATCGCCCGGCCAGAGCGTGAGCGGATTGGCACCGGGAACAATCGAGTCCGCCGAAATAAACCGCCCGATCACGGGGTCGTACTACCGCGCAGTATACGACAGCAGTATACAAAAAACCAGGGTTTGAGCGATAGGAATGCGGTGAACGTGCTATACTTGAGCCGTATGATGCATCGCTGGAAGGATGATCCTATGTCGCGTCGATTTAATATTAGTGGCCCGTGTCGCCCAGACCTCCACTATATGCTCCCCCCGCTTGCGCGCGTGCCGGATATGCATCACTTGATCGACCAGCAAGATTACTTTGTGCTCCACGCGCCGCGCCAAACCGGCAAGACCACCGCAATCTTGAATTTGGCCCAGGAATTGACGGCGAGTGGGCGGTATGCTGCGGTGGTGGTTTCGGCCGAGGTAGGACAACCCTTTTCCGATGATCCTGGCGCCGCCGAACTCGCTATTCTGGATTCATGGCGTGATGATGCCTTGTTTCAATTGCCGCCTGAACTTCACCCACCCCCGTGCCAACCGGTGATCCTGGTCGGCGGATTGGCGCGGCGTTACGGGCGTGGTGTATCCAGATTCCCCGCCCATTAGTGGTATTGTTTGATGAAATTGACTCGTTGACGAATGATGCCTTGCTTTCGGTTTTACGCCAACTGCGTGATGGATATCGGCGGCGTCCAAGCCATTTTCCATGGTCGCTTGCCCTCATTGGCTTGCGCGATGTGCGAGATTATAAGGTGGCATCCGGCGGCAGCGATCGGCTCAATACGGCCAGTCCCTTCAATATCAAGAGCCGCTCGCTCACCATGGACAATTTCTCTGCCGACGATCTGGTCACCTTGTATGGACAACATAGCACTGATACCGGCCAACTCGTTACCCCGGAGGCGTGTGGGCGGGCGTTTGATTTGACCCAGGGGCAGCCCTGGTTGGTGAATGCCCTGGCTAAAGTGGCCGTCGAAGAACTGGCCCCTGATCCGCGCATCCCGATCACGCCGGAACTGATTGATCAGGCCAAGCATGTCGTGATCCAACGCCAGGATACCCATCTTGACAGCCTGGCCGAGCGCTTGCGCGAGCCGCGGGTACAGGCGATTATCGAGCCGCTGCTGGCGGGTCTGGTTCCCGGCACGTTACCCGCCGACGATCTGCAATTTGTGCAAGATCTCGGGTTGGTACGGCTCGATCCGCAGGAAGGGTTGGTGATTTCCAACCCCATCTACGCCGCGATTATCCCGCGCTACCTGACCGTCACGACGCGGGCGTTTTTGCCGGCGATCACGCCAACCTGGATCACCCCCGATGGGCATCTGGATGTGGATCGGCTGCGTGATGCCTTTCTGGCCTTCTGGCGCCGTCACGGTCAACCCTTGCTCGGCACCACCGCCTATCACGAGATTGCCCCGCATCTGGTGTTGATGGCCTTTCTGGATCGAGTGGCGAATGGCGGTGGGCGAGTCGAACGCGAAGCAGCGGTCGGGCGCGGGCGGCTCGATTTGCGGCTCGAATATGGTGCTGTCGTCCTCGCAATTGAGGTGAAGGTCTGGCGCGACGGCGACGCTGATCCGCGTGAGGATGGCTTACACCAACTCGATGGCTATCTCAACGGACTGGGCAATGCAGCCGGTTGGTTGATCATCTTCGAGCAGCGCCGGAACCAACCGCCGATCGCCGAACGCACCAGCGCCGAACCTGCCATCACCCCCGGCGGGCGCGCGGTGACGGTGATTCACGCATAATGCTGCTGAACCCTGCCGTTGCCGTCCGATACTGCGCGGTATTGCACAACAGGGTATCTCGGTTTGCGGATTGATACAGGTGAACCTCGCCAAACGCTACACATCACTTCTGTCCACATATCCCGCACAGGTGATCACTATTGCCGGGCGGCGCTGGGAGTTGATCGCTGCCGGCGCGGGCCGGTCGGTGCTCCTGTTACCCGGCGGTTTCGGCGTCGCAGCAACCTCATTCCAGTATATTGCCGATCTGGCACGGGATTACCGGGTGCTGGCGCTTACCTATCCACCACACCTGGATCGGATTGCCGAACTGGCTGATGGGGTTGTCGCCGTACTTGATGCCTGTGGGGTTGCACGCAGCGCTGTCGTTGGTGGATCGGCCAGCGGCGCTGTGGCTCAGGTGCTGGTGCGCCGCCATCCATCCAGGGTGGCGGCGCTCATTCTTGCGCAAACCGGCCCGCCCCAGCCCCAACGCGCCCGGCGCGCACGCATCTGCGCCACATGGTGTAAGCAGTTGCCCGCCCCGCTCACCCTCGCGTTGTTGCGCTGGGCGATCTTCGGCTTTCTGCCGAAACGTAATGCCGAGCATGCCTTCTGGCGCACGCATTTCGCGGCAGTGGTCGGCGCTCAGGATCGCGCCGCATTGGCGGCCCGCTTCCACGCTCTGGCCGATTATGATCGGAACTATGTGTTTACGCCGGCCGATCTCGCCGCCTGGAGGGGAAACATTGCGATTATTGAATCATCCGCCGATGCAATGATCGCGCACCGGGAACGAACCGCGCTCAGGGAACTCTATCCCCGAGCTACGCTTCACACCCTGGCCGCCGGTCGTCACGCCGATAGTGTCACCGACCCGCAGCCGCAACTGGCCCTGATCCGCGCGATCCTGCACACTGCCGCGCAGAACTTGCCCTGAGCACTGTGGCTGCGCTCGGGATACTCGCTGCCGCAAAGGTCGGGGTTGACGTGCGGCATATGCATCTCTGCATTCGTCCTAAACCGGCCATTGCGCCCGCTGCAAGATCCGGATGCCCTCCAGGCGGATCAGATCGGGATAGAGCGCCTGGTAGATCCCGCAGTTGGGCGACTGGATATCGTAGCGCCCGGTGGCGCGAAAGGTGGCGATCGGGCATCCGCCTGCGCACCAGTATTTCCATTCGCAGGAACGACAACCCGCGCGCTGATCAACCGGGATGTTTTGCAGGCCGGTGTTGCTGGCACGCAGTGTCGCCAGCGGATCATGATCGCGGATGCTGGCCACGCTTTCGCGGATCGTCATCTGGCATTTGGCCACGCCGCCATGCTGGTCGATCACCAGATAGTGCTTGCCGGCGCTGCATGGCAGGCTGTGGGGCCGGCTTAGATCGGCCCGATCCAGCAGTGCATTCAGCACACTCCAGGCCGGCGGGTTTGCCGCGATCACCGCATAGACCCGGCGCAGCGCCGCGATGATCCGGGCTTCTTCCGCGCGCAGATCGAGCATAGTCGCGCCGCAACCGGCATCACGGGCGAAACTGAGCGTAAACTCAAGATCGCGCTCCAGCAACCACGCCACAAGCTCCGGCAGCCCATGCAGGTTTGCGGCCGTCGCCGTTACCGCAATCGCCGGTCGCAGGCCGCCGGCAATCGCACACTCGATCCCAGCCACCACGGCGCCCAACGAATTGCCGCCGCTGCGGGTGGGCCGCTGCTGATTGTGTGATTCGTCAAGGCTGTCGAGCGAGATTGTCAGGCCTAAACCTAGCGCCTGAAGTTGCTGCACATGGGCACTATTCAGAATCGCGCCATTACTCAGAACACTCGCCTGCAAGGCGAGATGATGGATCGCGGCCTGCTCGATCGCATAGTGATGAGCTTCCGCGATCACGGCTAGATTGAGCAGCGGCTCGCCGCCGGCATACTTCAAAACAACCCCGCAGTAGCCGTGATGGAGCGCCGAACGCACCACTGCGTCGATCGCCGCGCGCGCTGTGGCGGCATCCATATGCTCGTGATTCTTTTGAATGTAGCAGTAGCTGCAGCGCAGGTTACAGGCATTGCTGACATGGAGCCATGCCGCCAACACCTGCGGCTCTTCCGGTTCCGGCGCCGCACGATCGTCGTTCGTCAGCAGGCCGAGTGCATGCAGATACGCGATCTCGGGCAGCGCATCTTGCGCGGCAACCGGCAACTGCTGCAACAACGCAACCGCCGCCTGATTCAGGACGGCGATCTGACTGATGGACGGAACAAATGCAACCACATGCGAGTCATCGAGCGGCAGCAAACGAAGGTGCGCGTGGGGCCGTAATCCCGGCTGAGGTTGCGGCGCCGGCACAAACACCGGCTCAGGCCGCAGATACGAGCGCTGAACAATCTGCTGATCAAGGGCCACCAGCGGTTCCAGGTGGGTAGTGCCGGTAAACAACTGGGCAATGCGACAATCGTTGAGTGCGTAGCTTACCTGGCGATCTGTCAATATCATAGATTCTCTCAATGCCCCTTTGCACGCAGGACAAGAGGAGTTCGCAAGGAGCGAGCGGCGCAACCTTTATCTGAATGAACGTGCCGATAACGCAACTCTGTCGCAGCATGCCGCTACGCCGTCGCTGCAAAGGTATGAACCTACCGCGTCACGCCGCTGCGCGGTCGGATTCTAGGCATCAAGCAGATCAAGATCTTGCAGGGCGTGATCGAAAACTCGTTGCACATACAGGATGCCGTCGGCGGGCAGATTTTGCCGCGCAGCCGAGGCTTGTACGTACTGCGCGAGTTGCATGATCTGCGCCCGGTTGCCGACCGACAGCAATAATTGCTTGCCGAGCATATGAAAGCGATCGATCTGCGGCGTTCGGGTCGAGAAGCGTAACAGGCCGCTGAAGGCACGCGCGAAATGGATACACGCCGGCTCGTAACGGCTCTGGCCCGCCATACAGCGGGCATACTGGATCTCCAACAAGGCAAAGCGCAACCAGTAAAGACGCATCTCCTGCATCTGGTCGGTGTCGGCGGGCATCTCTTCGGATTGCAACACATCCGGCAACAAGGCCCGGGCCTGATCCAACATCGGCAGCGCGGTATCAAACATCCCGCGATCGATCAAAATCGTCGCGATCTCTTCGTAGATACTGATCTGCAAGGTGCGCTGAGTCTTCGGCGTACACAGGTTTAGGGCTTCGTGCAGCAAATTCAGGGCCAGATCTTGTTGTTCGCGGCCAGGCTCGCTGCGGCTGATCCGCGCCGCCGACCAGGCTCGGTAACTCTTGCCGAGTGAGACGCGGGTCTCGATCCGGCGCACCAATTCACCCTTGATCTCATTGTCGAACAGATCGATCGCCATGCGATAACGAGCGGCGGCGGCGGCGAATTCGACATCCTGTTCGGCGGGCGCCCGCTGGCCATCGGCGCGCCGGGTGCGGATGCGGCCTTCGGCGTTGGCGCAGAGCGCCAGGCCGCGCTTACTACTAAGCGATTCGAACAGGGCGCGCGCACGTAACACCTCGTCGAGCGCCTGATCGAGATTGTTGATATCGGTTAGCAAATGCGCCCTGGTATTCAGGGTTGTGGCGATCCGATACATCGCTCCCATGCGCTCGACGATCGTCAACGCCTGATTCAGATACTCCAGGCCGCGGGCCGAATCACCCTGGCGCCCAAAGGCATAGCCGAGATTATTAAAGGTTACAGCCTGCAAACTGGCGACCACAAGGCCAAGGGGGCGATAAAAGCGCAGCGCCTCGCGATATTTGTCGCAGGCGCTCTGCAAACGCTCATGGGTGCGCTCGTAGTAGCCCCAATAGTTGTAAGCATTGGCGAGCACAAAGCGTGCATAATTCACATCATCTTCATCGGTGGCGGCTCCGGCGACAATCGCGCCAAGTTCGGCCGTCAGCCGTTCATAATTGGCGGAAATCTCGTCGCCGCGCAGCGTTAGCTCGGGAACATACACCTCGGCCTGCAACTGCGCCGCATCGAGATCGCCGCGGGCAAGTGTCTCGCCCTGATAGATCTCCGGAAAGCGGCAGCGCACCCGCTCGGCAATTGCGATCGCCTCCTGATAACGATTGGTGCCGGGAATGTGGGCGTTGATCCGCCGAAACACCCAGCGAATCCCCTCATCGTAGATAATCTGATCCCAGCTCAGGCCGCTGATCGCGAGTGCCTGGCGGTAGTAGCGGCCCCAGGCTGTATCGGCATCGAAGAAGCGGGCCAACTCTTCCTGGAGCTGCGCATCGAAGTCTTCGTCGCGGGCGATAATCGCGGTGCTGGCCAATTCGCGGTAGGTGCGATAGCCGCGCGGAACATTCCGCGAGAACTGGTAAAACAGCCGCTCGACCTGTAACGTCTGGAGTTTTTGTTGCTGCCGGATCAGCGCCAACGAGATCGCGAGCGCATCCTGCTCATCGCGCAACTGTTTCAGCTTTTCGTGGGTCGCGGCAATTCGCTGATCCAGGAAGCGCACCGCCGATTCCCACCATGCACTCGCCTGCTCGTCGCTTAACCGTTGAAACAGCAACTCATACATTTCATCGTGCAGCATCAGATGACTGGCGCTCATCCGCTTCACGAACACAAAGCCGCTCAGTTCCTCAAGATCGGCCGCAATCTGCGCCGAATCAACCACGGCGTCGCCATCAAGGGCGATCTGCTCCAGCAGCGAGGCGCGTAAGCCTTTGCGCAGATAGACCGCCTTCGCCAACAATGATGTCAAATCGGGCCGGCGCTGTTGCAAGTCGTTCAGAATCAGTTGAATAAAGGCATCGCTGAGTATGCCGTCGTTGTCGGCGATCGAGTCGAACCCGGCAGGCAGTGCGACCATATCAAAAAGGCCGCGTTGAGCGCATGCCAGCGCGATCGACAGCACCACCGGCCGACCGCCCGAGACAGCGTGGAGCACATCGATATCGATAAACTCCTGATCGGCGAGCGGCCCAAAACTCTCGATATAGGCCGCCGTCTCTGCGCGTGTAAAGGGCTGCACCAGCACCGGCCGCAGCAGCGCGCCGCAGCTTTCCATAAGCATCTCACGCTGCCGCTGCCGGGGCCGCCCGGCCAGCACCACCACCATGTTGGGAAAGCTGGCCAGCATATCGATCAGCCAGCGCTCCAACCGGCCGCCTTTGCGAAAATCGAACTCAGCGGCGTCGGCGATATATGGATGCAACTTCTCGAAGGTATCAAACAGCAACACAATCCGCGCCTGTTCGGCCAGAACCCGCATATCGTCGCGGAAACTCGCCTCCAGCATCGCACGATGTTCATCGCTGCCCTCGCCGCTCAGCGCGAAAAACTCGGCCTCGGCACGCAAAAAATTCACGAAGTGCCGGCCGGTTCGAGCGTGGCGCTCGGCAGCATCCTGAAGTTGTTGGGCGATCACCTCCATCAGATGCACCGGTTGGTGATGCTGCGTCAGGTAGAGATCGATAATGTCGGTGATCAGGAAGCCGTCGGCCGCCACAAACTGCTGATGGATCTCGCTCAGCAACCGGGTTTTGCCGATTCCGCCCTGGCCCTCGATATAGACGACTGCACGCTGTGACGCGGGATCAAGAATAGTGTTGGAGATAATCGTCAGTTCTTGGGAACGCCCGATCAGGTTAGGAGGATTGCGAAGAATATCTTCGGGTGTGACGCGCATACCGAACTTCCTTCGTGCAGCGGGTATTGATGCACATGGCGCCGGATATCAGCAAGCATGCGGGTTCGGCACCGCCTACATAGTAGCATGCATCATCCATCAGCGCTGATCACAACAACCTGAAGTCAAGAACCCACGACTAAAGGACTCTGTTGGTTAAACCGGTTCTTTACAGCTTACGGCGAACAGGCCGCGGCAAGCGCGGCGAAGCGTGAGAGGCGAGGGTAAGGCCCGGACCTCGGGCTGTCATCCAGCCAAGCAACAACGCGGGTCAGATTGATCGCAATCGCGATGAGGATATGATGCAG
>JAAUQO010000016.1 GCA_012032775.1 Oscillochloris sp. | reverse complement strand
ACGGCGGCGGCGCGCGGCCATGGATTGGCGAATACGTTGGCCGCCGAAATGCTTGTCCGCGCCCGCGCCGCCGGAGCAAGCGAGTTTCGGCTGGAAGTGCTGACGCGCAACCATGTTGCGATCAAGGTCTACGAACGGATCGGCATGCGCCCGCTGCGCCGATTGCGCGTGCTGGCCTGGCGCCCCGACGACGATACGCCGCAACCCGATCCGGCTGCCCTGACAAGCACTGCACCGGCGGATCTAGTATTGAATCATTTCAACGCCCTGCATCCGGTTGCCGCCGCCTGGCAGCGCGAACCGGCCAGTCTGCTCAGCAGCGATGGGTGCGAAGGTCTGGCGTTGGTGGAGCAAGATCAACTGCACGCCTACGCAATTGTGAGCGCAGATCCAACCCAGCGGCGCATCCTCGACTTCGCAGCCGCCGACAACAGCAGCGCCGACGCCCTTCTGGCGAGGTTGCAGGCGATCTCCAGCAGCCTGGTCAGCGTCAACGAACCGGCCGAAAGCCCGCTCACCAATGCGTTTGCGCGGGCCGGATTCCACGACGCCGACGAACAACACGAGATGGTGATCGATCTATGATCCTCAGCAGCAGTGCCTATACAACCCTTATCGCTCGCTATATCGCCCAGACTTATCAGCGCCGCGGCCTCGCGATCTACCGTGAGGTTTTCGCCGGAAAGAGCATTATCGGCAAGAATCGCCGCGTCGATCTGTTGTTGGTTTGCGAACGAACGACTCAGGCGTATGCGTTGGAGTGCAAGTATCAGAGTTCGCAGGGTACGGCCGACGAGAAGATCCCGTATGCGCTGGAGGATATTCAGGCCATGCGCATGAGCGGCTGCCTGGTCTATGCCGGCGAAGGTTGGTCGGAGGGGGTTTTGCATCTGTTGCGGGCCTCGGCCTATGCCGCCTATTGCTTGCCGCCCAACTCACTTGCACCCGGCGAAGCGACCCGCGAACTCGATCATCTGCTGGCGATGCATTTCGGCTGGTGGGACGTGCTCACACGCGGCAAACAACCATTTATCGACGCTCGGGCCGAGCGCATGGAGTTCGACTGATGGAACTCACACAAAAGCTTACTGAAGGCAAGACGAAGATCGTGTATGCCCATCCCGAAGATTCGGCATTGGCGGTACTGCTGCATAAAGACGGCATTACTGCCGGCGATGGCGCCCGCCGCAGCGAGATCCCCGGCAAGGGCGCATTGGCCGGACGCACCACGGCAAATGTCTTTGCATTGCTCAACCGCGCCGGCATCGCCACGCATTTTGTTGCTGCGCCCGCCGACACCTGCACAGTGGTGCGCCGCTGTGCGATGATCCCGCTCGAAGTGGTGATGCGTCGGCTCGCCAGCGGTTCGTTCCTGAAACGCAACCCCGCGGTCGCCGAAGCTACCCGCTTCGATCCGCCGCTGGTTGAGTTTTTTCTGAAGGATGATGCCGCCCACGACCCTTTGATCACGCCGGAGCAGATCGCGGCCCAGGCCGTAGCCACGCCCGCTGAAATCGCGCAGATGGCCGCTGAAGGCCGGCGGGTTTTCGCGGTGTTGGAGCAAGCCTGGGCCGAGCTCGATGTGACGCTGGTGGATCTAAAGATCGAGTTCGGCCGCAGCGAAACCGGCGCATTGCTGGTGGCCGACGTGATCGACAACGACTCGTGGCGGATCTGGCCGGGCGGCGACAAGTCGCGGATGCTCGACAAGCAAGTTTTCCGTAACGCAACCCAGGTTGATGACGAACTACTCGCCGGCATCCGCGAGCGTTACGCTCTGGTGGCGGAATTGACGGATGCCTGGAGCGCACGGTAGTAGGGCGACGCATTGCGCATAGGGCAGTGCGTCGCCCCGATTACCGGCGCAAAATCACCACCGTTTCGATATGCGGCGTTTGCGGAAAGAGATCAACCGGTTGAACGAGTTCCAGCCGGTAATCGGCTCCCAGCAGCGGCCCAATATCGCGGGCGAGGATGCCGGGGTGGCAGGAGACATAGGCGATTCGCGGCGGCGCCATCCGCACCAAAGCCGCCAGCGCCTCAGGATGGCAGCCGCGTCGCGGCGGATCGAGGATCACTGCATCGAAAGAATCTTCCAGTTTCGGCAGCACCCGTTCGGCCACACCCGTGATAAAGCGCGCCTGCCTGATACCGTTCAGTTCGGCGCTGCGCTCGCCATCTTCCACCGCACCCGGATGGGCCTCGATCGCCACAACTTCGATCGCGCCGTCGGCCAACGGCAGGGCAAACGTGCCGACACCACTGTAGGCATCGAGCAACCGTTCGCCCGGCTGGATCGCCAACTCGGCCGCAACCAGGTCGATCATGCGCGCGGCCTGGGCCGCATTCACCTGGAAAAAGCTCTCCGCGCCGAGCACGAATGTCACGCCGCCCAGTTCATCGTGCAACTCGCCGGCGCCGGAGAGAACACGCCCGCCGGCCAGGGTTACACCGGCCAGGGCCGGAGTGTCGTGGCGCCAGCGATCGGCCAGCCACTCCAACTCGGGTAATGTCACACCGGGGGCGGGATCGAGCGCCGCCAGCGCATAGCCGAACGAGGCCGAGGCCCGCAGAATCACGCCATTGAACGGCAGGGGCGGCCGGCGGATGTTCGTCCCCGGTTCAGGCAGATCGAGGGCGTTCCGCAAACCGGCCAGCGCCCTGTTGATCGACGGCAAGGCCAGCGGGTCTTCGGTCAGTTCGATCACCTCGCGGCTACCGGCGGCATAGTAGCCCAGCAAGCCGTTTTCGGCGTGTAGCCGAATAGTATTGCGATAGCCCCAGGGCTGCGGCGAGGCCAATGTCGGCTTGAGCGGCGGATGGTACACCGAGGCCAGTTTCTCCAACTGCTCACGCACAATCGTCGTCTTGAGTTCGAGTTGGGCCGGGTAGGCGATGTGCTGCCAGGGCAGATGATCCCCGGCAGCAACCTGCGGCGCCACCCGATCCGGCGACGGCTCCAACACTTCGCGCAGTTCGGCGCGCATAAAGCTGGAGCGCACATCGCGCACTGCGGCCAGAATCCGCTCGCCGGGCAACCCACCCGGCACGAACACCACCATGTTCTCGTGGCGGGCCACACCATCGCCGCCCTGGGCAATGTTATCTATCTGTAGTTCAATCAGCGATTCATCGCTCATGAATAGCTCGCCAGACCTTCTCCGAGCGCAACGGAATGTCAACATGCCGTACGCCCAGGTGGCTTAATGCGTCGATCACCGCGTTCGCAATTGCCGGCGTCGAACCGATCGTCGCCGCCTCGCCGATCCCCTTCACACCGAGCGGATTAAGCGGTGTCGGGGTTTCGGTCTTGTCAAGGGTAAATTCCGGAAAGAAATCGGCCCGCGGAAGCGCATAATCCATCAGCGAACCGCTCACCAACTGGCCGCCTTCATCATAAACGACTTCTTCAAGTAGCGCCTGGGCAATGCCCTGGGCCAGCCCGCCATGGATCTGTCCGGCGACGATGATCGGACTGATGCGCGGCCCGCAATCATCCACCGAAACATACGAGCGAATGCGCACTGCGCCCGTGTCGGTATCTACTTCAACCACAGCAACATGCGCGCCAAAGGGATAGATTAATTCCGGCGGTCGGAAGTAATCGACGGCTTCAAGGCCGGGATCGATCTCGGCGGGCAGCCGGTTGCTATAGGCCCGCCGCGCGATCTCGGCCAGAGTCAGGGCGCTATCGGGCACGCCACGCACCTGATAGCGGCCATCGACCAGTTCAATATCCTCGGGACTGGCCTCACGGATGTAGGCCGCCAGCTTGATCGCCTTGGCGCGAATTTTGTCGCCGGCTCGCACCAGTGCTGCGCCGCCCACCGCCAACGAGCGCGAGCCCATTGTGCCGACGCCCATTGGTGTAATGGCCGTGTCGGAATGCTTGACGATGATCTTGTCGAAATCAGCGCCGATCTGATCGGCCATGATCTGGGCGAAGGTGGTGCCGGTGCCCTGGCCGTGGGGCGAGATCCCGGTGGTGATCGTCACCGTGCCGCTCGGCTCAACCTTGATCTGGGCGCTCTCATACGGCCCAAAACCGCACATCTCGACATAGCAGGCCGTGCCGATCCCGAGCAGCATTCGCGAACCCCCGGCGCGCAATTCGGCCTGTTCGCGGCGCAACTCGGCATAGTTCGCGATCTCCAAGGCCTTTGTCAGCGCGCGATTATACTCGCCGCTATCGTAGGTCAGGCCGGTCGGCGTCTTGTACGGAAAGGCGTCGGGCGGAATAAAGTTGCGCCGGCGCACATCAACCGGATCCATCTGTAATTCGGCGGCGATCCGGTCGATCAAACGCTCGATATAGAACGCCGCCTCGGGTCGGCCGGCGCCGCGATAGGCCGCCACCGGCGTCGTATTGGTGTAGACGCAGGTCGCCTCAAGATCGATATTCGGAATATGGTAAACCCCGGTGGCCATTGCGGTGGTCAGATCGGGCAAACCGGGGGCGAGCGGATAGGCGCCGAGATCGGCGACAACCCACATGCGCAAGGCCGTGATTGTGCCGTCGGCCGCAACTGCCGCCTCCATGTCGCAGGTCTGGCCGCGGCCGTGGGTGGTGGCGAGCACATGCTCCAGCCGGCCTTCGACCCAGCGCAAGGGGCGATTAAGCCGGCGGGCCAGGGCGGCGAGCAACGCATCCTCGGGGTAGATCCCGATCTTCACGCCGAAGCCGCCGCCGACATCGGGCGCGATCACACGCAATTCGTTCTCAGCACAGCCGATCACCTTCGCAACCTGCGAACGAATCTGATGCGGCGTCTGCGTACTGGTCCAGAGGGTCAGGCCACCGGCGGGATCGGGCGCAGCGGCGACGGCGCGACCCTCCATCGGGAACCCGAACAGACGCTGATTACGCATGCGCAAACGCACCGTATGCGGCGCAGCGGCAAAGGCTGCGTCGGGGTCACCCTTCTGGCGACGCCGGCTATGATCGATATTATTCTCCAGATCGGCGAAGATCAGCGGCGCCGCAGGCTCGATCGCCGCCAGAGGATCGGCAACCGCCGGCAACGGCACATAGCTCACATCAAGCGCCTCAGCCGCATCAACGGCGGCCTCGAAGCGCTCGGCGATAATCGCGGCCACCGGCTCGCCGACGTGGCGCACCCGCTCGATCGCCAGGACATGGCGCACCCGCCCGGCGTACGAAGTCGGGCCGCTACCGCCCTCGCCGGAAGAGGCCAACGGCAACGGGGCGCAATCGTCCAGCAGATCACGGCCGGTGATCACCGCCACCACACCGGGGATCGCCAACGCCGGAGCCGGATCGATCGCCGTAATCTCGGCATGAGCATAAGGGCTGCGCACAATGGCGACGTGCAGCATCCCAGGCAATTTCAGATCGCCAACATATGAACCGGCGCCGCGAATCAGGCGCGGATCTTCCTTGCGCTTCACTTCGGCGCCAATCAGAGCAGCATAAGCCATAACCCGATACCTCTTCGTCGGATAGCAAAAAGGAACACGCAATATACGTATCTTACCCGAAACTGGGGCAATTGCCGCAGTTTCGGGTACATCGCAGCGCCGACCAGGGTATCGCGATCCTGTTCGGGTGGTAACGTCGGTGCTGCGTCCTGATCCCGCAGTTCCTGGTTCTCGGTTCTGATAGGATCGCTATAGTACGACAGAGACGCGCTACGTGCCTGTGTCGTAATGCCTTTAAAGAATTGTAATTGCATTTGATCGCCGGGTTGACTTATGCTACGAAAGAACAGTGAAGGGGTTATCATTCCACGAAATGTTCCTGCACGACCCTGACACGCGTATGAAGTATGCACACTGCTGTGCCGGCGGACAACCGCCGGCATTGGCGTGAGCACACGGGCTTGCAGAAAGGGTTGCTCTCCCCATGTCAATGATCGACAGTCAACAGGCGACACAAATCCCAAAGGTGCCAACTGAGTCTTCCCGCCCCACGATCGTGATTGAACCTTCAAAAGGTTTGATCAGCCTGCGCCTAGGCGATCTCTGGGAATACCGCGAACTCTTCTTTTTCCTGATCTGGCGCGATGTAAAGGTACGCTACAAGCAAACCGTGCTTGGCGCCAGTTGGGCGATCATCCAACCTGTCGTTCAATTAGTGATCTTCTCAATCATTTTCGGCCGGCTCGCCCAGATCGACTCGGGCGATATACCGTACCCGCTCTTCAGTATCGCCGGTCTGCTGCCCTGGCAGTATTTTTCCGGCGCCATCTCACAAAGTGCCAACAGCCTGGTGAACAACGCGGCAATGGTGCGAAAAGTCTACTTTCCAAGGGCCACCGTTCCAGCCAGTAGCGCAATGGCCGGGCTGGTGGATTTTTCGCTGGCATTTATCGTCCTGATCGGCCTCATGCTCTGGTATCGCTGGTCAATCACGCTGAATGTGATCGTGCTGCCGCTTTTCATCGCACTGGCCATGATCACCGCACTTGGCGTAGGATTCTGGCTCTCGGCGCTCAATGCCCAGTACCGCGACATTCGCCACGCCACCCCTTTCCTTGTCCAGGTCTGGCTATTTGCGACTCCGATCGTCTACCCTTCCGATCTGTTGAGCGAGGGTTGGCGGCTGGTGTACGCGCTCAACCCGATGGTCGGCGTGGTCGAGGGCTTCCGTTGGGCGCTGCTCGGCACAAACCCACCCAGCACCATGATCCTGATCTCGGCCACCGTCTCAATACTGTTGTTCATCACCGGGTTGGCCTACTTCCAGTCGATGGAACGCAAATTCGCCGACGTGATTTAGGTGCCGGTTGTTGGATCCGGGTGCCGCCGCAAACCTGATAATCGCGATCGCATGTGCTGAAGCGTTCGCCAGGAAAAAGTATGTCAAATCTCGCAATCAGCGCGCATCATCTCGCCAAGATGTACCACATCGGCGGGCAGCGCCAAAATACGAATTACTCGACCCTCCGCGACAGTCTGGCCGGGATGTTCCGCGGGATCGGCCGGCGTCGTGAGGGACCGCCGCCCGGCAAGGCCGAACTCTGGGCGCTCAAGGATATTTCGTTCGATGTGCCGCACGGCCAGGTAGTTGGGATTATCGGCCGCAACGGCGCCGGCAAGAGCACATTGCTCAAGGTTCTTTCGCGCATCACCGAGCCGACAAAAGGCCAGGCCGAGCTGTATGGCCGGGTCGCATCACTGCTTGAGGTCGGCACGGGCTTCCATCCCGAATTGACCGGACGCGAGAATATCTACCTGAACGGCGCCGTCCTTGGGATGCGCAAACAGGAGATCGATCGCAACTTCGATGCGATCGTCGCATTCTCCGAGGTTGAAAAATTTATAGACACGCCGGTCAAATTTTATTCATCTGGGATGTATGTGCGGCTGGCTTTCGCCGTTGCCGCACATCTGGAGCCGGAGATCTTGATTGTCGATGAGGTGCTGGCGGTCGGTGACGCGCGCTTCCAGAAAAAGTGCATGAATAAGATGCAGGATGTCGGCTCGCAGGGCCGCACCGTCCTTTTCGTATCGCATAGCATGCAGTCGATTATGCGCATGTGCGAGCGCACCATCTTGCTCGATGCCGGCACCGTCATCCACGATGGCCCTTCCGGCGAGGTGATCGGCACCTATCTCGGCAAGGGCTACGGTTCAACCGGCGAACGCCGCTGGGACGACTCGGCCACCGCACCGAGCGGTGATGTAGCCCGATTACGGGCGGTGCGAGCGCGCAACAGCAGTGGCGAAATCGTCGAAAGCATCGATATTCGCCAACCCATGACGATGGAGATCGAGTTCGAGGTGCTGCAAGACGGCTACCTGCTGATGCCGCACTTCCACGTCTTCAACGAAGACAATGTGAAGGTCTTTATGACGATCGATCTCGATCCGGAGTGGCGCCGGCAGCGGCGGCCGAAAGGGCGCTATGTGAGTAAGGCCCACATTCCCGGCAATTTGCTTGCTGAAGGAACGATGTTTATCGAGGCTTCAGTGATTACAATTGAGCCGACCGTGCGCCAGTTTACCGAGCGTGATGCGATCGCATTTCAGGTAGTCGATAACCTGGAAGGCGATTCGGCCCGCGGTGATTGGGCCGGCCGGCTCAATGGCGTGGTGCGGCCGAAGCTCGACTGGACAACAACATATACTCCCGATTAAAGGCGACCGGCGCGGGCATACAGGGCCGGACACGTTGCCGTGCATCCGGCGCCGACCAACCCTGTGATCCGCCATCCTGGCGAAGGAGAACTCGATCCCATGAAAGCTGTCATCCTGGCCGGCGGTTTCGGCACCCGCATCAGCGAAGAGAGTGCGATTAAGCCCAAGCCGATGGTGGAGATCGGCGGGCAGCCGATCCTCTGGCACATTATGAAGATCTACTCCGCCCATGGCATCGATGATTTTATCATCTGCTGCGGCTACAAGGCCCATGTTATCAAAGAGTACTTCGCCAATTATTATCTCCATCGCTCCGATGTCACCTTCGATATGCGCCACAACTCGATGATCGTGCATCGCAATAATGCCGAACCATGGCGCGTGACCGTTGTAGACACCGGTGAGGCGACCATGACCGGCGGCCGAATCAAGCGGGTGGCCGAGTATATCGGCAATGAGGCATTCTGCTGTACCTATGGCGATGGTGTCGGCAATGTCGATATCAGCGCACTGATCCGCTTCCATAAGGCCCAGCAGTGCGCCGCAACCCTTACCGCCGTGCAACCCCCCGGTCGCTTCGGTGCCTTCCCGCTCGGCCATGATGATACCCGTGTGCCCAGCTTCCGCGAAAAACCTCAGGGCGACGGCGCATGGATCAACGGCGGCTTTTTTGTGCTCGAACCGGCGGTGTTTGAGTATATTGAAGGCGACACAACGGTTTGGGAGCGTGAGCCGATGGAGAATCTGGCCCATAACAACCAGATGGCGGCGTACCGCCACGAAGGCTTCTGGCAGCCGATGGATACGCTGCGCGACCGCAATGTGCTGGAGGAGATGTGGGCTTCCGGCAAGGCGCCCTGGAAGGTCTGGTAGCTGTGGAGCGTGCCGGGTAGGATCGCTATAATTCTGGCGAAACACAATAGGCGCTTTTTATTCTATTAAGGAGACGTTCATGCGCGTGCTTGTTACCGGCACCGACGGCTATATCGGTACAATGCTGGTGCCTGCTTTAACCGCCCGCGGCCACGAAGTTATCGGCGTCGATACCGGGTTCTATCGCAGCGGATGGCTCTTCAACGGCGCCAATCGGCTTGCCGCGACGATCAACAAAGATATTCGTAATCTGACGGTTGAGGATTTGCAGGGCTGCGAGGCGGTGGTTCATATGGCCGAGTTGTCGAACGATCCGCTCGGCCAACTCAACCCCGACATCACCTACAAAATCAACCATCAGGGCAGTCTGCGTCTGGCGCAACTTTGCAAAGAGGCCGGTATTACCCGCTTCGTCTATATGTCGTCGTGCAGTGTGTATGGTGTCGGCGAACCGGGTGAGACCAAAAGCGAAGCGAGCATGCCGCAACCGCAAACCGCCTACGCCAAGTGCAAAGTGATGGTCGAGCGCGATGTGTTGCCGATGGCCGCCGACGATTTTTCGCCGGTGTTCTTGCGCAACGCCACCGCCTACGGCCCCTCGCCGCGCATGCGCTTCGATATTGTGCTGAATAACCTTTCCGGCCTGGCCTGGGTAACAAAGGAGATCAAAATGACCTCCGACGGTTCGCCCTGGCGCCCGCTGGTACATATCCTGGATATTGCCAATGCGATCGGCTGCTGCCTGGAAGCGCCGCGCGAAGCGATCCACGGCCAGATCTTCAATGTCGGCGCTAGCCGCGAGAACTATCAGGTGCGCGACATCGCCGCAATTGTCGGCGAAGTATTCCCCGAATGTGCAGTCAGCTTCGGCAACAGCGACGGCGATAATCGTAGCTACAAGGTTGATTTCAGCAAAATCAACACCCAATTGCCCGGCTTCAGTTGCACGTACACCGCCCGCGACGGCGCCCGCCAACTGCTCGATGTCTTCGAGCGGGTTGCGATGCAGCGCGAGGTGTTCGAGGGCCGCGAGTACACGCGGCTCAAGCAGTTGCAATACCTGATCGGCCAGGGCTGGATCGACAACAATTTCTTCTGGAAGATTTAATCTGTTTGTTGGCTCGTCCTGGCGGCGATCCCGTCAGGACGAATCAGCGAGGAAGTAGTTATGATTTTCAGCGAAACCGAACTGTCGGGCGCGTATACGATCGATATTCAGAAATTCGAGGACGATCGCGGATTCTTCGCCCGCACCTGGTGCGCCAAAACCTTCGCCGAGCACGGCTTGAAAGCCGAGATCGCCCAGGCGAATATGTCATACAATCGCCTGAAAGGCACATTGCGCGGGATGCATTTCCAGCGCCCGCCGCACGCCGAAGTGAAGATCATTCGCTGCACCCGCGGCGCAATCTACGATGTTATTATCGACCTGCGCCCCGACTCGGCGACCTACAAGCGCTGGATCGGTGTTGAGTTGACCGCCGAAAATTACCGGATGCTCTATGTGCCCGAGGGCTTCGGCCATGGCTTCCAGACCCTCGCCGATGATACCGAGGTAGCATACAATGTTACCGCATTTTATACTCCCGGCGCCGAGGGCGGTGTTCGCTACAACGATCCGGCTTTCGGCATTGCCTGGCCTCTTCCCGTGACCGTAATCTCACCCAAAGACACAGCCTGGGCCGATTTCAGCGGCTAGTACCGGTCGGCCTCCGTCCGTCGCGGGTTTGTAACGGCCTTGAGGCCGTCACCGTGCGATGTACGTCGTAGACGTACGTACGCTTGAGCGTACTAGGTGTCCACCTCCTAAACTCACGTAAGGAGATTACTCCGTGATGGTGTCTCATCGCTTGCGCACACATGCTGTTACGAGCACCGTGTTTCTTGCTTTGCTCCTCATCCTGGTTCTAGGCGGTGTTATCCGTGGAGGGGCTGCACAGGCAACCCAGAACGAAGAGACTTTCGACTGGCGCACCGACTGGGCTGTGGCCGAAGGTTTTACCATGGAGCCCGATAGCAGCGGCTACAGTTTGCCGGCAGCGATCGCATTTGTGCCGGAGCCGGGACCGGATCCGAAAGATCCGCTGTATTTTGTGACTGAGTTGCGCGGCAAGCTCAAGGTTGTCACGAATGACCGTAGTGTCTACACCTTTGCCGAGAATTTCCTGAAATTCGTCCCGGAGGAAGAATTGCCGGCCGGACGCGGGCAAGGCGGCGAGGCCGGCCTGTGCCTCGACCCTCCTCACGGCTACATCTTCGCGACATTCCTTTATACCAACGACAACGGTAGTCTGCGCAACAATATCGTGCGTTACAGCACAACGCCGGGCACTTTTGGCCTGGGACCGGTCGATCACGTGGTGTTCACCGATGTCTTCAAAAACTACGAGTCGGGACTGGCACATCATATCGGCCCATGCCAGGTGGTCGGCGATGAACTGTTTGTCGGGATCGGCGAGGCATGGCAGCCGCATCTGGCTCAGGATCCGAATGCGATGGTCGGCAAGATCTACCGCATGGATCTCGATGGTCGCCCGCTTCCGGACAATCCATTCTACGAAGACGATGATATCACCAAGGCCCGTAACTACGTCTGGGCGACGGGTTTACGCAATCCGTACAGTCTCAAGGTGATCGATGGTCGGGTGTTCGTCGCCGATAACGGCCTCGGCACCGATCGTTTCGTCGAAGTGCAGGCCGGCGAGGACTATGGCTGGAATGGGGTTGAAAGCAGTATTCACAAGCGCGCCGACTTTATCTGGGCGCCAAGCCTTGGCCCCACCCAACTGCAGTTTCTTCCGCCCAATAGCACACTGCTCGATGGAAAGTATGACGGCCAGTTCTTCGTCGGGATGACCGGATCATCACGACCCAACCGTTGGCCCGGTGTGCAAAACTTTCCGTATGACTTCGAGCGCGGGATGCTGACGGACGTGCCGAAGTATTTCCTGCGTTGGCGCGGCAGCGGTGAACAAATGTTGGTCGGCGTCGCGTTCGGACCCGATGGACTGTATGTTGTTCCCACCTATGCCAACGAGGCCGGCGATACATCGATCTACCGGATTATTCCCGATCCGACCAACAGCTATCCGTACAAGCCAACTCAGACGAATGATCCGATTGTGCTGATCCGCGAGAAGGGCTGTCTCGGTTGTCATCGCATCGGCAGCGATGGTGGGTTTGGCGGTACCGCCGGCCCCGACCTGAGTCGTGAATTGTTGCTCGCCCGGGTACAGGCGCGACTGGAAAATGAGCAGTATCGCCAGAATCTTGTCGCGTTGAACCAACTTGAGCAAGATCCCTATATCGCCACTCGCCTCGACCGCGAAGCGGTGTTGGCGGCAAAGGGCGAAGAAGCGGCACAGATCTGGGTTGAAGCCCAGATTCGCGAACCACTCTGGGATACGCGGGCCTCGGCCATGCCGAATATGAATATCAGCCGCCAGGAAGCGGAAATCATCACCGAATACTTGCTGCGCGACCCGGAAGAATCACAGGGATTTACCAGTTTCCTGCCACAACAACTCCGTTCCCGTACGTCCTGGGTGATGTTTGCCGGCGGCCTGATAATCGGCGCGATCGGCATGTTCACCGGCAACTGGATCCGCCGCCGCTGGAAAGAGTCGCACCGGCATAACGTATAATCGGGGCGATATCTCGCTGCCGTTCGTCTGCGAACCCGCCGTTCGAATCGATCATTCGGCGATAGACATTAGGTACAACTCAAAGGAATTGTTCGATGCGCTCAGAGCTATTGCATAAGATTACGACCCGTAGCGCGAAAGTCGGCGTAATCGGCATGGGATATGTCGGCCTGCCGCTTGCTGCACGGGCGGCCGGGCTTGGATTTCCCGTACTCGGGTTCGATGTGAGCGACGAGAAGGTCGCTGCTCTCAATCGCGGCGAAAGCTACATCGGCGATGTGCCGACCTCGTTGCTGAGCGAACTCCATGGCACCGGCAACCTTGCCGCAACCAGCGATACCGCCCGGATGGCCGAATGCGATCTGCTGGTGATCTGTGTGCCGACACCACTCAATCAGACCCGCGACCCCGATATGCGCTTTATCGAAAGCGCAGCCGAGGCGATCGCCGCAACCATTCACTCCGGTCAGTTGGTGATTCTTGAAAGCACAACCTACCCCGGCACAACCCGCGAAGTCGTGCTGCCGCGAGTCGCGCCGGCGGCCTGACGGTCGGCGAGCAGATCTTCGTCGCATTCTCGCCGGAACGGATCGACCCCGGTCAAACCAGTAGCAAGGGCTGGACGGTTGAAAATACGCCGAAAGTCGTCGGCGGGATGACGGAGGCCTGCACCGAACTGGCCTGCGCATTTTATGGCCAGATTACCAGCACCGTCGTGCCGGTCACTTCGCCCGACGCCGCCGAGATGACCAAGCTGTTCGAAAATATTTTCCGCGCCGTGAATATCGCGCTGGTGAATGAACTGGCCCTGCTCTGCGACCGTATGAGCCTGGATGTGTGGGAGGTGATCGACGCCGCCGCAACCAAGCCCTACGGCTTTATGCGCTTCACGCCCGGCCCCGGTCTGGGCGGCCACTGTATTCCGATCGACCCGTTCTATCTGACGTGGCGCGCCCGGAGCTTCGATCTTACGACCCGCTTTATTGAGTTGGCCGGTGAGATCAATACCCAGATGCCGCGCCATGTCCACGATCTGGTGGTACGCAGCCTGAACCGGCAACGCAAGGCGCTCAACGGCTCGCTGATCTTGTTGCTCGGCGTCGCCTATAAACCCGATGTCGATGATTACCGTGAATCACCCGCATTCAAGGTGCTCGATCTGCTCGAAGCCGACGGCGCCCGCGTGGTTGCCTGCGACCCCCATGTGAGTGTGTTCGAGTCGCATCACGGCACAATCTACACAACCGAACCATTGACGGATGAACTGCTGGCAAGCTGCGATTGCGCCGTGATCATCACCAATCATAGCGCCTTCGACTATCACCACATCGCCGAACTTGCGCCTGCGGTCGTCGATACGCGCAATGCCACCAGGCACATCCAGGGGCCGTTGCGCACAAAGATCGAATTACTCTAATCTCAGCGAGGAACCAGCACTATGTTCATCATCGATACCGCTCTCCAACGCCGTCAGGCCGAGGATCGACCGATTCGCGTCGGGATGATCGGAGCGGGTTTTATGGCGCGCGGCATTGCCCTGATGATGTGTGGCGTTACGCCGGGGATGCGTCTGGTCGCAATCAGCAACCGCCGGTTGGAGGGCGCGGCACGCGCCTTCCGCGAAGCCGGCATCCCCGAACAAACCCATGTCGAGACGGTTGCGCAGTTGGAAGAGGCCATTCGCGACGGTCGTGCGGCGATCAGCGAAGACCCGATGTTACTGTGCAAAGCCGAGGGGATCGACGCGCTGATCGAAGTCACCGGCGCGGTTGAGTTCGGCGCCGCAGTAGCACTGGAGGCGATCGCCAATCGCAAGCACCTGATCCTGATGAATGCCGAACTCGACAGCACGATCGGCCCGTTGCTGAAGGTGAAAGCCGATCAGGCCGGCGTGATCGTCACCAATGCCGACGGCGATCAGCCCGGCGTGATTATGAACCTGTTCCGCTTCGTCAAGGGCCTGGGCGTAAAACCGGTGCTCTGCGGCAATATCAAAGGCTTGCAAGATCCATATCGTAATCCGACCACCCAGGAGGGATTTGCCAGGCGCTGGGGCCAGAATCCGGCCATGGTGACGAGTTTCGCCGACGGCACCAAGATTTCGTTCGAGCAGGCGCTTGTCGCCAATGCGACCGGAATGCGGGTGGCCCAGCGCGGTATGTTCGGCCCAACGGTTGAGTCCGGCACGCCGATCGACCGGATCGCTGCCTTGTATCCCCTTGACGCACTTGTCAACGGCCCCGGGATTGTGGACTACATCGTCGGCGCTGCGCCCGGCCCCGGCGTGTTTGTGCTCGGCACCCACGATCATCCGCAACAGCAACACTATCTGAACCTTTACAAACTCGGCGAAGGGCCGCTCTACACGTTCTACACGCCCTATCACCTTTGTCATTTCGAGGTGCAAAACACGGTGGCGCGGGCGGTCGATTTCCATGATGCCACGATCGCACCACGGGGCGCACCAACAGTCGATGTGGTTGCGACCGCCAAGATCGACCTGAAAGCCGGCCAGACGCTCGATGGTATCGGTTGGTATATGACCTATGGCCAGGCCGAGAATGCCGATGTAGTCTTCCGTGAGCGGCTGTTACCGATGGGCCTGGCTGAAGGGTGCATCCTGAAGCGCGACATCTCGCGTGACGGCGTACTCACCTACGACGATGTCGAATTGCCGGCCGGACGGCTGGCCGATGCCCTGCGCGAGGAACAGAATCAGTATTTTGCCCAGCAACTTGGCGGATAAAAGCGGTTCGTGGCGGTGCAGTAATCTGACACCGCCACCGATCACACCAGGCCAGCAACGCCTTGCGTCAAGCTCAACGGGAGCGAACCGTCAACGCTGTTTTAGCTGTGATCGGAAGTTGCGAGCGCCGGATGATCCCGGCGTTCATAACTCCTCTGTCACAAAACACCTTAGCCTCGTCATTTCGGGTTCATCGCACTATGTTACAACACTGCCGGTATCGTCATTCGTAGTAAAGGGTTGTACTGTGAGGTTAAGCGTCATTATCCCGTGCTATAACGCTGCCGACACCCTTGGAGAGCAACTCGACTCGCTGGCTTGCCAGGAATGGGATCAACCCTGGGAAGTGATTGTCGCAGATAACGGTTCCAGCGACAATTCGCGAGCGATGGCTGAAGCGTATCTTAACCGCATCGCCAATCTGCGAATTATCGACGCCTCCGCCCGCAAGGGCGGCGCTTTCGCGCGCAATGAAGCCGTTCGTTATGCCCAAAGCGATGCAATTGTCTTTATCGATGCCGATGATGTGGCCGCACCCGGCTGGGTTGCCGCAATCGGGAATGCGCTCGAACACCATGCCTTTGTCGCTTCGCGCTTCGATATCGAACACCTGAATCATCAGTCCTGGATCAGTCGCACCCGCAGCAATCCCCAGGCCGAAGGCGTGCAACGGATCAGCTACCCGCCGCACTTGCCGCACTCAGGCGGCTGCGGCTTAGGGGTGCGCCGCGCCCTGCACGAGCAGATCGGCGGCTTCGATGAAAGCCTGTTACGCCTGATGGACACCGATTACTGCTTTCGCATCCAGTTGCAATCCAATGTCGAACTAACCTTCGTGCCCGATGCAACTGTCTATGTGCGCTATCGCGACACTTTATCGGGGATGTTCCGCCAGACCCGCGAGCGCGCGGCATACAATGTGTTCCTGGCCGCACGTTACCGGCCCGCCGGGCAATCCCGCAGTCATCTCCGCGCGTGGTACCGGCTTATCCAACGCTGGTTCCGGCTCTGGTTGCGCCTGTTCACAAAGGTGCGTTCGCGCGAGCAGTTTGCCGAGTGGTTACGAGTGCTCGGATGGCAGATCGGTTTAATTCAAGGTAGCTTGAAGTATAAGGTGCCGCCACTGTGACATCATTCGCCCGCGATCTTGCGAATCCATTCAGCCGCGCCATCGCCGCCGCCGGCCGGCGATTCCTTGGCACCATTACCCATGTTCGCACAGCGGAACCGGTTGCGGCGCTGACATTCGACGACGGGCCACATCCTCTTTTCACTCCACGCCTGCTCGATGTGCTCGCACAGCACCAGGCCCGTGCCACATTCTTCGTCATCGGCACACAGGCGGCCGCCCACCCCGATCTGATCCGCCGCATTGTCGCGGCAGGACATGTGATCGCCAATCATACCCACCAGCATATTCGCCTGCCGGAAACCGATCGGCTGACCCGATTGCGCGATATCGGGCAGTGCCGGCGGGTGCTCGGCCCCAACGGCGCCAGGTTGCTCCGGCCGCCCTATGGCGGGCAAAGTGTCGGCTCTCGCATCGATGCGCTGCTGCTCGGCTACGAGGTTGTCACCTGGAATATGCATGCCGAAGATTGGGCCGGCCACGATACCGATTATATGGCGGAACGATTGGTACGGCAGTTACGGCCCGGCAGCATCATTCTGCTGCACGACGCCTTGCTCACGCCGCGCGTTGTTGCCGCCGCCGACCGTGAACCGACCATTCAGGCGGTTGATCGATTTTTGCAGCACACCAGCCCGCAATACCGCTTCGTAACGGTGCCCGAACTGATGCGTCTTGGTACGCCTGTTCGGACACGCTGGTTTAAGCCTGCCCAGTGAGTTTACGCTCGTCATTCGTACACGACAAAAGGCAACCGGTGGCCCCGGTTGTTGCAGCAATACGTAAGGAGTCTGGAGCTTCATGGCACACCATGCACTTGACGGCACATTGATCGCCCCCTATGGCGGAACCCTGGTGAATCTGCTCGCCGAGGGCGAGGAGCGCCGCACCCTGATCGCGGAAGCCGGCACCCTGCCGTCTATTCAAATCTCGGCGCGGAGCCTGTGCGACCTGGAGTTACTCGCCACCGGCGGCTTCTCGCCGCTTACCCAGTTCATGGGTCGGGCCGATTACGAGCGCGTGCTGGAGGAGATGCGCCTTGCCGACGGCACCCTCTGGCCGCTGCCGATCACGCTGCCGGTCGATCGCGCAGACCTCGCTGGGCGGATTGTGCTGCGCGACGCCCACAATCACCTGATCGCGATCATGGATGTGGCGGAAGTGTATCCCTGGGACGCCGCGCGCGAAGCCCAGCGCGCCCTCGGCACCACCGACCCGCGCCATCCACTTGTCGCCGAGATGGCCCAGTGGAGCAAATTTTACGCCGCCGGCCGCTCCATGTGATCAACCTGCCGCGCTACTACGATTTCCTCGACATGCGCCGTACCCCCGCCCAGGTGCGTGGCCTGCTCGCCGAGTTGGGACGGCCGAATGTGGTCGCCTTTCAGACCCGCAATCCGCTCCATCGCATCCACGAGGAGCTTACCAAGCGCGCCGCCGCCAAAGTAGACGGCAGCCTGCTCATCCATCCGGTGGTGGGCATGACCAAACCCGGCGATGTCGATCACTTCACCCGCGTGCGCAGCTATCGCGCCCTGGTCGAAAACTATTACGACCCGGCCCGCACGGCCCTGAGCCTGCTGCCGTTGGCGATGCGCATGGCCGGCCCGCGCGAAGCCGTCTGGCATGCGATCATTCGCCGCAACTACGGCGCCAACCACTTCATCGTCGGCCGCGACCACGCCGGCCCCGGCAAAGACAGCACCGGCACCCCGTTCTACGGCCCCTACGACGCCCAGGAACTGCTGGCCCGCCACACCGCCGAAGTCGGGGTGACATGGTGCCCTTCGAGGAGTTGGTGTACCTGAAAGATGAAGCGCGCTACGTTGAAGCGGGCGAGGTGCCGGCGGGCGCTGCGGTCGCCAACATTTCGGGCACCCAGGTGCGCGAGGACTATCTGGCCAAGGGCCGGTTGTTGCCGGAGTGGTTCACCCGCCGCGAGACGGCCGAGATCCTGCGCCAGATGTATCCGCCGCGCAACCAGCAGGGCTTCTGCGTCTGGTTCACCGGCCTGAGCGGCGCCGGCAAATCCACGATCTCGGAAGTGTTGAATGTGCTGCTGTTGGAACACGGCCGGATCGCGACCATGCTCGACGGCGACGTGGTACGAACCCATCTCTCGAAGGGGTTGGGCTTCTCGCGCGAGGACCGCGACACCAACATCTTGCGGATCGGCTTTGTGGCGGCGGAAGTGGTGAAAGCCGGCGGGGCGGTGATCTGCGCCGCCGTCAGCCCCTACCGCGCCGCCCGCAACCAGTGCCGCAACATGCTCGGCGAAGAGCAATTCATCGAGGTGTATGTCAACACGCCGATCGAGGTCTGCGAAGAACGCGACATCAAGGGGTTGTATGCCAAGGCCGCCGCGGCGAGATCAAAGGCTTTACCGGCGTGGACGACCCCTACGAGCCGCCGGTGAACCCCGAGGTGGTGCTCGACACCGTGGGCGTGACCCCGGAGCAGAATGCCCGCGCGATCATCGCCTACCTGGAGCAGAAAGGATTCCTGGTACCGACGACGAACGGCAGGTAAGGCCACGAAATTCAGCTTTATTCCGGCGAAGTGCGAGCATTTGGAGGACCGAAACCATGAACCTCAGACGGAGCATGTCGCGGACGATCTCGTGGCTCACTCAGCGTGGATCGCGCCAACATTTGCCGTTTGAGCCTAAGCCCAACTACTATTATCTGGCATCATTTCCTAAGTCCGGCAGTACCTGGGTTCGCTTTTTGCTCGCAAGCATTCTCGCCGACAAAGAGCTCAGTTTGAAGGAGTTCGGACATTACGTTCCCGACAGCCATATCAAGGGCGATCAGGCTTATCTTAACGATCCCGATTCACTGTTCAATCGGGCGCGGCGGCAGTATCTGAAAACCCATCTCGGCTATGATTATCGCTTCCGCAATGCGATCTACATTGTGCGCGACGGCCGCGACACCCTGACTTCGTACTATCACTGGCTGAATGCGCGGCGCGAAACAGCGGTATCGTTGCGCGAGATCATCCTCGACCAAACGCCGATGGGGAACTGGTCAAGCCATGTCGTTGGCTGGATGCAGGGACGCAGCCACAAATTGGTGGTGCGTTACGAAGAACTGTTCAACGACACGGAACGTCAACTGCGCCACATTCTGGATTTCACCGGGATGGAAGTCGATGATCAGCGCATCAGACGAGCGATAGAAGCCGCTTCCTTCGAGAATATGCGCCGCAAAGAGGAAGTGCTTCGCAATAACGGCAACCTGCTTGCTCATGCGGTGGGCGAAAAGAAACCGGCACTGTTTGTACGTAAAGGTGGCAGCGGCGATTGGCGCAACCTTTTCAGCCCGGAGGACGAAGCGATTTTCTGGAAACATCACCGCAGCGGCATGATCGCCGCCGGATATGATTCTGCATAGGGTTCTGCAATGGCTTTCAAACAACGAATCAAGCGACTCTGGGCCGACACGCTGATGCGCCGATCCGGGCCGGATCGCATCGGTCGGCTGGCAACCTGGCTGGCCACCCTGGATGCGGCGCCCTACAAGGCCCGCGTCGGGATCGCGCACCGCTACCCAAAGGGCTATATTGCCCCGAGCGCACAGATCGCCCACAACCAGTTGCGGCGCGGAAAGCATGTTTTCATCGGCGATCGAGTGGTGATTTTCCAACGCCACGGGGCCGGGCCGGTCGAACTCGGCGACTATGTTGAGCTTCATCAGGATTGTGTGATCGAGAACGGACGCGGCGGCAGTTTACGCATCGGTGCAGGCAGCGGCATTCAGGCCCGTTGCCAATTCTCGGCCTATGTCGCAGCGATCGAGATCGGACGCGGCGTGCAGATTGCGCCGCAATGCGCATTCTACCCATACGACCACGGCACTGCTCCCGCCATACCCATCCGCGATCAGGCGCTGACAAGTCGTGGCCCGATTATCATCGAAGATGACGCCTGGCTTGGCTTCGGCACGATCGTCCTTTCCGGCGTACGCATCGGCGCCGGCGCCGTTATTGGGGCCGGATCGGTGGTCACCCGCGATATCCCCGCCGCTGCGGTCGCCGTCGGCTCACCGGCGCGAGTCGTGAAAATGCGAGATGAGGAGCCAGTAGTATGACCCCCCTGGTTACGGTTGCCGTACCGGTGTATAAACGCCTGAACTATGTCGGAGGCGCGGTTCGTTCGGTTGCAGCCCAGGATTATCCAAATATCGAGTTGATCGTCTCCGATAACGGTCAAAACGGCGAAACCCTGGCCGCAATCGTGCGCGAGCACTACCCAAAGCCATTTGTCTTCCGCCGGAATCCGCAGACCGTCACGATTGTCGAGCATTTCAACCAGCTTGTCGCTGCCGCTTCGGGCACGTACTTCGTCTTGCTCAGCGACGACGACTATATCAGCCCGGAATATGTTTCCAGCCTGGTTGCCCGCCTGGAGGCCGATTCACAGATTGCGGTGGCGATCGGACGTGTGGAAACTTTTAGCGAAGATGACGAGCGGGTGCTGCAAACCACCGACGGCAAAGCATTGCCGCCGGCGCTGATGAGTTTTATGGAGCTTATTCGCACCTGGAGTACCTACAAACATCGCTATCTGAGCTTCACCACCAATGTCTCACGCACCGCCGAAATCCGCGCTGTCGGCGGGTACCCTGATTTCGACCGCGCCAACGGCTCGGATGACGGCTTGTTAATCAAGCTCATCCTTGGCCGCAACGTCGCTTTCGAAGCTCGCGGCACCTTCCATCATCGCATTCACAATACCAGCTATGGAAAGGCCGCCAGCATCGACAGCCTGGCATTGGCCTGCCGCCAATACCTGCATTTCTTGCGCCATGATCCGCGCTTGAAGGCGCTGCAACAGCGCGATCCGGCCACCTATAACGAACTCTGGCAACGCACATCAACCATGGTGTACAACACCTACCTCGGCCGCTGGCGCGGCCTCTACCGTGATCAAATGCCGGTTCTGGATTGGATGCGGGCAGGGCTGGCTTTGCCGCTTCACCCGCGCTTTACCCGTGATGCATTGGCCTCGATCATCTATCGCCTGCCCGGTTTCTCCAACCTGGCCCGCCATCGAAACGCCAAACCAATCCAATGAAGATTGTTCATATCAGCACCAACGACACCGGCGGCGGTGCAGCTCGCGCCGCCTACCGGCTCCACATCGGCCTGCGCCGCCTTGGCCACGACTCGCAGATGTATGTGGCTCAGAAACAGTCGGATGATCCGACGGTGCTTGCAATTCCGGCTGCGAACGGGCTGAACAGCCTGCGTGAGCGAGGCCGCGGGCGCCAGATCCGCGCGGATTTTAAACCGTACAAGAATCTCAGACCGCAAGGGCTTGAGCCGTTTACCGATGATCGCAGCCGCTACGGCAAAGCGATGGTTGATGCACTGCCGCCGGCCGACATCATCAATCTGCATTGGGCGGCGATGTTTCTGGATTACGGGATGTTCTTCCGGCGGGTGCCGGCCCGCACGCCGGTGGTCTGGCGGCTTTCGGATATGAATGCCTTCACCGGCGGATGCCACTATGACGAAGGATGCGGGCGCTATGCCGCCGCCTGTGGGGCTTGCCCGCAACTTGTTTCACGCGATCCAAACGATCTGTCGTTTCAGATCTGGCAACGCAAGCGCGCCGCCTATGATGCGATCCCGCCCGGACGCCTGCATATTGTTGCGCTGAATCAGTGGATCGCCGGCGAAGTCCGCCGCAGTTCACTCTTGAGCACGGTGCCGGTGCATGTCATCCCCAATGGCCTCGACACCAACACATTCGCCCCGCGCGATCGGGCCTTCGCACGCAGCACCCTCGGCGTGCCGGCCGATGCCAAAGTTGTGCTCTTCGTCGCCCACTCGACCAAAAATCGTCGTAAAGGCCTCAAACTCCTGGTCGAGGCGCTCGCCGGCATGGACGACATTCCGAATCTGTTCTTTCTCTCGATCGGTCGCGGCGGAACCATTGCCGATCTGCGTATCCCGCAGCTTTCACTGGGCCAACTAAACCAGGATCGACTTATTTCGCTCGTCTATAGTGCGGCTGACCTATTTGTCATCCCGTCGCTTCAAGACAATATGCCCAGCACAGCCCTTGAAGCGGTAAGCTGCGGCACGCCGGTGGTTGGATTTGATGTGGGCGGTGTTCCCGAAATTGTTCGGCCCGGTGTCACCGGATTGCTTGCCCCAGTCGGCGATGTGGGCGCATTGCGGGCCGCCATCCGCCAATTGTTGCTGGATGAACCGCGCCGCCAGGCGATCGCCGAGTGCTGCCGTACGATCGCCCTGGCTGAGTATACCCAGGAACTTCAGGCTCGACGTTATGTCGAATTGTACGAACACATCCTGAACGATCAACGCGCCTGAGCCGATACAACGCCGAATCGATGGCCGGCAGTATAAGGGCGATCCGATATTCCCGGATCGCCCTTCCTGTTGACGGTTGGATCAATTCGCCGCCGGCCTAGATGACTCTTTTTTAATCATACTACAAAAGCCTTGCAATCCGCATGTCACGTCATCCCGATACAACAGATGAGGCAGCCGATGAATGTGTATAATGAACAGTAGTAAGGTGGGCAGCGAATCACGATGCCCACTTTCATTGACCACAAATATCGGCTCTTACTGAATGGTGCATCCAACTAGCAATATAGACATCCCAAGTTGCACCAACACGAACGGAATGAAGCAGAGTGCAGCAGCACTCGCGCGAGTGGAGGGTTCACTTGGAGCTCAAACATTATTTCCTTTTCGTACGGCGCTGGCTTTGGATGATTGTCCTGTTCAGCGCTATAGGCGGCACGCTTGGCTACTTCTACAGCAGCAGCCAGACTCCGATGTATTCCGCCAGCACGCTGGTGATGGTAAACCAGGACCAGGGTGTGTATTCGCGGCCATCGCCGACGTTGGAAGATCTGCGCGCCCGTGAGCGTCTGTCGATGACGATCATGGAGTTGATGAGTGTTCGCCCGGTATTGGCCCAGGCGATCAGTACCAGTGGTATCGATATTGATGTCGGTACCCTCAACCGGCGTATCACCACCGAAAATATCGACCAGACGGAATTGTTCCGGCTGTCGGTACGTCATTCTAACCCCGATACAGCTGTTATTCTGGCAGACGCAATTGTTCAAGCCTTTAAGAATCAGGAGCGGTCGCTTCTCGACAATCCCTTTGCCCAGGCTTCCGCGCTGATTGTGATCGAGACGGCCCGTGCCGGGGTGAATCCCATCTCGCCGAATATTAGCCGCGATATCTCACTCGGCGTCGTTCTCGGCCTTATGCTGGCGATCGTGATCGGCTACCTGCTCGATTACTTCAACGCGCGTATCAAAGACGAAGATGATATGGATCGCCTGAGCGGTATGCGCCCGTTGTCCACCGTCGGCACCCTGCGCGGCTCGTCGCCGCCGGCAATGCTGGTGACGCTGAATGATGCCTACTCGGCGAACGCGGAAGCGTATCGCATGTTCCGCACCCACCTCGACACCTTCCCGCTCGCCGGTGGCGTGCGTACAGTGGTCGTGACCAGTCCCGGCACCCGCGAGGGCCGCACCGTAACGGCGGCTAATCTTGCGGTGGCACTCGCCCAAACCGGCCGGAAAGTGGTGCTGGTCGATACCGATCTGCGTCAGCCCTCACTCCACGAGTTCTTCGGCCTCAGCAATGATATTGGCCTGACCAACCTGCTCACGCATCAATCGGCCGAGCCGTTGAACTACTTGCGGCCGACCGGTGTCGATAATCTGCGCGTGTTGTGCGGCGGTCCGATCAGCCTCACTCCGGCGCAACTGCTGGGGAGCGAGACATTCGAGCGCATGGTCGAAGCGCTGCGCGCCGAGGCCGATGTCGTTGTTTTCGACTCGCCGGCGCTGCTTTCGGTGGTCGATACCAGCTTGATCTTGCGGGTCGCCGATGTGTCGCTGGTGGTCGCCCGCTCGAACAGCACAACCGGAAGCCAGTTGCGCGAGGCATATACGCACCTGCAACAGGCCGGGGTGAGTGTGCTCGGTATTTTGCTCAATGGTGTGGCGAATATCAAGCGCCGCAACTCGAAGTATTATAGCAATTTGTACCGCCGCCAGAGCCAAAAAGGCCAGGTTGCGTTGCCTCCGCACGGTGATCCCGCCGATGGCCGCACCGCCTCGGTTCGGGTCGCCGGCGATATGGGAGACTAATAATGAAGCGCCAACGCTCCATTTTTGCGCTGACGCTTATCACAGCCGGCGCATTTGCGATCTCTGCCTGTAGTCCGACCCAACCGCCCGAGCCGTCGGCCGACCTGGATCGGCCGGCAGCGACTGCCCAAGCGCCTGCAACCACAAGCGCGCCCGAACCGCCGGTGAGCCCTCAGCAACCGGCAAGCGATGGCGGCATTCGCCTGGCTGATGGAACCGTGATCACCAATGCCCGCGTTCAGCCGGCTACGGTTGTCGAGCTGAGTTTCGAAATCGGCGGCATGATTCAGGAAGTGATGGTACGCCCCGGTGAGACCGTTCAGGCAGGCGATGTCCTGGCACGCCTGGATACGCGTCGCCTCGAACTACAGGTTGAAGAGGCCCGCGCGCAACTTGCCGAAGCCCGCGCAAACTACGAGCGGCTGGTAGCCGGTGCGACACCGGAACAGATCAACCGGGCCGAGGCCGAGATCGATGAAGCCCAGGCGCGCCTGGCGGCAAACCAGAATAATGTCACCGCCGAGGAGCTAGCGGCGGCTCGGGCCGAATTGCGCGAAGCGAATGCCGTTATGGCCCGCCTGAAGGCCGGCCCGCGCTCGGAAGATATTGCCGTGATGCAGGCCGCCGTTGATAATGCAAAGGCGCGCTTGCAAACTCGCCGCGATACGCTCTCGGCCGAGAAACTACGCATCGAGTCGTCGATTGAACGGGTAGCCAACGAGCTCCGCAACGCACAAGATTACTATAGCCGCCTTTACTGGGCTAATCAGGGCAAGGACAATCTGGATCAGGCCGATCGCGATGCGGAAGCCCAGGCGCTGCGTGATGTGCAAAACCAGGAGCAGCGGATCGAGGAACTGAAGCTTGCCCTTGAGGAAGCGCAGAAGAACGAGATCAGCGAGATTGCCGCCTATGAAGCCGATGTGCGCCAGGCCGAAGCGCGCCTGAATATCGTGCTGCTGCCGGTCGATGCTGATCAGATCGCCGCCGCCGAAAAACGGATCTTAAACGCTCGGGCACGGATCGCGGAACTTACCGGCGCCGAGCGCGAGTTCAGTATCGATGCCCTGAATGCGCAGGTGCGCCAGGCTGAGGCCGATTATGCCGCACTTGTCGCCGACCCGACCACTTCGGATCTGGCGCTGGCTGAATCGCGGTTGCTGCGCGCTGAAGTAGTGCTCAAACAGGCCGAATTGGATGTCGAACGGGTCGCAGTCCGGACGCCGATCAGCGGAACGATCGCCACAATGAGTATTGAACCAGGCCAGGTGACCCAGGGCGGCGATGTGGCCTTTGTTGTCGCCGATCTCAATACCTGGCAGGTGATCACCGAAGATTTGAACGAGTTGAGTATCAGCCGCATTCGCGAAGGCGACCCGGCGACGATTACGTTCTTTGCGCTACCGGATCTGAGCCTGCCCGGCACTGTCAGCTTTATCGAGACGATCGGCCGTGATGAAGGCGTCGGCACCAGTTATACGGTTACTGTTACCCCCGATCAGTGGGATGAACGCCTGCGTTGGAATATGACTGCTCAGGTAACCTTTGAGCCGCAGCCGTAGCCATATCTGATTGGTGGTGCATTATGAACGAGAAGCCCCATGTCTTGATCACCGGCGGCGCCGGGTACATCGGCTCATTGCTCACCGGCGTGTTGCTGAACGCAGGCTGGCGGGTCACGATTGTCGATGATCTGCTTTTCGGCGGCGAGTCGCTCCTTGGTTATTGGTACCATCCGGATTTTCGCTTTGCCAAAGGCGATATCTGCGATGCAGCAACGCTCGCCGCCGAGGGTAACACGATCCGGGTCGGCAGTCTGGCCCCCGAACGCTTTGATGCGGTTGTCCATCTGGCCGCAATTGTCGGCTTTCCCGCCTGCCAGATGGTTGGGCCGCAAGTTGCCTGGCGCTACAATTTTGAGGGCACCAAGCGGGTGTTCGCCATCGCCGACGCCGCGCAGGTCGGCCGCATGGTGTTCGCCTCAACCTACAGCAACTATGGCCTCTCGGCCGACGGCGCCCCGGTGACGGAAGAATCGCCGCTGAACCCGCAGTCGCTCTACGCTGAAACAAAGATCGCCGCCGAACAGTTTTTGCTCAACGAGACGGCAGGCGCCACAACTACTCCGGTGATGTTCCGCTTCGCCACGCTCTTCGGGGTTTCGCCGCGTACCCGCTTCGATCTGATCATCAATCAGTTTGTGCTTGAAGCACTCACCCGGCGTAAACTGGTAATTTATCAGCGCGGCTACGCCCGCTCTTTCGTCCATGTGCGCGATATCTGCCATGCCATTCAGATCGGGCTTGAAGCCGATAGTAGTGTAGCCGGCCGGCAGGTGTTTAATGTCGGCTCCGATGACGGTAACTACACCAAAGACGAGATCGTGCATCTTGTCCAGCAGTATGTTGAAGGTACACGCATCGAGTATAAGGATCTGACCTTCGGCGGCGATATGCGCGATATCCGGGTGTTGTTCGGCAAGATTCGCAATCAACTCGGCTTCGTACCCAAAATCAGCGTCGAGGACGGCATCCGTGAAGTGCGCGATGTTCTGGTGAATGGCGTGATTAAAGACGCCCTCGACAGCCAGTATCGCAACGCGCAATTCATTGTCCAATAGCTCATTGATGCTACTGCGGTTATCGGTTGCGGCAACGACGCACAATCGGTAGCCGTCTTCCTGTGTACACAACTACGACGGTTGTTCGTAAACTAGCCCTGAGGAGCACCATGCAGCAGCAGAACGGCCAGATCTGGCCTGATAGCCACGAATACTGGCACGACAAACGGGTTGTAGTAACCGGCGGGGCCGGTTTTCTCGGTTCCTATGTTGTCGATAAGTTGCGCGAACGCGGCGCCCACGATATTTTCGTCCCACGTTCGGTTGAGTACGATCTTCGTGAAATTGATGCGATCCGTCAGGTGCTCAGCGACGCAAACGCCGATGTGATCATCCATATCGCCGCCCGCGTCGGCGGAATCGGCGCCAATCGCGATCATCCGGCCGAGTTCTTCTACGAAAACTTGATGATGGGCGTCCAACTTATCCACGAGAGCTGGAAGGCCGGCGTCGATAAGTTCGTCACGATCGGGACGGTCTGCGCCTATCCCAAGCATACACCGGTGCCGTTCAAGGAAGATGATATCTGGAACGGTTATCCCGAAGAGACGAATGCGCCCTATGGCCTCGCCAAGAAGATGCTGCTCGTTCAGGGTGAAGCCTACCGCGCACAGTATGGGTTTAACTCGATTTTTCTGCTGCCGGTGAACCTGTATGGCCCGCGCGATAACTTCGATCTGCAAACCTCGCATGTTGTCCCGGCACTGGTGCGGAAATGCCAGGACGCCAAAGATCGCGGCGCTCCTTCGATCGAGGCCTGGGGCGATGGCTCGCCGACGCGTGAGTTTATCTATGCCGAAGATGCCGCCGAGGGTATTTTGCTCGCTACCGAGCGCTACGATGGCTCGCTGCCGATCAATATCGGCAGCGGCGACGAGGTGAAGATCAAGGATCTCACCGAGATGATCGCCCGTCTGGTCGGTTTCGAGGGCGAGATTATCTGGGATGCGACCAAGCCCAACGGCCAGCCGCGCCGTATGCTCGATACCACCCGCGCCCGTGAACTGTTCGGCTTCGAGTCCGATATGCCGCTGGAAGAAGGTCTGCGCCGCACGATCCAGTGGTACCGCGAGCACCATCTGGCGCGGGTGTAGCTAGTCGCTTCAGCAAAACATGCCCAATGATCAGGGCTGGGGCTAGATCCGGTATCATACGCCGGATACGCAGACCCGGCCCTTTTTGCTGAATAGATGATCGCGAATATAACATTCTCGTCATCTTCAGCATGTTCGTGTGATCGGCAAGGTTTCGCATATCAGTGCGCTACATGCCTGAAATCGCCGATGACAAAGTCGATAGATGTTGCCCCCGACGCTGCAATCGTTCCGCTCAGTCGATGCGCTACAGTAGCAAGGAAGCAGTTCTGCCGTATCTGGCTCGCCTGAGGAGTTAGTCGCGATGTTGTCACTACCGCCGGTGCTTGTGTATAGCAAACTGACGATCGGCCATCGTCAAATTTACTGCAATGTGCTTGCCGGATATTTTCTCGACCACGGCCATGCGGTAACCATTGCGGTCGGAGTAGACGCCGACGAACGAGTGCCGTATATCGAAGCACTGCGCGGACGGGCGAATCTGCAGATTGTGTACCTCGATCGGCAGTCCGATCTTGATGCACCTCAGGCCGAGATTGCAGCGATCCGGCGCTTGCAGGATCCCACCGGGCTGACGTTCTTCCCCGACGGCGATCAGGTTCGCCACACGTTGAAAGAATTGGCCCGGCTCGGCCAGAAACCGGAATTTGTCGGCCGGATCGAGCAGTTATTCCTGCACCATGGCTCGTTGGCGCCCTGGCTGCGGCGCGGCACCGGTCTAAAGCCCCATGTCTCGATCGGCCGGCGCCTGCGTGAATTGCGCGCCGATCTGCTGTTTTTTCGCCGCTACCTTAGCCAATTGCCGGTTGATGTCGTTTCCTATTCGCTCGACCCGCGCTTCGTCGGGTTGATCCGGCACCCTCAGGTACGCTGGTTGCCGGATATTTATCGGGCGTTTGAGCCGGAACCTGATGCCATGGCGCAGGATGATCTGCTGGCTGCGATGCAGGAATTCCTGCACGGCCAGTCAGATCAGAACCGCGATATTTTGCTCTACTACGGAACGAATCAGGATCGCCGCGGCTACGAATGGCTGCTGCGCCTGGCAGTTGAACAGCCCGCAACGGCCGTTCTGCACTGCGGAAAGCTGAACCTGCAACGCAGCATGAGCGCCGTCAGTCAGGGCTATCGCGAACGGTTACAGGCACAAGGCCGCATGTTCGAGACCGCAGGGTTCATCACCGACGAACGGGTCACGGCTCAGGCCTACCAGTCGTGCAAGTACGTCTTGCTGCCCTACATCGGGCATTACGGCTCCAGTGGGATTCAGATTCAGGCCGCCAGCTACGGCCGCCCCTCGCTGTTGCCCGACGACGGCTTGATGGCTTACTGGGCGCGCCGCTTCCATTGCGGCCTGACATTTCGTTCCGGCTCTTACCCGGCCTTTGCCGCCGGTTATAGCCGTATTCGGCAGACGTACCAACAGTATGGGCCGGCGACACCGCCGTTTGTTGCGCTATTCAGCAAGGCGAATCTGTATCGCCACCTTGATACGGCTCGACTTCCCGCCCGCCCGCCGGTTTTGCATGCCGCACCGGCGCAGCAGTAACGGCTGACAAGAGGAATCGCTACGTTATGTCGTCTACGACGCAGACAATTCATGCACAGCCGGCCGTTGGATTTTCTCTGGCCGCGAACTTGAGTTTATCGGATTGGGAGCGCTGGGATGCAGCCCACCGCAAGGCGCTGCGCCATTTTCCCTGGCTTCAGGTGCATGAAGTCGTGATCGGCGCGACGACATTGTGCCTCTGGAGTCACTACGATCCTCAGGAATCGCTCTATCGGATGCCCGACGGCTCGGTGCTGGTTTTTGTTGGATCGCCGCTCAATCAGGTTCGCTGGAGCAGCGTCGCAGAACAGCTTGCGCGCGCCGCAACCCCGACCGACTTCCGCCTGCCCTGGGAAGGGCGCGTGGTGCTGATCCAGATCGCCGCCGATGGCCGGAGTTGGGAGATCTGGAATGATTGGGCCGGAACGATCCCGCTTTTCTACACAACAGCGCCAGAAATCGGGCTGGTAAGCTCGCTGGAACCGGTGACGGTAGCGACCGCCAATCTTGGGCCTGAACACTTTTCGCGGCGCGGCCTGGTCGAGGTACTGATGTTCGGTCAGTTCCTCGGCAGCGATACGCTTTATCGCCCGATGACGGTTCTGCCGCCCGACAGTTATGGCCGTTGGGAACAGGGCCATGTGCAGCAACAAGTGAAACTATGGTCGCTGCGCGCACCGGAGATTGAGCGTGGCCGTGATGAACAGAAACTGATCGCCGACTGGTACGAACTGCTGGTTGCCGCGATCGGCGGGAGTTTGACCAATGTGTCGGGTGATATTGCGCTCCCGATTTCGAGCGGCATGGATTCGCGCTTGATCGCTGCGGTCGCCGCCGATCTCGGGCTGCCGATGCAGGCCTATACCTACGGCCCGCTCAGCTCGATGGAAGTAACCCTGGGGCGACGGGTCGCCGAAACATTGCATATTCCCTGGCAACGGGTTGAGTTGGGTCAGAACTATCTGGCCACTGGGATGGAGCAGTGGCTGGACTGGTTCGGAGCCAGTTTCCACGCCCATGGCATGTACCAGTTGCCGTTCCTGCAACGGCTCGCGGGGCGCCGCATGCTCATTCCAGGCGGTTACATGGGCAATTCAACCGGCGGCGGCGGGCATCCCTCCGATGCCATGCTCGATCCGAGCAAGAGCATGATCGAGCGCTATACGAAGTATGGAATCTACTGGTCGGTTGAAGCGCTCCGGAACTTGCTCGATTTCGACCCGCATCCGTACCTTGCCGAGATCAATGATAATCTCCAGACCCAGATCGACTCGATGCCGGGCTGGGATATCTACCAGCAGATGGTGATGATCCACGTCTGGAACCGGTTGCATCGCGGCATCTCGTATCAGCCGATCATGAATGGCTATCACGGCCTGGATCGCACGCCGTTTATCGATCGCAGCTACGCCGAGTTTGGGCTAGGCTTGCCGCCCGAGTTGATCCGTAATCGCGGCCTACAAATCAAACTCCTCCAGCGTTATTGGCCGAAACTGGCGGCGTTCCCATCGCCGCCGTACTTGCAGCCGCTGCGCGGATTGAAGCTCAGGTGGCATGCCCTCCGTTTTCACGCCCAGCGCCGGTTGCCGCCGCACTACCGTGCGCTGCTAGGTGCCACGCGCCTGAATACGCTCGATCTGGATGCCGTACAGACGCATAAGTGGCGATCGCTGGGACCATTGCGCTCGGATCTGCCCGACCACGGCCCACTGCGGATGGCGCCGGTGCGAATGGCGGCGGCGGAAGCATTCGGCGGCGATCCGGCGGCGGTACGTCGCCTGCTGGCGGTTGTGCCGATCAGCACCAGGGTTCTCGCACAGCCGGTGGCCAGCCTGACAGAGTGAGGTACACACATGAATGCGCCGCGGATTAGTTTCGGCATTATTGTGTTAAACGGCGAACCATTTCTTCGCTACAACTTGCGGGCGCTCTACCCCCATGCCCACCAGATTATCGTCGCCGAGGGCGCAAGCCCGCTGGCGGCTCATGCCGCAACGCCGGATGGGCATTCGATCGACGGAACCCTGGAGGAGTTGCGCCGCTTTCAGCGAGAAGAGGATCCCGAAAACAAGCTGATCGTAGTCACCGCCGAGGATGAGGGCTTGCCGAATGGCTTCTGGCCGGGCGAAAAAGATCAGCAAAGTCGGGCCTATGCGCAGCGCGCCAGCGGCGATTGGCTCTGGCAGATCGATATTGACGAGTTTTATCAACCCGCCGACATCGAGCGCGTGAAGGACTATCTGGCCCGGAATCCCGAAACCACCTGCCTGACATTCCGCGCACATCATTTTTGGGGCGGTTTCGACTATGAATTACGCGGCGGCCTCTTCTACCATCCTCGCTTTCAGGGCGAGTTGTGGGGAGTTTACCGCAGGCTCTTCAAGTGGGGGCCGGGCTACCGCTATATGACCCATCGGCCGCCCAGTGTCGCCGATGAACGTGGACGCGATATCACCCGCCGCCAGATTCACTGCATCAGTAATGGCCGCCGCAGTGTACGGATGTACCACTATGTGATGTTGCTGCCCGATCAGTTTGTGCGCAAGGGCGCCTACTACGAGAAACAACCCTGGGCCTGGGAGCGCAACCGGCTGAAGAAGAATCAGGCTGTGCTCGATGAAATCACCACCGCTAATGCGCTACAGGTGATGGATCACCACGGCACGCAAAATTGGCTTACACGCTTCAAAGGCAAACACCCGCCGCAGATTGAACACCTGCGCAGGGCGATTGCGAATGGCGTTCATCAGGTGCGACTGCGTCATGTCGATGATATCGAACAAATGATCGATACGCCGGCCTACCACCGTATGACCCGTCGCGCACTCGTGATTGAGAGCATCAAAGCACTCAAGATTAATCTACGCTATATCTTCTGGTCTAATCCGCGCAAAGCACTCGGCAATCTCCTACGTGCTCAGGGATTGCTCAAGTCGCGGGTGAGTGCGAACAACAAGTAGACGGAGAGGTTCGACGATGCCGAGTGAGTTTTTCAACATCTCCCCGCCAATCCGATCGAGATGGGGCTGATCTTGCTCTTCTGCGGATATACCATATGGCGTGGACGGCCGGAACTGGCCCTGGGGCTTTACTTGTCGGCCTGGCTATGGACACGGCTGATTCTGTTTGCAGGCGTTTCACAAACCTGGGTCTTTCTGGCTGCCGTCGCCCTATCAACCCTGGTCTATATGCATCGGGAACGGAGCATTGTGCTTATCCCGACATCTAAGCGTTTCGGGAATTTCGGCTGGGTGCCTGAAAGCCATCGCTGGATCATCGGCTGGATGCTGCTGTCGTGGTTCTGGTCGTTTGCGCTTCTGTACTTGTTTGATGCCCGCAGCAAAATTCAGATCTATCGACCGATGCTCCTGATCATTATCGCCGTTATCCCGGTGATCATGTTGTTCGCCTCGGATCTAAAACGGGTCAAGGGATTCGCGGCCTCGTTTATCTTCTGGTCGGCATGGGGGGGCTACATGGCGCTCCGCGTGCTCGACATCCCGCTCTCGTACTTACTCAGCGATCCGGGCCTGAGCGACATCGGCATCCTGCGATTGGGATTGGTTAACTATCACTTCTTCTCGCACTTCTGCGCATTAGCCCTGCTCCTCTGCATACCGTTTTTGTCTCGACCAAAAGTCCATGGGTGGCCGGGCTTTCGTTGTTGGCGGCATCATGGTGCGGCTACTTCATCCTGCTTGCCGGCGCCGCCAGTCGATGAGCGGTGTGCTTCTGGCAGTGATTGTCTATATTGTCTGGGCTTGCGCAAGGGCGGATTGCTCGCGTCGCGGGTGATGTTCCTCGCCGGTGTGGTGCTGTTCCTGGCGGTATCCGTGTATCAAGTGGCGCCAAACCTGATCATCCGTGACGATGAGAGTGATGTGACGGCCTCGTTCAATCCGTTCGAAAGTCGGGCCGAATTCTGGCTGATGGGGATCGAGCAGATCCAGAGTGCGCCGTTCGTCGGCGTCGGATTCGAACGCACTATCCTGGCCCACAATCTGTTTCTCAGTCTGATGGTCGATCAGGGTATTGTCGGGTTGCTCTTCTTTCTCGGCTACCTCGCATTTGCCGGCGCCATGGTCTATCGGGCCTTGAGCGATCCGGTTCTGAATGAGTATTCACACTGGCGGGTTGCGTTTGCCTGTTGTTTTATCTTCGCCATGATCCATTCGCAGGTTGCCGGGAGTAGTGTCCGCACGGCTCACCTTTACTGGCCGATCGCAATGCTTTGGATGCTTGAAGAGGCATCGCAGCGCGCCACAATGTCGGTACCGCAGATGGTGATCAACCGTTATCTTCCGACCCGATTCGTCGCCGCACGGCGCAGTGGCGCCTGATAGCAGGAGGATTATGACTACGCCACTTTTCAGTGTCGTCACTGTTACGCTCAATTGCGCCGAGGCTGCGGTCGCTACTGCGCAGACTGTGCTTGCGCAAACCTATCCGCACATCGAGTATATCGTCAAGGACGGCGGCTCGACCGACGGCACCCCGGAGCGCTTGCGTGAACTCGGCGTTTCCAATGTCCATGTGTCCGCCGACAACGGGATCTACTCGGCGATGAACCAGGCCCTTGCCCAATGCAGCGGTGAGTATGTCTACTTTCTTAATGCCGGCGATACCTTCGCGAGTCCGACGGTGCTTGCCGAATTGGCCGAGCGTATCGACCGCAATGCCGCTATCGTGTATGCCGAGTTGCTGCTCCAGCCGATGCAGCGGCGCACCCGCCATCCCAGCACGCTCTCACGCTACTACCTGTTCCGCAAGAACATGAATCATCAGGCCTGGATGGCTCGTCGCGAGGTTTATCATCGGCTCGGCGGCTTGAATGAGGCGTATCGCTTCTGCGCCGATCAGGAGTTGATCTGGCAGGCCCGCTTCCGACATAACCTGCGCTTCCAGCACGTCGATCTGACATTGGCGGAGTTCGTCTATGGCGGCGCATCGACCACGGCGCAGAACCGTGCGCGGGTTGACCGCGAACGCTGGCGCTTGCTGTTCGAATTTTTCCATCCGGTCGAGATTGTGCTTTATGGTCTGACAAGTCTCTATTTTCTCAATCCGCTCAAGGTGCGGCTGCGGCGGGTTCAGTTGGCACAACAGGGGATCAAGTTCTGATGAAAGTCGCCTTTCTTGCTCGCAACGACGGCACCGATTACCGCCAGGGCAAGATCTGCAACTCCCTGCATGCTCTGGGGCACGAGGTGATCTATATCGGCTGGGATCGTGAACCGGATTCGGCCAAGAAGCCGATCCTGCACCCCGATATCCGCTGTTTCATCTTTCGCCACCAGGCCGGTTTCGGCGAGATCGCACTGAATGGCTGGCCGCAATTCGCACGCTTTGTGGCCGGTGTGCTGCGCCGCGAGCGCCCAACCATTGTGCATGTGCGCGACGAACCACTGGCTGCGCTGGCCTTGCCGCTGCGCGGAATCGCTTATCGCTATCTCGTGCTCGATATTTTCGATAGCCTGGCAGCAAAACGCTACAGCGGCCCGCATCTGAATGCCGCCGCCTTTGGACTGCGCAAGCTCGCCCATCTCGGCGCCGACCGAATTATTGAAACCAGCGATCAGTTGCGACGGATGCTCGGCCCCTTCGCGGCTAAAGCGATTGTGGTGATGAATTCGCCCAGCGATCCCGGCGATGCATTGGCGCATCATTTGCCCGACGGCGACACCATTCGGATCTGTACCGGCGGCTCGCTCTCACGTCGCCGCGACGGCCTCGAAGTTTTGCTCAAGGCGGTCGATCTCCTGCCGCCCGGCAGCGTCGAGATTCAGGCCAGCGGCTGGCTCCACGATGAGTATGCCCGCGAAGTGTTCGTCAACCATCCGGCGGTACATTATCGCTGGCTCGATACGCCCGAGGAGTTTCGTACGCTGGCCGCAAGCTGCGATGCGATCACCTATTTGCGTGGCGATGCCGGCACCACCGAATATCGTTCGTGGGTCTTGCCGAACCGCTTTTTCGACGCGCTCAGCGTCGGGCGCCCGCTGATTATCTCACGCGAGATGAAGATCGCCACATGGGTCGAGCAACAACAACTTGGCCTGATCTACACCCCCGGCGATCATCAGGGCCTCGCGGCGATCATGCAAAGTCTCCGTGAACGCCGCCTCGGATTGGCGGATTATGCCGCCCGCGCCCGTGAACTGTTCACCAGCCAGTATACCTGGGCAGTGATGGAACACCGGCTCCAACACCTTTATGCCGGTCTCGGCGCTTGCTGAAGGAGTATTCCGGTGCGTATTCTGTACCTGCATCAGTATTTCGCCACGCCGCAAAGTAAGGGCGGCACCCGCTCGTACGAATTCGCCCGGCGCCTGGTTGCCGGTGGTCACTCAGTAACAATGGTCACATCGTCGGCGAAGTTCGCCCCACATGAACTGTCACCCAGGCAGGTGATCACCCGCACCAACTACGAAGGGATCGAGTTGGCGATTTTGCATGTGCCTTACTCGAACCGGATGAGTTTTCCGGCCCGAATACGTGCCTTCGCCACCTTCGCCGCTCGCGCCGCACAAGAAGTATTGCGCCACGACGCCGATCTGGTTTTCGCCACCAGCACCCCGCTAACCATCGCATTACCGGCGATGCTGACGAAATACCGCCGTCGCATTCCAATGGTCTTCGAGGTACGCGATCTCTGGCCGGAGTTGCCGATCGCCGTTGGGGCGCTGCGCAATCCGGCCGCAGTGCTGGCGGCCCGCAGCCTGGAACGAGCCGCCTATCGGGCCTCCGATCACATTGTCGCGCTCTCGCCGGGGATGGCGGAAGGTGTGATCAAGTGCGGCATCGCCCCCGAACGAGTGACGGTGATTCCCAACAGCTGCGATCTCGATCTCTTCGCTGTCCCCCGTGAACGCGGCGCCGCCATGCGCGCCCAGGTTCCCGGCCTCGCCGCCGATGCGCCCCTGATCGTGTATACCGGCACCTTCGGCCTGATTAACGGCGTTCGTTATCTGGTTGATGTGGCTGCCGAACTGGCCCAGATCAGACCTGATGCCCGTATTGTGCTCATCGGCACCGGCGCCGAGCGCGAGCAGGTGATCGTCCACGCCCATGATCGCGCGGTGTTGGGGCGCAATCTGTTTGTCTGGGAGCCGCTGAGCAAGGCGCAGATGCCGGATTTGCTTGCCGCCGCCGATGTCGCAACCTCGCTGTTTGTGCCGATCCCGGCGATGTGGCATAACTCCGCCAACAAATTCTTCGATGCCCTGGCCGCCGGTCGGCCGATCGCGATCAATTATGGCGGCTGGCAGGCCGATCTGCTGCGCGAATACGGCGCCGGCCTGGTGTTGCCGCCCGATAATCCGACCGCCGCCGCCCACGAGCTAGCTGCCTTTGTCCATGATCGCGACGGCCTGCAGCGGGCCGGAGCAGCGGCCCAACACCTCGCCCGTAGCCACTTTGCCCGTGACCTGATGGCTGAGCGCCTGGAGGCGGTCTTTCGTCAGGTCGTTACACCGCGCGAATTACAAGCAGTTCATCGTAGCTAGTACGACACACCTTCGTAACCTTATTTTAACCCTTCGTAATCCCATTTCAAAAGCGATCAGACTGGATGACAGATTTTTCATCCAGTCTGATCGCTTTTGGCGATGATCTTGCAACCATTATGGCTGCGATGTTTCTACGATACCAGATCGTAGATAGCGCATTCTATTGCAGATCTGCGCGTTCCAATGCGCTTATTCGTTCAGGCGTCTCGCCTGCGTACACTTCGCGCGATGCCTATTTTGCCCAACAGCGTCACATCCGCATAGCGCGGTATTTTCATTTTGCGTACATCTCTGATCGCTACAATAGCCGTGAAGGAGCACAGAGGTAATCGGTGTTGGGGAGCACCGATTGCATAGGGAGGGGATCATTATGTACCGTAAGTTCGGCAAGCGTCTATTCGATATCGCTCTCACCTTGCCGGCATTGCTGATACTGCTACCGATAATGTTGCTGATCGCCACGCTTGTCCGTGTCTACCTTGGCAGCGGCGTGATTTTCAAACAACAACGACCGGGGTTGTACGGCAAACCGTTTCATATCATTAAATTCCGCAGCATGAACGACGCCCGCGACGCAGCAGGGCGATTACTACCCGACTCAGAGCGCCTCACGGCATTCGGCAAGTTCCTACGCAGCACCAGCCTCGACGAGTTGCCGGAACTGTGGAAAGTGATCACCGGCGAGATGAGTTTAGTCGGGCCGCGTCCGCTGAAGATGGAATATCTCAACCGCTACACCCCGCATCAACGCCGTCGCCACGAGGTACGACCCGGAATCACCGGTTGGGCACAGGTCAATGGCCGCAATGCGATCTCCTGGGAAGAGCGCTTTCATCTTGACGTCTGGTATGTTGAAAACTGCTCGCTCTGGCTTGACATCAAAATCCTCTTCCTGACGGTTGTTAAGGTCTTCAAGCGCGAAGGCATCAGTGCCGAGGGCCATGCGACTATGCCGGCATTCGTGGGATCGCAGCAGCAAGAGGTGTCCGGTTGACGGAAGATATTGTGATTGTTGGGGCCGGCGCAGTTGGACGCATGGTTCGCCAGATTCTTGAGGATTGTAATCGCGCCGGGGCAAACTGGAATTTCTGCGGCTTCCTTGATGCCAATCCCGCCCTGCATGGCAGCGAACTACATGGGGCGCCGATACTCGGCGATCTTACATGGCTGGCTCAGCATCCGGGGGCAGCGGTTGCCTTGGCAATCGGCGCCCCCGCCGCGCGTCAACGCACCATAAGCCATGTGCAACGGATCGCCCGACCGAAGATCGCCACCCTGATCCATCCACGCGCATGGATTAGTGATCGCGTGACAATCGGCGCCGGGGTGATTATCTACCCTGATGTGCTGATCGACTGTGATGTAACCATCCACGATTACGCATTGATCAACAAAACCTGCACGATCGGCCACGATACCGTCATTCATCCTTTTGTGACAATGGCGCCCGGCGTGAAGCTCGGCGGCACAACCGTTATCGGCGAAGGATGTGATCTCGGTATTAACAGCGCCACCATCCAGGGGTTGCAGATCGGTGCGTGGAGTGTGATCGGAGCCGGCGCCGCCGTTGTCCGATCGCTCCCCGCAAATATAACCGCCGTGGGGGTTCCGGCCCGCGTGATCCGTAGCCGTGAGCCCGGCTGGCAGTTATAATTTCGGGGCGGTTCCACAATGTTATTGCAGTAGCCCTGCTTTTAGTGCCGAGCACCGCAGCCAACACCTCCGGTTCTCGGTTCTTTCTTTGCTCATAACCTCAATCCGCATCCAATTCGGCCTGGTCTGACAAGGAGCTTTTCATGCACGTCCCTATGTCTTCGCCCGATATTACCGATGCCGAGATCGCCGCAGTTAACGCAGTGATGCAGACCCGCTACCTCAGCATTGGGCCGCAAATCGTTGCGTTTGAAGAAGCGCTCGCCGCCTATGCGGGCGCAAAACATGGTGTCGGCGTCAATTCAGGCACCAGTGGGCTCCACCTGTGTGTGATCGCTGCCGAAGCCCGCGACGGCGATCTGGTGATCACGTCGCCGTTCTCGTTCATCGCTTCGTCGAACAGTATCCTCTATGAACGAGCAATCCCGCTTTTTGTCGATGTCGATCCGGCCACCGGCAATATCGACCCGAACCTGGTGCGTGAAGCCGCCGCCGATCTGGCCCGCGGCGGCGAAACTGCCCGTCGCTGGCTGCCGCGCAAACTGCGCAGCGGCGCGATCGGACAATTGCGCGCGATTATGCCGATCCACGCCTTCGGCCAACCCGCCGATATGGATCCGATCCTCGCCGTCGCCGCTGAACACAAACTTGCCGTGATCGAAGACGCCTGTGAGTCGGTCGGAGCGACCTATAAGGATCGGCCGTCCGGCACCTTCGGCGATGCCGCCGTCTTCGCCTTTTACCCCAATAAGCAGATGACCACCGGCGAAGGCGGGATGATCGTCACCAATCGCGACGATTACGCAACCCTGTTCCGATCGCTTCGCAATCAGGGCCGCGACGTGTTCGACGCCTGGCTCAACCATACACGGCTCGGGTATAACTATCGTCTCGATGAACTCAGCGCCGCCCTCGGTCTTGTCCAAACCAACCGGCTTGATGAGATGCTCGCCCGGCGTGCTCAGGTTGCCGCCTGGTATAACGAGCGCCTCGCCGACCTGGCATTGGTCGAGCGGCCGTTTGTCGCAGCATCCACAACCCGCATGAGCTGGTTTGTCTATGTGGTGCGGATCCTGCCGCCTGCCGATCGTACCGCCGTGATGCAGCGACTGGCCGAAGCCGGCGTACCAAGCCGCCCGTATTTCACCCCTATCCACCTTCAACCGTTCTACCGCCAGTCGTTCGGATTTGAACCGGGCGATTTCCCCGTTACCGAACGGCTTGGCGAGATTTCGCTGGCTTTGCCGTTCTCCAGCGTAACAACGGAAGAGCAGGTGGATTATGTGTGCGCACAACTGCGTGCCGCATTGGCATAGACAATGCAGCAGGCTCTGATACGCCTGACCGGCTCGGCCCTGATTGCGGTGATCGGCGGCTATCTGATTCTCCATCTGATTGCGCCCTGGCTCGATATACCGGCGATCGGCGATCCCGAAGGCGCCGACGCAATTGTGATCCTGGGCGGCGAGATCGACGGCCGCGTCGATCTCGCCGCCGCACTCTTCAATGCCGGCGCAGCACCCGAAGTCTGGATCACCGGCGATGCCAGTAGCGCCGATCGGGTAACTGTGGGCGAGACGATGCGCTATCGCGCCTTTCAAGCCGGTGTTCCAATCCGTCGTCAGACTCTGCTTGCCAGCACATCAACCCTGGAGGATGCTCAGGCGATCGCCGCCACCGCGCGCGAACGCCAGGCCCGCCGGCTGATCCTGGTAACCAGTTGGTACCACGGTCGCCGGGCAATTTGCACCATCAACAGCCAACTCGCCGGCAGCGGGATTACGGTTTCCTACCAACCCGCCCCATCAACTGCGGCGCCGCGCGCATCCTGGTGGCTCCGGCCGTCCGGCGTACGATCCATCGCTCGTGAATTGCTCGCCACAGCCTACTACAGTTTGCGCTATGAATTTACGCCGCAACACTGTTCATCTTTCAGCGCATCAGAATGAAGAATTCTGCCATCTTGTTCATTCAAGCAAGCTGGAGATTAACAGTTTCGTCATCCTAGATTCGGCTTCCCAACATCAGCTATTCAGGAATAATCGCTACACTTCCTGCATACCGGGTGCAATGCCGCCCTCCACCAGGCCTTTGCCGTAAGCACCAACACGCCTACCAGCAACGGCATCGCACGTGCTTCGCACGAAAGGAAAGACCTGTGAGAGTGCCTACCATTAGTTCGCCAATCCGTAATCGCTACTTCTTCGCAAGCGATCTTTTGCTTTTACCGCTCGCAGCATACCTGAGCTTTGTGATTCGTTTGGAGAGTTTCAACCTCGAAGCGATGTGGAGCGGTTTTCTGGTATTCAGCCTGCTGAGTATCGTGATTGTCCCGGTGGTGTTCGCACGTTTCGGTGTCTACAAACGCTTCTGGCGCTACGCCTCACTCGATGAACTGATGTTGCTCGGTGCAACCATCACCGGCGCAAATCTTCTGCTTGGCACCATTGCACTTATTGTTGTCGAATTTGCGCCGCCGATCAACCTGCCGCGCTCGGTTCCGGTGATCTTTTTGTTTCTCTCGCTGGCCGTCACAACCGGCCCACGGCTGGTGTCGCGATTGCTCTGGCGGGCCGATGTGCTCCGGCGCAAAACAAAGCGTGAGGCCAGTCTCAATGGCGCGCGCTCGAATGTTCTCCGCGCCTTGATTGTCGGCGCCGGCTCGGGCGGCTCGCTGATGCTGCGTGAATTGCGCGAAAACCCCCAGATCGCGGTTGAGGTTGTCGGCTTTATCGACGACGACCCGATGAAGCAGGATTTGCGCATCCACGGCGTGCCCGTTCTTGGGTGTCACCAGGATATTCCGCATCTCGCCCGTGATCATAAAGTACATCGCGTTATCATCGCCATGCCCAGCGCCCCCGGCAAGATGATCCGCAAAATCGTCGAGATTTGCGAGCGCGCCGGCCTTGAGACGAAAAGCATGCCCGGCGTGTATGAACTGCTCGACGGCAAGGTGAGCGTGAATCAGTTGCGCGATGTCCAGATCGAGGATCTGCTGCGCCGCCAACCGGTGCGCACCGACATTGCCGCTGTTGCGACGCTGTTGAAAGGCAAGCGGGTGCTCATCACCGGCGGGGGCGGTTCGATCGGCTCCGAACTCTGCCGCCAGGTGCTGCGGTGTAGCCCCGCCGAGATGATTATTCTCGGCCACGGCGAGAATTCGGTCTTTGTGATCGAGAATGAACTCCGCAAACAACTGCCGGCCGGAACCAGGCTCACCACGGTGATCGCCGATATTCGCTTCGCCGATCGTATGCAAGCGGTGTTTCATAAGTTCCGGCCTGAAGTGGTCTTTCACGCCGCTGCCCATAAGCATGTGCCGCTTATGGAGGCTAATCCCACCGAGGCGATCACAAACAATGTGCTCGGTACGCGCAATCTGCTTAATGCCGCCCTGGCCGTCGATGTCCAACACTTTGTGATGATCTCGACCGATAAGGCCGTGAACCCAACCAGTGTGATGGGCGCGTCCAAGCGCGTCGCCGAATTGCTGGTTCATCAAGCGGCCGAGCGTTCCGGCAAGCCGTATGTCGCCGTGCGCTTCGGTAATGTGCTCGGCTCCCGCGGCTCGGTGGTGCTCACCTTTAAGCAGCAGATCGCCGCAGGTGGGCCGGTGACCGTCACCCATCCTGAGATGGTACGCTTCTTCATGACGATCCCCGAAGCCGTGCAACTGACGCTCCAGTCCGCCACGATCGGCAATGGCGGCGAGGTCTTCACGCTCGATATGGGTGAGCCGGTTAAAATTGTCGATCTGGCCCGCGATATGATCGAACTTTCTGGTCTTGAGGTTGGGCGCGATATCGACATCCATTTTACCGGGATGCGCCCCGGCGAGAAGCTCTACGAAGAACTGTTTGTCGCCGGCGAAGATTATCAGCGCACCTTCCACGAGAAGATCTTCATCGCCTGTAATGCCTCTACCCTGGTGCCGAAAGCGTTGCTCCAGCATATTCAGATGCTTGAAATCGCGGCGCAACGCGATGATCATTCGCTGATTTTGCGCACGCTCAACACGTTGATCCCATCCTTCCGCAATCCCATCCCCGAGCCGATCGGGATTGCCGTCGGCGACCCGCAACCACAGGTGCCCGACCCGCAACCCTTGCTCGCACGCGCCATCGGTGGCCAGAGTTAGTTTCAGCTAAGCGAAAGCCGCAGAGCTGCATCGTGTATATGACGATTGCTCTGCGGCTTTTGATTGTATATAGTAGCGTGTCCTGCGATCCGGCCACTCGCCACATGCTCGCTTTCCGGCGAACCGCGTTTCAGTTCGACCATATGCCGTATAGCTGTTTCGGGCATACCACACACTTATGTACCTGAATCGCTCATCTAAGTTCACAATCGTCCGCTGGTGGTCATTCTGGCTGTTGTCAGGCATCGTCGCCAGCCTGCTGATCACCAATCTCAGCCACCCGGAAAGCGCCGCTGCACAATCACCTCCCATTTCCGGCTTGCTCATCACCACATCCAATCAAGCCGATCCCGCTGTGAGTGTTGAGCTTCCCGAACATTTCGCACTTACCCTCGGCCGGCGCGGGATCGGCGCCTGGTACGATCTGCAAACCGATCCCACCCGCTCACAAAATCTCGTCGTCGCCGATCAACCGCTCCTCATCCACCAGAGCAGCAGCGGTGTATTGCTCGATAACCAGCCGATCGTCGTCGCTTCGTCGCGCCTGCGGGCCGAGGTTGTCTGGGCCGGCAAGAGCGACGGCCAACCGTTCCGGCTTCGCTACACAATCTGGGCCGGTGGCCAGATCGCGGTTGAGTTGCGCGGCGATGTGCTCGATACGGCACTCAATCTCGCGCCGGATTCTTCCGTCGGCGCAGCGCTTATCCCGATCAGCGATACCAATGCCGGCAGCAACCGTGTTCGCACCTGGATGCTCTACCTCAATACCTGGGTCGCCGATCCACCGCCACCGGCGGCCGCCGAATCGGCGGCAATCCAAGCCGAGCGTCAGGTTCCCAGCGATGCCTTCGGCACGATGCTCGCAACTGCAACCAGTAACGGCAGTACGCTGCAACTTGTGCCGCTCGCTACCACTGTGCGCCAACCACGCTTCCGGATCACCAACTGGACGAATCCGCAGTTTCGTCTGAGTATCGGCGGAACGCCCCTGATCGAAGGCGTGCATTATCTGGCCGATTATGATCCCGAACGCGCTCGGCTGGAGATCCAGTATCTTGGGCTGTTGCCGCAAAGCAGCGATCCGGCCGCCCGTAACCTGGCCCTCAGTACCCTGGCGGCGCCGGCTGTCGGCCTGGAGATCCTGCGCCCCAATGACACGCCCCGCAGCGATGTCGATCCAAACGGCTTGCTGGTGGTCGATGCCAATCTGCCCGCACGAACCAATCCCGCCCCTGGCCCACCCACTACCAGCGATGTCTTCAGCATCCCCTACATTCAAACCTGGGACACCCTCAGGCTGCGCGCTACGCCGCAGGATGCGCCGGACGGCTTTAGCGGGGTGCGTTTTAGCATAAGCGATGATTTCGGCGTGGTGGCAACCATGAACGACACCACCGGCGCCGACGGTTATACCGCCGATGTGCCGTTGCCCCGGCGCGCCGAATACACGGCCCAGGCCGAATTGCTGGTGAACGGCCAGCCCTCGGGCATCAGTCGTAGTTTCACAGATCTGGCCTACGGGCGGATCTTCGTCGGCATCGGCGATTCGATCACCGCCGGCAAATGGGGCGCTTATCTGCTGCCCGGCGATCCCGGCTATCCGGTAACCAGCCCGCCTACTTCGGGTAATCTGGTTAGCGCCGATGGCCGCAACTATCTGCAAATGGATAACTCCAGCGATAACAATAATCAGTACGCCGGCTACCAGATCGCACTGAATAATCGCCTGAGCCAGTGCCTGAACAGCCCGGTCTTCATCCTCAACTCCGGCATCAGCCAGATTCGCACCGGGCGTGATCTGTATGGAGACGAGAATACACCGGCGAGTAGTGATCGCGTCGGCACCACCGGCTGGATCAATGTGCTCGGCAAAGCTGCCGCCTATCGCAGCCATATCACTAACCTCGGCGCCGAACAGGTGTTGTTGCAGGTCGGCACCAATGATGCCACTTCCACTCTCAGTACCGGGATCAACATCCAGGTTCCGGCGAACGTATACCGTCAGGATCTGGAGGCCGTGATCACGGGCCTGCGCAGCGGTAACGCCAATCTGGCGATCTGGGTTGCCCGGATTCCCTGGCGCAATGACGGCACAACACCACAGGCCACAACCCGTCGCGCCACCACCCAGAGTTACAACAGCGAGATCGCAGACGTGGTGAGCACTATCGGCGGGCCAACCTATCTCGGCCCGCAGTTCTACGATCACTTCGAGGCCAACCAGAATCAGATTAGCCTTACCGATCCAACCAACGGCAATCCCGATAATCTGCATCCAACCCAGGCCGGGCTTGATGAAATGGCCCGCCTCTGGGATGAGACCCTGTGCTCGTTCTATGGCGCCGAACCCGATCCCACACCCACCAACACACCCACGAACACGCCGACCAGTACGGCAACGGCAACCAGCACCGCAACCAGCACCGCAACCAGCACCGCAACCAGCACCGCAACCAATACGGCAACCCCAACCGCTACCCCAACCGCTACCCCAACCGCAACCCCAACGCCGCCGGTTGGAGTGCCGGAAAGAATCTACCTGCCAATGCTCAATCGCTAAAAAACCTTGAACCCGGTTCTATGGTTTGCCCAATTTACAGGCAAACCATAGAACCAGGCGCATCAACATGCGCCAGAACGCCGCAGCGTATTACAGAATGGTGCTTATGATCGTTTAGAATAAGTATAAGGTGATTGCCGTTCACTCCGGGATAGATCATGCAGCGTACGCCTTCAACCCCCGATGAAACACTCGCCGCAGAGGTACTACCCCCGCTGCTGGTGCTTGTCAGCGGGATTACGGCAGCCGCGTTCGGCCTTCTTCTGCTGGCGCAATGGCGGGCAAGCGTCTGGCCCTACATGCTTGTTTTTGGATTTGTGGGCACAATCTGGTATAGCAGTTACCTGTTGCGCCGCAAACGCATCCGCCCCGCCGGCAATGTCATCGCTTACAGCCTGGGCGTACTGCCGATTCTGACCATCACGGCTTTTGGGCTTGCCGATAACGCCCTGATTTACACCTCCGTAATCGGCATCATCTGCGCCGGTGTACTGGTTTCGCCGCGCGCGCCATTCAATGTCGCTCGTGCTTCCCTGCTCACTCTGGCTCTGTTGATGCTCTTTCCAAATTGGTATAACCAGAGCTACGCCGGCATCGACACGATTCTCGCTATCGGGCTAACAATGGTGGTGATGCATTTCGGCGCGGCCGGCCTGCTCTGGGCTGTCAGCCATAGCATCCACGGCACAATCACATGGGCATTGGAAACCGCGCTCAAATCCGAGCGCCGTGAACAACTCTTTCGTGAAGCTCAGGCCAGCCTCGAACTCGCTATCCGTGAGCGCGATCAACTCAACGATCAACTGTACCGTCAGAGCCTTGAACTCGAAACGGCCCGCGCCGATGCCGAAGCGGCCTATCGCTCCAAGTCGAGTTTTATGGCGACCATGAGCCATGAACTACGCACGCCGCTGAATATTATCATCGGCTTCAGCACGGCCATGATCGAACATCCCGAGATGTACGAAGGCCAGCACCTGCCGGAGGCGGCCTGTGTCGATCTCAACGAGATCCGGCGCAGCGGCCAGCACCTGCTTCAATTGATCAACGATATCCTCGATCTGGCCCGAGTTGAGGCCGGCCGGCTGGAACTCAATCGCACCGCTCTACCCCTGGTTCCTTTGATCGACGAGATTATGCGTACCACCGGCGGATTGCTTAACGAGCGCCCGGTTCTGCTGCGCCGCGAGATCCGTGGCCCGCTGCCGAGCGTTTTCGCCGACGAAATTCGCGTCCGCCAGGTGTTGCTGAACCTGATCTCGAATGCCTGTAAATTCACCAGTGTCGGCGAAGTTGCGATTGGCGCCAATGCCGATCAGCACGATGTGACAGTCTGGGTGCGCGACACCGGAATCGGGATCGCCCTTGTTGATCAGGAACGCGTATTTCGCCAGTTTGAACAAGTCGAAAACGTCGATACTCGCCACCATACCGGCACCGGGCTCGGCCTGGCTATCTGCCGCTGGATGGTCGAATTACACGGCGGACGAATGTGGTTGGAAAGCGAACTCGGCAAAGGCAGTATTTTCTACTTTACACTGCCGCGAGTGCAGTCGGCAGCTACAATCGCGGCTGCAACTGCTTCAGGAACATCCCGCGATAGGATGACGTCGATCGGGGAGTCGAGCAATGGCGCGCGTATTATTGGTCGATGATGTGTACACCGCACGCTCAATGATCGAGCGTGTCCTGCGCCACGTCGGGCGCTACGAGGTTGAGTCGGTTGGGAGCGGCAACGAAGCCTTGCATGTTGCCGGCGAACGGCCACCGGATGTGGTCGTTCTTGATATTAGTATGTCCGATCTGGATGGCCTGGGCACACTTCGCGCCTTACGGGCCGCAGGAATTACCTGCCCGATTGTCGCGTACACGGCCCGCGCCGAGCAGACGCATGGTGAATTTGTTGCGCAGGGCTTTAGCGCCTATGTATCCAAAACGGCAATCTCAGCAGCCTGCTCACAACCTTGCGCGAACTGATTGGGCGCTAACTCGCAACGCGCTTCTCGACAAGAAACACCAGTTCATTCGGGAATTCGATTGTCGCGTACTGCCACTGTTCGGCTGCGCATATTGCCTGCATCTGCGCCGTATAATGAGCGGCCATGCCAACATTGCGCCCGCCCAGGCTACGCGTCGGAAAAGAGACCACCATCCAGGGCGTATGCAACGCTCGCAGCAGATCATAACCCGCGCCGCGCCGTACCTGCTCTAACACCGGCAATGTCTTCAAAATGAATGCAACATCGGCGGGCCATGGCGGTGGCGCCGTGACAAGATCACATACCTCAGCCGCTCCCTGCATGCCCAACAAGGGAAGACACCCGGAAAGAAACGCACACAGATCGTGGTAAATGTCGCAGGCCCGATAGAATGTGCCCGGTGCCAGGTTCATCCAGGGCGTCGCTAAAGGGTTCAGCCCACAGGCGAGATCGATAATCCGGCTCGCCGGAGGGATTTTGGCGAAAATATGCCGGTAAAAATCATCAAGAAATGCCTGCCGTTCACGAGTAGAGGCGTGGGCGGCCATAATCGTACGACAAAGGGCCGGACGTTCAGCCGGTTGCCGCATCTGCAATTCGTCCAGCCATCGTTTGTAGCCGGGGGGGCGCTCGAAGTATGCACCTGCGATCTGATGCAAGCGGGCTTTCGTCTCTTTCAAAGCCGTACGAAAATTAGGCCGAATAGCAAGTTCCCGGGTTGCGATCGCCTCTATTAATGCAACATCAATTGTGTTATACTTAGAACTATTAAGAACTGCTGCCACTAATTCGTCAAGCGAATTCATGCGCCCCCCCGCATCCGCTCGGCGGCCAATAGTTGCATCACCTGATGTACAACAAACAGGTTGTGGATCGTCGCCAATCGCAGAAACAATGTTTCGCCGGCCTTATGCAAGTGCTGAAGATAACCCAGGCTATAATGGCGACATGTATGGCATGAACATCCCGGCGAGATCGGTTTGTCGGCCTTAATATGCTTTTTGTCGGCAACATAGATGTAGTCGAACCAGGAACCACTCAGGCGAAAACCAGGTTTACTCGGGTCTGAGGTAAATGTATACAGTCGCCCGCCGCGTGCATCACGGGTCGGTAAGGCACTATCAAACAGATCGTAACCCATACGCGCGCACGCAACAATACTTTCCGGATGGCCGACGCCAAGTGCATGCATTGGAATTGCCGCCGGAATTTGTGCTCGTGTAAATGCCAGCACCTCGTGTAACAGCCGGTTTTGTGCATCGAGAGGCCAACCGCCGAAACCAAATCCATCGAAGCCTATCGCCAAAAGCGCCTCAGCGCACTCCGCTCGTAATGTAAAATCACCACCGCCCTGGATAACACCATAGATCAATGGACGATCATCTGTTAGACGGCGTTGTTCAATTTGACGCTCATATTCCGCCTTACAACGTTTTGCCCAGCGAATTGTGCGCTCAACCGAACGTTGTTGCTCGACAAGAGCATCATCGACATGCGTGCAATCGTCAAGTGCGACAACAATGTCGGCACCATAAGCCAATTGAAGCTGAATACTCTTTTCAGGAGTCAGTTGGAATTTCCGATCCGCCCCTTCAGGTTGAAAGGTGATTCCCTGATCTGTAAGGCGTCCGAACTTAGGATTTTGACGAATCAAGCTGTATGCCTGAAAGCCGCCGGAATCGGTGATGATAGGACCATCCCAGGCGGCCATTCGATGCAAGCCGCCCAAAGCTGCGATCGTCGAAGATCCGGGCTTTTGCATCAAATGGAATACATTCATCACCAGGCCGTGGATGCCGGTTTCGCGTATATCACGCGTATCAAGCGATCGCACTACACCAAGGGTTGCATCGGGCAAAAATGTCGGGCGTGCGAGCATACCGTGATTCAAAACAATGCTCTTTTGAAAGTCCATGGACGTTCTTTCTATCTGTAATATCTAAATGCTTCCACATTGATGTTGCGGTATCGGGAGGGCCAGGGAGGGCTTGCCCTCCCTGAAAATGTACCTTATCACCGGCTGAATGATGCAAGCGCAGCTTGCAAGCATTTAGCGTAACGATACAATAGCGCATAATTCCAACGCGTTTGCAAAAG
>JAAUQO010000239.1 GCA_012032775.1 Oscillochloris sp. | reverse complement strand
TCCGAACCTGACGGTGCTGGAAAATGTGCGTCTGGCGGCGCAGGCCCGCGGCCGCGATAACCTGAAGATTTGGCGTGCGGCGGCGGGGCTGAAACCTTACCTTGATCGTGCCCACACCGCCCTGGAACAGGTTGGCCTCGCCGAGCGTGAGGATGTGATCGCCGCGACTCTGCCCCACGGCGATAAGCGGCGGCTGGAGTTGGCGATTCTGCTGGCCGGCGACAGCGAGTTACTGCTGCTCGACGAGCCGACCGCCGGGATGGCGACCGAGCAGGTGCCGCTGTTGCTTGATGTGTTGCGCGAGATTCAGAAGGCCGGCGACAAAACAATCCTGATTGTGGAACACAATATGGGCGTGGTGATGCGCATGTCCGATACGATTACCGTGATGCACCAGGGGCGCGTGTTGGCCGAAGGCGGGCCGGCGCAGATCGCGGCCGATCCGCGCGTCCAGCAGGCTTACCTGGGGGAGAATTATCGCCATGCCCAGCATTCTCAAAGTTGAACAGATCCACACCTTCATCGGCCAGCATCACATCCTTGAAGGGGTGACGCTGGAGGTGCCGCAGGGCAGCATTATTGCCTTGCTCGGTCGTAATGGCGCCGGCAAAACCACCACCCTGCGCTCGATCATCGGACTCAATCCGCCCCGCACCGGTCGCGTGATCTTTGAAGATTCCGCGATCCAGGGCCGCCCGGCCTACGAGATCTCGCAGCTTGGCGTGGGCTATGTGCCCGAACATCGGGCGATCTTTCGTGATCTGAGTGTTGAAGAGAATTTGCGCTTAGCTGAGCGGAAGCGCGGCGATCTGGCTCGCCGTTCCGACCTGATCTTTGAACTGTTCCCCGACCTGAAGCGCCTGATCAAGCATCCCGGCGGCAAGCTTTCCGGCGGCCAGCAGCAGATGCTGGCGATCGCACGCGCCCTTGTGCCCGACAATCGCCTGTTGCTGGTTGATGAGCCGAGTGAAGGGCTTGCGCCGATCATCGTCGAGCAGATTGTCGCCGCACTGCGCCGGCTCTCCAAAGACATGACGGTGTTGCTGGTCGAGCAGAATTTTCACATGGCCGCGCAACTCGCCGACCGCTATTACATCCTTGATGACGGCCAGAATGCCAATAGCGGCATGATGGCCGATCTGGTGCAAAATCAGGCCTTGATTACCAAGTATCTGGGGGCCGCATGAGTGATTTTCTGAAGCAGAACCGCCCGGCACTGATCGGTCTCGCTCTGGCGGTTTTTGTGCTCGGCTGGGCTGCGATTCAGTACGAGCCACGGGTTGCGGCGAGTATTTTGCTTTCGGGGTTGACGTTGGGCGCACTGTATTTTCTGGTGACTGCCGGGCTTTCGCTGATCTTCGGCCTGATGGACGTGCTGAATTTCGCCCACGGCCTGCTGTTTATGGCCGGCGCCTATATGGGCTACACCTTGTACGCCAACCCGCGCCTGTTGCTCAACACCTTGCCCTTTATTCTGGTGCTGGCCGGTGCGGTGCAACTGGTTGGGGTGCTCGCGGTGCGGCGCGGACTGCGGGCGCCGGACGGCCGGCGCGGCCAGGTTGTGGTTGGTGTGCTCTGGGTGCTGGCCGCTGCGCTGCTGCTACTCGGCGTATCCGGCTTTGATCTCGCACCTCTCGCATCAACCGGCTTTGGTGCCGGCGGCCAGGTGGCGACCGCCGAGGCGCAGGAGCCGCTGGGCCGGTTTATGGGCCGGTTGGCGGCGTTGGCGGCAGCGGGAGCGGTTGTGGGTTTGGCGCTGAATGTGCGTCGAACCAGTGCGCAGGTGCCGCGTTGGAACGGCGCGATCAGCGGCGCGGTGTTGATCTTGCTTGCTTTCGCGATCGGGCCGCTGCGAGCTTCCGGCGAGCAGGCAATCCTTGGCCTCGACTCGAATCTGCGCTTTATTCTGGCGCTGGTGGTGGGTGCAGGTAGCGGCGCGGCCCTTGGCGGCTTGATCGAGTGGAGCTTGATTCGCCCGCTTTATAGCCGGCCGATCTACCAGGTGCTCGTGACACTGGGCCTGGTTTTTGTCGGCACCGAGGTGATCAAGGGCGTCTGGGGGCCGAGCGGCTACTACATGGATGTGCCGGAGTTCTTCAATCAGCGCGGCGACAATTGCCCCTCGCCGAACCTGATCGCCTGGCTGAGTGACAATTGCGCCAGTATCGATGTGCTTGGCCGGCCCTTCCCGAGCTATCGGATCTTTATTATCGGGCTTGGGTTGCTGATGTTCGTCGGGATCGCGATTCTGCTGCGCCGTTCGCGCCTGGGCATGATCATCCGCGCCGGGGTGCAAGACGGCGAGATGGTGCAGGCCCTTGGGATTAATGTGCGCCGCGTCTTTACGCTGGTATTCGCCCTGGGGGCGGGATTGGCCGCTCTGGGTGGCGTTGCGGCGGCGCCGTTTATCGGCGTGAACCCGAACATCGGCCAGGAATTTCAGTTGCAAGCCTTTATCGCCGTGGTGATCGGCGGCATGGGCAGCTACACCGGCGCGGCGATCGGCGCGTTGCTGGTGGGCCTGGCCCGCGCCTTCGGCGACCAGATCGTGCTTTCGGGCATCCAGTTGCCCGGCATGGCCGAGGCGATCAAGTTCTCACCCTCGATCGCCCGCGCCTCCACAGTCTTGATCATGGCGCTGGTGTTGCTGCTGCGGCCCAACGGATTGTTCGGCAAAAAAGATTAGTCGGGGCGAAGTGGCGGCCTACAAAATCATTTCCGCAGGGATGAAGCATTCGCCTTTGATTCGCTGCGATCGTCGTTCTTCGTTGCAGGCGAATGTTTCGCCCTTACACACCTACTGAGGAGTGCGCCGTGCGATTGAAAATCTCCTGGGAAGGCGGGGCGGCGATTGGGCTGTTGATCGCGCTTTGTCTGTTTCCCTTTGTGATGTCGGCCTTAACCGGCCAGGCGGTCGATGAGGGGATGCCGAAGTTCTGGCAAGGCATGCTGATCCAGGTCTTTATCCTGGCGGTCTACGCAATGAGCTACGACATCCTGATGGGCTACACCGGCGTGCTCTCATTCGGCCATGCCATGTTTTTCGGCGGCGGCGCCTATGTGCTTGGCATTCTGCTCAAGCATGCCGGCTGGGGCCTGGGGCCAACGCTGTTGCTCGTGATTCTGGTGGCGATCGCCCAGAGCCTGATCATCGGCGTGCTCTCACTCCGCGTGAGCGGCGTTTACCTGGCGATGGTGACGCTGGCCTTTGCCCAGATGTTCTTTATTCTGGCCGAGGCGACCGATTTTCGCCAGTGGACGGGCGCCGAAGATGGGTTGCAGAGCATCCCGGTGCCGCCGTGGATGAGCCCGACCAACGAGCGCTTGCTGTTGTATTTCGTGACGCTCGGCTTTGCGGTGCTGATGTATTTCATCGCCCGGCGCGTAGTCAACTCGCCGACCGGCAAGGTGATGGTGGCGATCCGCGAGAATGAGTCGCGGGCACAGGTGATCGGCTACAACACCTTTGTTTTCAAGCTGACGGCGATCTGCATCTCGGGGGTAATGGCGGCATTGGCCGGTGCGATGAACGCGATCTGGAATTTGAACGCCAACCCGGCCATGCTGAGCGTGAATACGACGATCAACGCACTCCTGATGACGATCATCGGCGGCGTGGGCACCTTGATCGGGCCGATGCTGGGCGCCGGTGTGATCCAGTTGCTCGGCTACTGGCTCAACGACCTCTTTGGCCCGCGTTGGCCGCTGATCTTCGGGGTTGTGTATATCTTGATTGTGTTGTTCTTGCCCTATGGCATTGTGGGGACGTGGCGGCAGCGCAAGGCCGGTTGGTTGAACTTGTGGCGGCGGCGGGCCGACGAAATGCGCCGGCTGCGCAGCAAACCCGCCGAGTAGCAGCTAAACCTGGTTCGTTTCGGCGGCTTTCACGCCGAAACGAACCGAAAAACGAAGTCTTCCACGCTTAAAACGGCTCGGGCGGCGGGCCACGCAGGAACATCGCCTCGGCCCAGACAATCGCCGTCTGCCAGAACACAAAGCAATACATCCCAATCACACCCAGGCGCGCGAACCAGCCGCGCCGCCAGATCGCCTCGAATGCGAAGGCCGAGGCTACGCAGATCGCCCAGCCGGCGAACGTCAGCCAGCGCGTGGTGATCGACGAGAGGGTGATCAGCGGCAAAATCCCCTGGCTCAGTGCGGCCAGAAAGGTTAGCCAGATCAGCGGCGGCAGCAGATGATCGCGATAGCGTTGATCACGGCTGATCATCCAGGCTCCGGCGATCGCCAGAACAATCGGGAAAAAGCCGTAATGCAGGATCATGCCCTCGTACCAGAGCGCGTGCAACGTATCGGAACGCGGAATCGGATCGCGCTCGGTGACGCCGTTCAAGCCTTCCGTGAACACACCACTCACCTGCGTTACCACCAGATCCCAGAATGCGGTGTAATAAAAGATCCCGGCGAAGGCGGCGGCAAATACCCCGAACCAGAGCAGTTTCAAGGCGCCCTGACGCTGTTCCGGGCCACGGGCGCGCCACCAGAGCACCGGCACGATCAGCAGGCCGAGCACGGCGGTGTTGATGAACGAACCGATGTGGCCCAGAAAGACCATCACAAACAGCAGGCCCGCCAATCCCCAGCGCGTCCAGCCGCGATAATCGGGCCAACCAAGGGTGAGCACCGCCAGCAACAGCACCGAGTAGAACTGCGTCGCCACCTGGGTCTGGAATGAGAACCAGGTATTCATATGCCCGACGGCAACAAGCGTATACGTCAGGGCGGCGAAGAACCCGATCCGCGCATTGGCGCTCAGCCGGCTCACCGTCAGGTAAACCACCAGCACTGCCAGGCTCTCGAAGACGGCGGCGGTAAACTCATACAACCGCGGCAGCGGGATCCCGCTGAGCGTAAGCGGCGCAATCATCAGGTAGGGCGCATTCGGGAATGGGAAGGGCAGCCCGCGATGCTGGGCGCGAAAGTACAACTCGCCGAGGGCGGTGCGGGTGAAGCGGTTGATATGCAACTGCAAATCGCCCGGCATGCTCTCGGGATACCACTGCCCGGCGTATTTCAGATAGAAACTGCCGCTGAGCAAAAGCACCAGCCAGGGCAGGAGTTTCGCCGCGATCGGCGCATCGAAGCGCTGGAGCGTCCAGGGAACCACCGCCGCAAACACCAGCGCCGAGGCAAGCGTGATCAGCCCGGCCTGAACGGCCCAGATCGAGCCGAAGGCCAGGCGCGGCGCCTCGAAGAGTGTTGCAAAGGGAACAATCAGGGCCGGCCCGATCATCACTGCGCTGGCCTGCCAGGGGCCGAGTCCGCCGGCCCGCGCCGCCAGCCAGAGCAAGCCGACGCCCAGGGGCCAGCAGAGCAACAAAAGCCAGTCGGGGCTGATGGCGCCGCCGCCAAGCCCATCCACAAACAGATCCTCGCCGACCGCCACGCCGAGTGGTTGGCGCGCATCGGCCGGATTGATCCAGGGTTCGCTGATCAGCCGCATGCGCAGCGTGCCGTTGTCCAATGCCGAGGCGGGCACATAGAAATGGTAGCGGGCGGCTTGCGGTCGCAACTCAAATGTCAGCGGCCCGGCGCCCGCATCAAACGTAAGGGTCGGCGTTCCGGCTTCCGGCTGCCACTGGCCGCGATGCGAAAGGATCTTCAGATTCACACCAACCGGCCGTTCGCCGATTCCGGGCACCGTAATCACGCCCGAATCGCCGATCGACCAGCGCCAGCTATTGTCCCACGTTACCAGTTCCGGCCCGAAGAAGCCGCGCACAAACGGCAGATCGGTGTCCGCGCCGCGGTCGATGCCAACCTGAAAATAATAGCGGAACGGCTGCTGGATCGCCAGCAACATCAGGACGGCGCAGCCGAGCATCAAGAGCCACATGCGCCAATCGATCAGGGCGGTGAGTAACTCCACCAGGCGGCGTGTCGCGGTCTTGCCGAATGTCTCAGTCCGCTGCGGGGCGGTAGTTAGTGCCATAGTTCGGGATACAGGATATTATGATACAGAATACAGATATTCCGAGGTGATTGTACCTCCAGGCCGAACCGGCTGTTTGTAGCATTGGCTCGACCTACCGGCTCAATCGGAACACTATGGCGGATACTATACCATATAGCTCTCTATCGCAAGATTCCTGAGGCGTGAGGCCTGAGGCGTGAGGCCTGAGGCCTGAGGCCTGAGGCCTGAGACCTGAGCGCGCTGCCGCGCGGCTCGCCAGTCCGGCATGCGCTCCGCGATCGGGGTCAAGCGGTTTGCTCACCGCTGCGCATCTATGGCACCCAAACCAACTGCTGCACATCCTCCAGCACCACCTGTTCCACAGCGGTTTCCGGATCAAGTACGATCGCCGCGCCGTTCGGTTGGTCGGCGCTGATACGCACAAACGCGATCCGGCTGCCGTCGGGCGACCAGAGCGGCTGAATGTCCTGGTGCGATCCTGAGTTGCTGAGTTGGCGCGGCGGATCGCCATTGAGTGCGACCAGCCAGATTGTCGCTTCGCCGGGGGCATTGCGTTGCGTGTAGGCGATGCTTCGGCCATTGGGTGCGGGCGCCGGGCCGAGTGCCGCAACCGATGGATCGGTCAAGGGGCGCGGATTGGCCGGATCGCTCAGCGGGATCAACAACAACTGCGAGCGTTGCGGATCGGCGTTGCGAGCCACAAGCGCCGCCGCTTCCGAGATCCAGATCGCCGCCTCGTCGCTGCTGATCGGCAGCGGCTCGGCAATATCGGTGAAGAAGCTGTAAACCACCAGTTGCTGGGTTTGCCCGTCGATAAACACAATCCGGTTGCCGTCATCGGACCAACGCGGCCCATAGGCGATCTGTTGTGAATCGGAGAGTAATGGTCCGAGCAGGGTTCCGTCGGGTTGAGCCAGCCAGATTCGCGGCGCCCCGGCGATCCCGTCCTGAAGCGTGCGCACTTCGTAGGCGATAAAATCACCGGTCGGCGACCAACTTGGTGCAGCGGCGCTCACTTGTGGATCATCCACCAGGGGCAGGCTTGCAGCGCCGGCGAGATCAAGATACATCAACCTGCTACGACCGGCTTCAGCCTGTTCGACATACACCAGCGCGCTGCCGTCGGGCGCGGCCACAATCTCGCCGACCGGCGCCGGGATCGTTTGTACAAGCCGGGCATCGCTGCCGTCGGCATTTACCAGCGTAATGCGGCTGGACTGACCGTCGCTTTGCAAGATCGCGAGGCGCGGGCCGCGGGTGCGAAAACTCCAGTTAATCGTGCCGCTCAACACCCGCCCACGATCGTCGCGCACGCCTTCGGCGATCACGACATCGTAGCGCGTATGCGGTTCGAGCAGCCGATCGGGCAGAAAACTCAGGGTGCGATCATCCCAGAAAAAGCGCCCCGGCGTCGGTGGGTTCAGGCCGAAGCGCTCCTCAACCGAGCGCCGGTCGAGGTTGCGGTCGAAGGTGATCCGGATTGGTGCGCCGGCGGGAACGATTTCGCCGCTCGGGCCGAACGCCGCCGCTGCAATCGGGCGGGCCAACGGACCGATCCAGGCCAGTGCTGCCGTCGCCAGGGCCAGCGCCGCCATTGTGAAACCGATCCGCCACCAATACGCGGTGATCGTGCGGGAAGCAGAAGTTGTGATTGTCATCAAATATGCCGTGTTTGTGGCTGTTCGCGACGAAGCTGCGAATAGCTACAAACATCTTATGGATACAGATAGGGATTCTCGGGCGCGTGACGCGTCGACGGCGGTTGCGACGATCAGCGGTTGGGCGACGCCGGCGAACTCTTCGCTGCGGAAACTGCCGCGCACACGCACCCAGCCGTCCTCAGGCAGTGCGCCGCCGCCGGCCCAGCGCACCGGGAAACCAACTCCGGCGCCGTCGGCAGCACAGCAGGTTACCACGTAGCGCACGATGTAGAACGAGTCGGCGTTGGTATCATCGTTGTGAAACACAAACCCGATCACATCAAGCGGCGTGCCGAGCAGTTCCGCCTCGCGTGCGGGCAATGCGCCGGCCCACGCCAGGAGATCCCAACTGCTTGGGTCGCTGCTAAGGGCCGCCGGGCGAGATGTGTTGGCAACCGAATTCAGTTCCAGGCCGCGCCCGGCCAGCACATTCGCGCCCAGGGGTTGAGCCGGCACCAGCACCGCGAACAATAACGGCACCGCCAGCAGAAGATAGCCCCAATTCGGCCGGCGCGGCTCGTGTTCCGAAAAAACGTCGCGCAGCCGCACCGCCGCCATCAGCATCAAAATCACCGCCGCAACCACGATCAAGGCTGTGTAGCGCGGATGGATATAGAACGAAAGCTGCCCGCGCATCCACTTGATCAACAAAACCGTCGCGGTGCCGCCGAGCAGAACGGTTTCCAAGACCACCAGCCAGCGAACTGCGTGGGCAGTAGTGTTTGACATAATACTCATTGGAATGGATACCTTTGCCGAAGAATCATCGTGGTGCGCAGTATAGCATTATCCGACAACGTCTTGACAAATCTTACTATACTCGCCTAAGGTGAAGGGAGAGAAAGATCTAACACGTAGCAATTCTACGAGCACCGAGAACCGAGAACCCAGAACCGAGAACCCAGAACCGAGAACCGAGAACCGAGAACCGAGCACCGAGAACTGAGAACCGAGA
>JAAUQO010000015.1 GCA_012032775.1 Oscillochloris sp. | reverse complement strand
GAAAAGCGGCGAGCGTTGCCGCAGCGGTGGCGTCAGGAACAGGCGGAACCGGATGCGGGTGGAACGTCATCACCACACCTCCTGTCTACTGCTCATGGATGGATCGTCCGTCGTAGGAAGACCGAAATCTTATGATGCCATGACTTGCGACGACCTAATCGTTAAGAAACCCTTTAACCAACAGAGTCCTCAAGTGCTGTGAAGCGTCCCGGAGCAGTTTGCAACGTGCGCCGCAACCCTGCCGCCGCCCGTTGAAACTCCGGCAGCAAGATCGGCCCGCGCTCCGGCAACAATCGTTCGAGTTCGGCCAGACCGGCATTCAGCTCGTTGCTTGTCAGCGCCCGATCAATACTGTCGCTGAACAATGGCTGCCCGCCCAGCCGGCTGAAAAGAACCGGCACGCTCACATCGCCCCGCTCCACCAGTTGCACCGAACCCTCAACCAGCGCCCGATCCGGCTCGCCATGCTCGCGCAGCCGGCGATAGATCTCCGCCGAAAGCGCATTCGCCGTCGCAATCGAGATCTTGTCGCTCATCGCCACAACCGCCGGCATACCAAGATCGCGCACCAGGCGCTGGCCCAACCCACCCAATGCCTCATCAGCATCAGGACTCGCGCTCTCGCAGGTGGAAAGAAAGGCGAAATGCGGTAGGCCACGTACGCCCCCAAGTCCGCCCAATCGCTCGATCAACCGTGTGCCGGTAACCGGATCGATCGCGTTCGCATCGTCGGCGCCCGCCAGAAATAGCACCGACTCGCCGCCTTTCAAGACCCGTCCATGGCAAACAATATGCAGCAGCGTGTATGGTTCAGCGGTGATCCGGGCGCAGATCTCGTCGAGGGTCGGCCGCCCGTCGGCACCGGGAAGATCGGCCAGCAAAGTGGTGGGAATGGGGTCGAGCGCGGCCTGCACGCCCGCAGTGGAAGCCTGTACATCGAACGGCGTAAGCTGAAAGCGATTTCCCTCCGGCGGACTGGCCGCCACAATCAATGCTCGCAGATCACGCCGCCCGATCGGCGGAAAGCGCCGGTCGGTCAGACTCGGCAAGTAACGCGAAAACGGCGCCCGCTGATAGGTCGCCAGCAGCCGCCAGTCATCATCGATCGGCGCATACAGACGCTCCCAACGCAAGCCGCGCAACCCCTGATCTTCGATAAACAACAGCACACGCAATCGATCTTCAATCCGGGCCAGCGCCTCAACAAATCCCTGCTGAACGGCTCCCTGAAAGAGCGCGACACCCAGTGCGCGGCCATACGCGGCGGGATCGCTTTCTAATGCCAGTAATTCACGTGCATCAATCGAAAGCGTTCCTTCGACCCGGATCGGCAACCGACCACCGCCACGATGTTCCTCTCCGATTACCGGGTAATGGCCATTGTCCTCGCGTTGGATCGTGATTTCGAAGGTATGCACGAATATGCCTCTCTACAACGACCAGTTGCGGTAGCTCCATGCCGATTCGGCTTCGGCTCGCGCCAGATCCATCCGCAGCAACCATTGTTGCGGATCGGCATCGAAACGGTCGATCCATATCTGAGGCCCGCCTAAGGCTGCGATTTCGTCGCCGAAACGATCAAGCGTTTCAAATTCCAGTCCTTCCGTCTCCCGGTAACCCAGCAATAGCCCGCCGCCCCGTGCGATCAACGGCCACGAACAATCGCTCCCCACTGTGTCGTCATCGCAGCGATCGACAATCAGCCGTGCCGCTCGCGCCGATAGCCCTCGTGCCGCCGCCGCAATGTCCCACTCCGCTCCCCAAACCAACCCAAACACCCGGTTCGCCAGCGCTTCGGTCGCGGTCTGGGCACGGGGATGGCTGGCAAATGCTCGTTGCGTGCGCCCCAGCACCGTCAGATCATACTCCGGTAGCTCCGCAAGCGTCGCCCGCAACTCATCAAGGTGAAACTCAGCCCAGTGCAACACCCGATCCAGATCGCAAAAATGGTAGTGGCCCACATCGTAACCGCTGTTCAAGCCGGCCGCAACTGCGCCCCGCCGCCATAAACCCAGATGCAAATGACCGGTCGGCAGATCTGCACTTCCAATTCTAAAACGCACCCCGCAGCGACGCAGCAAATCCACTGTTTCCGCAGTTGTTTGTGGTGTCAGTTGCAGCACAATACCCGCATAAACTGACTGTAGTTGAGGCAGAATCCGTGCGGTTTGATCGTAAAGCCGGCCGTCGGGATCGTGGTGGGTAGCCGCAAGCACAATCGACGCCATAGCTATTACCTGTACCTGCCGGCGTCGTCATCATGGGGCGACGCCTGAACCCCGGCGGCCCAATCCGCCGTTCGTAAGTATACGCAAAACACGAAACCCCGGGTTTCCCCGGGGTTCCGTAACTGCTTTTACTGGTTGAACGGAGCACGTGCGTAGCAACGTACTGGTATTGTGTAGGTTTGTAGTGCGTCTAACTCTTCGGCGCAGTCTTTGTGTTGAGTTGATACTGTGATGTCGTGCTGAATTGGTGCTGCGATGTTGTGCTGGGTTGGTGTTGCGATGTCGTGCTACGTTGGTACTATGTTGACGACCGCGTCACCCGAAAAGTTAGTCCGTCCAACAGGTTTGGCAGTGTGACCGCTTGCTTGGTTGATGGTTGGTTGTTTCGGCCACGTCCTAAGCATACGCCGTAGAAACGCTGCCCTCAATCACTCATGGGTACCGCCGCCATACACTATGGGTACTACTCGCATGATACCTGGAAGTACCAAATTATTTCGTTTTATACACATAAAAAAGCTCCTTTGGGCTGATTTACCCTCTTCACAGGCAAATGGATTAAAAAATCATCTAAACTCCGGCTGCCTGGACAAAGCGACGCACACGTTCACGATCGACCGGATTGGCGATCTCGCCGTCGTGCTTGACACTGCTGCCGACAATCACACCATCGGCGATCTCCAGAAATGCGCCGATATTCCGCTCGTCGGTACCGCTGCCCAGCAAAATCGGCGTCGATCCCGCCAGCTCGCGGGCCTGCCGCACCTTCTCCAGATCCGGTGCATCGCCGGTCATGCGGCCGGAGACGATCAAGGCATCGGCGCCGAAAAAGCGGGTCCACTCGATATGAGTGGCGAGATCGATTCCCGGAAAACGCACCGAATGTTTCTTGTCCACGTCGGCAAAAATCTTGATCTGCTCGGCGTCCAGTTCTTTGCGCCGGCGCATCAGATCGGCGGCGCAGCCTTCATCCCAACTGCCCGCGTCCCAGACTCCGGCGCCGGTGAACATGCAAACCCGGATGAAATCGGCGCCTGAGGCAATCGCAATTCCGAGCAAGCTCGTACCGCCGTTGTGAACCAGATTGATACCGAGCGGTAATTCAGGGAAGGCATCACGTACTTTGCGCGCCACCACGGCATGGGCGGCGATACTCTCGGGCTGGATATGCGGCCCGGCGCGAAAGGGAATATCCCACATGTTTTCCACAATCAGCCCATGGCATCCGCCCTCGGCCAATGCATCGGCATCGCGTAGGGCCTGCTCGATAATCGTGTTTATGTCGTAGCCGTGATACCCCGGTGCGCCGGGTAACGGCCAGCAATGAACCATCCCGATCACCGGCTTCGGCATTGTAAAAATAGCCCCAAGGTCTGAAATTCGTAGGTCGTCAAGGCGCTGTTTCCAGATCGGAGTCACAAAGATTCTCCTTTTATCCATGCTATCGTGGGTCGTAATCCGTGCTCAGGCCCGCAGCCATCAGCCGGCGCCTGGTTACCCGGCGATCAAATAATGCAGCGAGTGATCGAGGCAGGCGCTGATCTCGGCGCGCGAAGGAACCGCATCGGCGGCGCCGGGACGGGTAGCCGTAAGGGCGCCGATCAGGTTCGCCAACGCCGCTGCCGCCGATAGATCGGCTCCGCGCATGATCGCTACTGCATACGCGGCAACAAAGGCATCGCCGCAACCGTTCGTGTCGATCGTGGTCACGGCCGGCGGCAATACATCCAGCCGACCCTCGGCACATGCGACACTGCAGCCCTGTGCGCCGCGCTTAATTGCAACATGCGCTGTACCCGAACGGAGCAGAAAATCGATCGCTTCGCTGATTCCGTAGTCAGGTAGCAAAGTTCGTAGCTCTTCCTCGTTCATACAAATTAAATGTAGTTGTGGTAGTAACGAGAGAATTGATCGACGGGCTGTTTGTGCCGCTGGAATGCAGAGATCGAGGGTTACCGGCACATCTGAAGCATAGGCGATCTCGATCGCTTTTAGGGCTGCCCGGCGCTGCGGATCTTCCAGCAACGCATGGGCGCCGACAATCAGGAGATCAGCGGTTACAATCTGGGGTATCGGCAATAGTTCCGGATCGCAAAAAACGTTCGCGCCACGGTAGCTGAGAAAGGTGCGCTGGGCCGATGGGTCCACCATCACCCCGCACAGGCCGGTTGCATGGTCGCGATCTTGCTGCAAAGCCGAGAGATCGACGCCGGATTCATGTGCCACACGCAGGGCAACTCCGGCGGCCGGATCAGAACCGATGCGACCGATCAATAGCGCGTGTACGCCGAGCCGAGTGAGTGCGACGGCCATATTCAGACCGGTACCGCCGCTCTGCCAACGCAAATCTTCGGTCGGCACGTCATCGCCGGTTTTCGGTAAGAATGGAAGAACAAAGGTCAGGTCGGCATTAATATCACCGATCACAACCGCCTGGAATGTCTTTTGCCTGGGCTTCATCGACATCTTGATCTTTACAAGGCGCGGATAGGCTTGCCACTGTTGCAACAGTCAGTGTACAATTCACAACTACGATCGGCAAATCCTCTTTTAGCATCAATTACGTCTGCTCAGGATCATCGCCTCGCCGAATCAGAGATGCCCGCGGCACGGCTGAGACAGCAGGTTCAGCATACAATGGAAGAAATTCTGATCATCGATGACAGCGAGCAGATTTGCCAACTTCTGGCTAATTACGTGCTACCCGACCTTGGCTACCGCCCGATTGTCGCACATACCGGCCGCCAGGGGTTGCAACGCCTCCGTGATCGGCTACCCGATCTCATTCTGCTCGATCTGCAACTCCCCGATATCTCCGGGCTGGATCTGCTGCGCTTGATCGCCCAGGAAGGCTATGATGTGCCGGTCATTCTTATGACGGCCCATGGCTCGGAGAACATTGCCGTTGAGGCATTTCGCCTCGGCGCGCGCAACTATCTGATCAAGCCCTTCTCCGATACGGAAGCGCGGGCTGTGATCGACCAGGCCCTGCGCGAGCGCCGGCTGCGCCGCGATAAAGAACGCCTGACAAATTCGTTGCAGCAGCGAGTTCAGGAGTTGACGGTGCTCTACCGGATCGGCAAGTCGGTGACCGGCTTGATGGATCAGGAGAAACTGCTGGAACGTATCGTCGAGGCCAGCGTCTATATCACCCAGGCCGAAGAGGGCTTTCTGTTGCTGCGCGATACCGAGCACGATGAGTTGTATCTGCGGGCGGCCAAAAACCTCGGCGAACAACGAGCGCAAAGTTTGCGTATGCCGATCGATGATTCGCTCGCCGGCCAGGTGATACGTACCGGGAAGCCGATCCGGCTCGATGTCAGCCGCACCGGCACTGCACTCAAGGTGAAAACCGGCTTTCTGGTGCGTGCAATCCTCCAGGTGCCGCTCACCGTCGGTGATCAGGTGATCGGAGTGCTCGCCGTCGATCATCAGCAGGCCGACCGCCAGTTCTCCGAGAACGATCAATATCTGCTTGCGGCGTTGGCCGATTATGCCGCGATCGCGATCGAGAATGCCCGGCTTTATGAAGCCGCCCGCGTGAGCGAGCGGCGCTACCGCGATCTGTTTACAAACGCCTCCGACCTGATTTTGATGCTCGACCGCGATCTGCGCATCACGAATAGCAACAAGGTTGCGCAGCGGATTGTCGGCTATAGCGTCGAGGAATTGATCGGGCGCCACCTCTGGACATTATGTGCCCCGGATTCGTGGCAGAATGCCGAGCCGCAACTGCAAGAACTACTCGCCGGCCACCCGATCCCGACCTTCGAGTTGGAGTTGATCCGCCGCGATCAGGAGCCGGTTTATCTGGAGGTTGCGGCCCAGGTGATGCATAACGGGAACGGCGCCAGCGGCGTCTACCTGATCGCCCGCGATCTGACCGAGCGCCGGCGCCTGGAAGAGCAACTGATCCAATCGGAGAAACTTTCGGCGATCGGGCAATTGGTGGCCGGTGTCGCCCATGAGTTAAACAATCCACTCACCAGCGTCAGCGGCTATGCGCAACTGTTGCTGCGCGACAGTTTGCTGAGCGAGGAATCACGCCAGGATGTCGAGCAGATCCATACACAGGCCGAACGAGCAGCACGGATTGTGCGCAACCTGCTGATCTTCGCCCGCGAACATAAACCTGAACGAACCGCAGTGGCGGTCAACGAAGTGTTGCGCTCAACCCTGGCGCTGCAATCGTACCAGTTGCGGGTTGATAATATCGGCGTTGTCCTCGATCTCGACGAGCATTTGCCGCTCACGACCGCCGATCCGCACCAACTCCAACAGGTCTTCCTGAATCTGATCACCAACGCCCGTCAGGCGATGGTTGGGCAGAGTAAACGCGGTACGCTGACAATCCGTACGCTGGTGGAGCCGACAGGCGACGAGGGCGAACCGCAGATCCAGATCACGGTTGCCGACAGCGGGATTGGCATTCCTGAGCGCGATCTGGCGAAAATCTTCAATCCGTTTTTTACCACCAAGCCGATCGGACAAGGCACGGGGCTGGGGCTTTCGATCTGTTTCGGCATTATTCAGGAACACGGTGGACGCATCTGGGCCGAGAGTCAGATTGGGGTAGGCACCAGGGTTTCGGTTACCATGCCTATTCGCGACACAACCTCCATCATTTTGGAAACGCCGCCGGTCGATTTAACAGTGGCGGAACCCGAAACCGGCCAATATATTCTGGTTGTCGATGACGAAGAGCCGGTACTGCGCCTGATGAAACGGTTGCTGAGAGATCTTGGCCATCGCACGACATTGGTAAACAATGGCGAAGAAGCATTGGAACTGATCGCCCGCGAACCGTTTGATGTAGTCTTGATCGATGTCAAAATGCCGGGAATGGATGGTTTTGAACTGGCCCGAATTCTGCGCGAACAATCGCCGGATCTGGCCGATCGCATCATTTTCGTCACCGGCGACACACTCTCGTCAAACACGCGCGATGTGCTGGAGCAAGGCGGGAATCTGTTTATCTCGAAGCCCTTTGCGATCGATCAATTACACGACATGCTGCAACTGCTGGTAAAGCGCCGATCGATTGGATCGAACGAACTGTGAGCCTCTCCCATCAGCAGCGATCCGCTCAATTATGTGGTATTGTAGTGGCAGGCAGAAGGCCTGCTCTTTTGTTCATGACAGTAAGTATCATTTATATTGATCGGCTGGAACGTGGATCGTTATACGATACAAGGTATAGCTGGGATTGCCGAAGATACGATCTCGGGCGCGGCTGAACTGGCCGAAAAAAGCGCCGCCGTGCTCGCCAATCTGGTCGGCCAACAGGCCCATAGCAACCCTGATCAGTTGCGAGCTGAGATCCTGGAAGCCGGGCTTGCCTTGATCCGAGCACATCCGACCATGGCGCCGTTGGTCAACCTGGTCAATCAGGTACTGGAACAGATCGATGGCAGTACTATCCCGCTTCCGAATGCAGTTTTAGCCGCTACCGGCGAATTCACGCGCCGCCTGCGCACCCACGAGTCGGCGATCGCCGAAGCGACCCTGCGTCTGATCCCCCGACCATGCCGTTGTACTCACCAATGGGCGCAGCACGACGGTACGGGCGGCGCTCCGCTATGCTCAACGGGCACGCCGGCGTTTTCAAGTGATCTGCGCCGAGGGCCGGCCCGGTTGCGAGGGGCGTGTGCTGGCCGGCGAGTTGGTTGCCGCCGGCATCCCAACCACGGTGGTGATCGACGTGTTGGCGGCGTCACTTGTCCACGAAGCCAATCTGGTGCTGGTCGGCACCGATCATATCGGCACCCAGGGGTTGGTTAACAAAGTCGGCACCTACGCGATCGCGTTGGCGGCACGGGCGGCAAACCGACCGATGTACGCGCTCTGTGGTTCGGAGAAGTTTATGCCGCCGAACTACTACCCGCCGGCCCAGGCTGAGTGGCCGGCCGAGCAAGTATGGGCCGACGCGCCTGATGGAGTGCGGATTATTAACCACTATTACGATACGACGCCGATCGAATTACTGGCCGGGATCGTCAGCGAACGCGGAATCCTCCCTGCGGTGGGGATCGATGCCTGGATGGCCGCCGCCAAAGTGCATCCGGATTTGCAGTCGCTCGCCCCACGCAAATAAGCCCAACCCACAATCTGCTATTGCGGCGTCGGTAGCGAATTATTACCGCGCCACCCGCCGATAGACAGCCAATGTCTCCGCTGCGGCCCGCTGCCACGAGAACTGTGCCGCTCGCTGCGGCCCGCGGCGAGCTAATTCGGCGCGCTGTGCCGCATCATCCCAAAGCACAGTAAGGGTGCCGGCCCAGGCATCGATGTCGTCTACAGGCAGGTGCAACGCCGCGTCGGCCGTAATTTCGGGCAAACTACTGACGGCCGAAACGACACTCGGCGCACCGCAGGCCAGTGCTTCCAGGGCGGGCAAGCCGAAGCCCTCGTAGCGCGAGGGATTGACATAGATGCGACAGGCATCGTAAAGCCAGAGCAGATCGGGCATTGCGACCGCCCCCAGAAATACCACCCGCTCATCAAGGCGCAGTTCGCGCACCAGATCGAAGATCGGCTGATCATGCCAACCGCGGGCGCCGGCCAACACCAGGCGCAGCGGCGAGTGCGGATTGCGCTCGACACATAATTTCAGCGCGCGCAGCAGCATGGCAATATTCTTGCGCGGCTCGATCGTGCTGACGAAGAGCAGGAATTCCTCGGCCACAAGATCGTGACCATTGATGCGCCGACGAGCTTGCGCCGCAGCGGCGCCGGGTTGAAACTGCGGGCCGACCGCCTCGTAAACCACGTTGATCCGCTCGGCGGGAACACCCAACAACGCCATGATATCGTTACGAGTAGATTCGCTTACCGTAATCAGCCCTTCGGCACTGGCTACGGCAACGCCGATTTGCCCATAATAGCGCCGGGCATCGGCATCGAGAATGTCGGGAAAGTGACGAAATGCCAGGTCATGCACCGTGATCACAGCCGGACACGGGCGCCGCAGGGGCGGAATAAAATCGGGGCAGTGGAGCAGATCAAGGCGGCGCGGCCAGAGTTCCAGGGCCAGCATGTGCTGCTCGCGGCGATGATGGGGCGGCGTAATGAATGTGGCGCGGCGCACATTCGGGGCAGCAACCAATGGTTTACGGTTGCGCACATGTTGCAAGGCCACAAACTCGTCGGCAGGCGCAGCGGCAGCGAGCGCCGCCAACAATTCGCGGGTGTAGTGCGCAATCCCGCCCTGGCGGTACGCATTCAGGCGAGCATCGATCCCGATACGCATAGCCGATTAACCCTGATCGGAGATCGTCAATTCAAGGCCGTCGTAGGCCAGAAAGACATTCGGCGGCAGCGATTGCTGGCACGATTCATGTTCAACCGCATGGTTCATATGCACCAGATAGGCCCGGCGGGGGTTCAACTCGGCGATCACTTCCAGCGCCTGAGTAAGCGAGAAGTGGGTCGGATGCGGGTCGAAACGCAACGCATTCAGAACCAAAACATCAAGCCCCTGGAGCCAAGTGCGGCTTTCGGCGGGAATTGCGCTGGCATCGGTAACATAACCGAGGTTGCCGATACGGTAGGCAGTGATCGTCCAGGTGCCGTGCAACACTGCGAGCGGGCGCACCAGCAGCGAGCCGAGTTGAAATGGTGCATCAACCGAACACAACCCCATACTGGGGCGGGTTGAGCCCTCGGAACTGTTATCAAAAGCGTAAGCAAAGCGGGTTCGGATATCGGAGAGCGTTGTTGGACTGCCGTAGATCGGCATCGGCGGACCACTGAACGTCAGCGGACGGAGATCATCAAGACCGGCGACGTGATCGAAATGCGAATGGGTAAGCAATACCGCATCGATCGTTTGTATAGATCCAGCCAACGCTTGTGCGCGAAAATCAGGCCCGGCATCGATCAAAATCGTTTGTTCGGCGGTTCGGATCAGCGCCGAAGTACGTGTACGCCGGTTGCGCTGATCGTTGGATGTACATACAGCACAGGCACACCCGATCACGGGAACACCCATCGACGTACCGGTACCGAGAAAACGGAATCGCATACCAAACTTACTACTCTTAATCGCACCCAAAGTTGTACCCCGAAATTATAACATACCCCGTGCATCCAGCACTGGAAACGGTCACAATGAACAAACTGTCAGCCGGTTATAACCCCATACCCCTTGATCCGGGACAGAGCGAATCCTATACTTATATTAATGAGGCGTTAATAGGATCAGGGTAGGATGAGTGCAACGCCATGACCCTCGGCCTTATACCGAGCACGTGTGAGTTAGTTTATGAGTGGTATCTTCAGCGAGTATCGGGGGAAGATCCTCTACTGGATCATTCTCCCATTCCTCATTTTAACCATCTGTGTTGCAGTGGTTGGCTCGCTGTTGATTTTTTTCCAGGTTTCCTCCTCACTGCAAGAGCGATTCAATAACCAGTTGGCGGTTGTTACGCGCACCGCCAATGATGCGCTGATTAACCAGGAACAGGCGAATCTGCAATTCTTGCGCGAGGTTACATTTGCGCAGGACAACCCCAGCACCGGCGCGCCGAGTGTGGCTACGGCATTGGAGAATGAGAATGCCGACGGTTTGTTTCGGGCGCTGGAACCCTTCTTCCTGGTTGGTAGTGATCGCACCAGTGTCCAACTTGATCGCCTGATCGCATTCGGCCGCGATGGCCGGACGCTGGTGGATTTGGAACGCCCGCATACGAATACGCCTGAGCGCTATATCAGCCATCCGTCGCTGGATCTAAAAGGAATCTGGTTCACCGACCGGGTACTCAACGGGCTTTCCGACAGCCGCGGCGACAAATACGCCGGATTGATCCAGTTTTCAGCCGCCACCGAAGATCTCTACTTTTTCAGTGTCTCCCCGGTGCGCAATGGTGAAAGCGTGGTGGGCGGCATTATCGTCGCGATGCGGGTCGATAATTTGCTGAATTTGCTTAAGGATCGCTCGCAGGCGGCCGGTATCACAATCTACGACAATGGCGGCAGCGTGATCGACTCGACGTTCATGGAGACGTTGGAGCCGATGAGTCTGGATCTACTGACCCGGTTCGCGGCGAACACAAACCCGATCGATCAGTCGCTCTTCAGCACCGAGACGATCATCGAGCGTGAATATCAGTTTGCCTATGTGCCGATGAGTATTCGCGGCACCAGTGTGGGCATTCTTGCGCCGGCACTTTCACGTGAGTACGTGATGAACGCCTGGGATGACACCTTCTGGCCGATCGTCGTCACCATTTTTCTGATGGTGGGAATGATTATCAGCGTTGGTGTATTAATCGCCAAAAGGATCACCAATCCGCTCGACGAATTGATGCGGGCCGCCCGTACGGTTTCCTCCGGTGATTTGAGCGCGCGCTCCAATGTGCGGGCGGCAAATGAAATCGGCGCGCTCTCGCAGAGCTTCAACCAGATGACCGAGTATCTGGTGACACTGTACGATCAGGTACAGGCCGAGGCAAGCCAGCGGGCGGCGATTGTCGAAAGCATCACCGACGGGATTATTGTCTGCGATGAGCACGGCTATGTGCAGTTGGGGAATCGGGCCACCCGGCGCTTGCTCGGATTGAATGATACTGAACGTCTGCCGTCACGACTGAGTGATATTCCGCTCAATCGGCTCGTGGATGGTGTTCCCGGCTTCGGTACGCAGCGGGCCCAGGACTTGTACACGCTGGGCGAGTATATTGTGCGCGCCTCGGTGGCTCCGGTTGTCAGTGCCGACGGCACCCGCTCAGGCTATGTCTGCGTCTTGCAGGATATGACGGCCGAGGTTGCGGTGGACCGGGCGAAGACGAACTTCATCGGGACGATTTCGCACGAGTTGCGAACGCCGCTGACGGTGATTCGCGGCAATGCCGATCTGTTGATGCGTGGCCTGGCCGGAACGCTCGACGATGATCAAAAGATTTTTGTCGATTCGATCCGCCAGCACGCCACGAATATGACCGGCCTGATCGGAAATGTGATTGTGATCGCCGGGTTGGATGCGGGAAGTTTGGCGACGGATCTGGAACCGGTCGATCTCTCGCGTCCGATCGAAGAGGCGGCCTGGCCGTTGCAAGCGCTGATTAAGAATAAGGGGCTGACCCTTGCGATCGATCTGCAGGAGAATTTGCCGCAGGTATTGGCCGACTTCGACCAGTTGCGACAGATTATGCATCAACTAATCGATAATGCGCGCCGCTATACAAGCGAGGGCGGGATTACTGTGCGCGCGACGAACCATGGTGATTACGTTCAGGTTGATGTACATGATACCGGTCGCGGCATCGCGCCGGATATGCAAGAGCAGATCTTCGAACGATTTATTCGCGGCGACGGCACTAGCGAAGGCATTAACTCGTCCGAACGCGGTATTGGATTGGGCCTGGCGATTTGTAAACAACTGGTAGAGCGCCAGGGCGGCAAGATTTGGGTTGAGAGTACGCCGGGCCAGGGCAGTACATTCCACTTTACACTGCGCAACGCACATGATACACCGAGCCCTGAAAAGTCGAAGACCAGCCTGGCTGCAGCTGCCTAACCGTGAACGGTTTAAGCGTCCGCTGCCGCTGCTGGTTATTGGCGCCCTACTACTCTCGCTCCTGGGGATCTGGGTGGCGGGCTGGCTTGCTATGGGCTTTACCGCGCCCAACGCCGACTGGTACGGCGGTGATCTGAGCGCTCGCGGAACCGCCGATTATAGTTTCTGGCCTTTCGGTATGTCGATCCCGCCGATCAATACCGCCGCTGTGCCCGAGATCCCGACCGCAGCGCCGGCCGGCAGTCCTCCACCTTCCGGCCCAACCGAACAGGTGCCGGTAGCCGTTGTTCAGCCGCCGACCAGCACGCCGACGCCGACAATTACGCCGATTAGCGCAACAGCAACCCCGACACCGCCCCTGGTTGCGCCGGTGAATGATGCGGCACGCACGGCGACTCCTTCGCGCACGGCGACTCCTTCGCGTACGGCCACACCAAGTGCAACGGCGCGCCGGGTCGCTACTCCGATAGTTACCAGCACCCGCGCCCCACTTCAGGCGCCGACGGCAACCAGTACGCAGATCCCGCTCCAACCGCCGCCCAGTACAGCAACGCCGACTGCGACGGCCACGCGCACGGCCACGCCAACCCGGACGGCGACCGCTACGCGAACCGCGACGAATACGCCGCGTCCGGCCACAACTGTTCCGACGAACACCCCGACGGCGACCGCAACCCGCACCCCTTCGCCCACGGCGACCAGCACACCGTTGCCGCCGGAGCCTGCGATCCGCTTCACCAGAGCGGCGCTGACTGCGGCTGAGAATGCGGCCGGGTGACGATCGATGTGGAATTGAATGAGCCGGCACCGCGCAGGTACGGGTGAGCTATCGGGTACGCGGCGGCAGTGCCGCAAATAGTGTTGATTATCAACTGACACCGGGAACCCTGACGTTTGCAGCCGGTTCTTCGCGGACGAGTTTTACGGTTGATCTCGTCGCCGATACGCTTGATGAAGCGCCGGAGACACTTGAACTGGAGTTGTACAACGCCTCCGGCGGGTTCATCCTGGGGCCAAACCCACTTGTGATCACGATCGCCGATACGACGGAGCCGCCGGCGGTGCGTTTTGCGCAGAATGCTCTGGCCGCCGGCGAAGCCGCCGGAACGGTCTCGATCCCGATTGATCTGAGCATCGTCAGCGGACTTGATGTGAGCATTGCCTACACTATCGGCGGCAGCGCAGCATTGAGCGATCATAGCCTGAGGAGCGGAACATTACTCATTCCGGCCGGCTCCAGCGGCGCATTGCTGCGGGTGACGATCACGGATGATCAGATCGATGAAGACGACGAAACACTGATTGTAACGCTGCGCGATCCGTCGAATGCGACGCTTGGAACTCCGGCGAGCCATACGTTGACCATCCGCGATAACGATACGGCCGGTGTCCGGCGTAGCCGGACGGCGTTGAGTTTGAGCGAGGGTCTGGTGGCGGCGAGTTACTCGCTGCGCCTGGAAAGCCAGCCGGTTGGGAATGTGTTGATCCGGTTGGACGGTAGCCCGCAAGCAAGTGTGAACCCGAGTACGCTGACCTTTACGCCGAGCAACTGGAATATCACGCAGTCGGTGGTAGTGTCGGCAGTAGATGACCGGATCGACGAAGGCAATAGTTACTCCGCGCCGTTGCGGCATACGGTCACCAGCGGTGATCCGCGCTATAACGAATTGACGGTGAGCGACACCACGCTGTTGATTGCCGATAACGACACGGCCGGTGTGATTGTCGGCGCGGTGAGTCCGACGCTGCTTCGCGAAGAGTTTAGCGACCGTGCGACCTATACCTTGCGCCTGAACAGTCAACCGACTGCTCGGGTGACGATCAATCTGAGCCACGGTGATTTCATTGGAGTCAGCCCGGCGAGTGTGAGCTTCAATGCGAGCAACTGGAACACGCCGCAGACCGTCACGATCACGGCGCTGAATGACAATATCGATCACGGGGATACGAACACCGGCACAGTCACCCATGCGGTGATGAGCAGCGATCCCTTCTACAGTTCGATTATTCCGGCAAATGCGAATGTCACAGTGCGGGATGGCGACACGGCGCAGGTGAATATCAGCGCCGTAACCCCGGCGCCGATCGCGGAGGCCGGCGGCAGCGCCACGTATACAATCAGCCTGAACAGCCAACCAACCCGGCCGGTGACGATTACGTTGAGCACCGACGGCGACAGCTTGCGTTTCGGCAGCACTACATATCCGACCGAGACGATAACGATTAGTTTTAGCGCAAGCTCCGATCCTACCAACCCGGAGTATTGGGCGGCGCCACAGACGATCAGCGTGGTTGCCGATCCCGATTTCATCGATCGCGGCGGTAGCTACACCAGCCTGGTGGCGCATACGGCGACAAGCGGCGACGGCTTCTACAACGGGATCGCCATCAATCCGGCCACGGTTCGGATCGAAGATGACGACACCGCCGGGATTGATTTTATCCCAAGCAACACATTCACGACGACAGAGGGTTTGTCAATCACCTACTCTGTTCGGCTCACCAGCGAACCGACGGACGCCGTGACTCTGAATCTCGCGCCGAGCGGCTTGATCACGCTTGCACCGGCGACATTAACCTTTACCGCGACCAATTGGACAACAGCGCAGACCGTGACGGTTGTGGCGACGAATGATGCTGTCGATCGCGGCGATAGTTACAGCGCCGGGGTGAATCATACGGCGGTGAGCGGTGACGGCTTCTACAATGGGTTGGGCGCCACGGTGCCGATCACAATTGCCGATAATGACACGGCCGGTGTGACGGTGGATGGACCGGCTGTGACACCGATCGCCGAGGATGGCGGCACGATCACATATACCATTCTGCTCGACAGCGAACCGCTCCAACCGGTGACGATCGATCTCAGCACCGACGGCTTGAGCAGCGTGGCGCCGGCGAGTGTGACATTCGATGCGACGAATTGGAATGCAACCCAGACTGTGACGATCACGGCGCTAGCCGATTTCGTTGATCGCGGCGCAACATACACCAGCACCGTCAGCCATGGGGCGACCAGCGACGATGGCCTGTACAACGGGATTGCGATCGCTCCCGCCAGCGTGAACATCAGCGATGACGATACCGCCGGTGTAACGGTGAACAAACCGGCTGTGACACCGATCGCCGAAGATGGCGGCACGGCGACATATACGGTGCGTCTGACCAGCCAGCCGACCGCGATGGTAACGATCGACGCGACAACCGATGGCTTGAGCAGCGTGACGCCGACCAACCTGACATTCGATGCGACGAACTGGACCACGCCACAAACCATCACCATCACAGCGCTGAACGATGATATCGATCGCGGCGCAACATACACCAGCACCGTCAGCCATGGGGCGACCAGCGGCGATAGCCTGTACAACGGGATTGCGATTGATCCGGCCAGCGTGAACATCAGCGATGACGATACCGCCGGTGTGATCGTCGGGGTTGTGACACCCGGCACCGTTCCTGAGGAGGACGGCAGCGCCACGTATACCATTGTGCTCGACAGCGAGCCTACGGCGGCAGTGACGATCGATCTCACCACCGATGGCTTGAGCACGGTGTCGCCGACTAGCCTGACATTTACTGCGGCGAACTGGGATACGCTTCAGACGGTCACAATTACGACGATTTCGGACAGTATCGATCGTGGCGACACCTATACGAGCACGGTCAGCCATTCGGCAAGCAGCAGCGACGGCTTCTACAACGGGATTGCAGTTGCCGATGCGACGGTGACGATTACCGATGACGATGTCGCGGCGGTGATTGTGAGCGGGCCGAGTGCGACGGCGATTGCCGAGGATGGCGGTAGCGCCACCTATACCGTTCGCTTGAATACTGAGCCTACGGCGGCAGTGACGATTGCGCTGACAACCGATGGCTTGAGCAGCGTAACGCCGGCCAACCTGACATTCACCACAACAAATTGGACCACAGCGCAGACGATTACGATCACGGCGCTGAACGATGATATCGATCGCGGGAATACGTATGTGAGTGTGATCAGCCATACGGCCAGCAGCGGCGACGGCTTCTACAACGGGCTTGCGATCAGTGATGCGACGGTAAACATTAGCGATGACGATACCGCCGGGATTGTGTTTACCCCGAATCCGCTGAGCATAGTTGAAGGTGCGACGACCGGGTATGCGATCAGCCTTAGCAGCGAACCGGCAGCGGCGGTGACGGTTGATCTGACGCCAAGCGGATTGATCGGGATAACGCCGGCCAGTGTAACGCTGGATTCAGGCAACTGGAATAGCGGCGTGACAGTAAATGTCACGGCGACGAATGATGCTGTCGATCGCGGCAACAACTACAGCGCCGGGGTCAATCACACGACAAGCAGCGCCGATAGCTTCTACAACAGCCTGGGCGCAAGCCTGCCGGTGACAATCGCCGATAATGATACCGCCGGGGTAACGCTGAACGGGCCGGCTGTGACACCGATCGCCGAGGATGGCGGCACCGCCACCTATACTCTGGTGCTCGACAGCGAACCAACCGCCGATGTGACGATCGCCCTGACAACCGACGGCTTGAGCACGGTGGCCCCGACCAGCCTCACGTTTGATGCGACGAACTGGAACGCGCCCCAGACCGTCACTATCACGGCCCTGAATGACGACATCGATCGCGGTGCAACCTACATCAGCACGATCAGCCAGCTTGCAAGCAGTGGCGACGGCACCTACAACGGCATCACGATCGCCGACGCGAACGCTACGATCAATGATGACGATACGGCCGGGGTAACGCTGAACGGGCCGGCTGCAACGCCGATCGCCGAGGATGGCGGCACCGCCACCTATACTCTGGTGCTCGACAGCGAACCAACCGCCGATGTGACGATCGCCCTGACAACCGACGGTTTGAGCAGCGTGACGCCGACCAACCTGACATTCGATGCGACGAACTGGACCACGCCCCAGACCGTCACTATCACGGCTCTGGATGACGATATCGATCGCGGCGCTGTCTACCTTAGCACGATCAGCCATCTCGCAACCAGCGGCGACGGCATTTACAACGGGATCGCGATCGCCGATGCAAATGCGCGCATCAGCGACGATGATACGGCCGGGGTAACGCTGAGCGGGCCGGCTGCGACGCCGATCGCCGAAAATGGCGGCACCGCCACCTATACTCTGGTGCTCGACAGCGAACCAACCGCCGATGTGACGATCGCTCTGACAACCGACGGCTTGAGTACGGTGGCGCCGACCAGCCTCACCTTCACGGCGAGCAACTGGAACACGCCCCAGACCGTCACCATCACGGCCCTGAATGACGATATCGATCGCGGCGCTGTCTACCTTAGCACGATCAGCCAGCTCGCAACCAGCGGCGACGGCATTTATAACGGGATCACGATCGCTGATGCGAGTGTGACGATTACGGATGACGACACAGCGGATGTGATTGTCACCGCGCCGGTCGGCGGCTTGAGTGTGACGGAAGACGGCGCAACCGACACGTATACCGTGGCTCTGGCAAGCGAACCCCAGGGAACAGTTACGATCAGCATTACGTCGCCCGACGGGCAACTCAGCAGCACGCCGACAAGTCTGAATTTCAATCCGACAAACTGGAATACGCCGCAAACCGTTACCGTGAGCGCGGTCGATGATTCGATCGTCGAGAGCGATCCGCACAACGGCACAGTGGCCCACACGGCAAGCAGTAGCGATGCGCGCTACAACGGGATCGTGATCGCGGGATTAAGTGCGGCGATTGCCGATAATGATGTGGCCGGGATCGTACTCAATCCAACCAGTTTGAGTGTGAATGAGGGCGGCAGCGGGAACTACACGGTGACACTGGCCAGCCAGCCAGGTGCCGCAGTGATAGTGACGTTGACGGCGAGCGGCGATCCGCTGACAGTAAGTGCGACAACGCTCAACTTCAATACGACGAACTGGAATATCGCCCAACCGCTAACGCTTACCTCAAACTCGGACAACATCGCCGAAGGCGATTTGAGTGCGACGATCAGCCATAGCGCGACAAGCGGCGATCCTGACTATACCCTGACAGGCCCGGATCTGACGGTGACGGTTGTCGATGACGACAGCGCCGGGATCACGATCAATCCAACCAGCCTGGCGTTGAATGAGGGCGGCAGCGACACATACACGGTTGTGCTGACAAGCGAACCGCTTGCACCGGTGAGTGTGAGCTTGAGCAACAGCGGTGATCCGTTGACTGTGAGTGCAACGACGCTGACCTTTACCAGCGGCAACTGGAACACACCCCAGACAGTAACGGTCGGCGCGGCTGATGACGACATCGCCGAGGGTGATCAGAGTGCAACAATCAGCCATAGCGCAAGCAGTGGCGACCCGAACTACACCATTGCCAGCGGGCCGAATCTGGCCGTCACAATCGCAGATAATGACAGCGCCGGGCTGAACATAACTCCGTTGAGCTTGAATGTGATCGAGGGCGGGCAGACGGCAACCTATAGTGTGGTGCTAACCAGCGAGCCGGTGGCCGTGGTGAGCGTGAATAGTGCGGCGGTGAACGGGCAGGTGACGGCGACTCCGGCCAACCTGACATTTGATGCGAGCAACTGGGACATGCCGCAGATCGTGACGGTGAGCGCGCCGAACGACGGAATTGTGGAGGCGAATCCGCACAGCGACAGCCTGCGCCACACTGCAACCAGCAGCGATCCGAATTATACGATTGCGGCGGCAAGCGCTCCGGTGGTGACAATAAGCATCCTCGATCCGGTGGCCGTGCGGGTGAATGATCTTGTCAGGCCGGAAGGCAACGGCGGCGGGTTTAGTAACCTGTTCAGTTTCATTGTGCAGTTGAGCCGAACCTCGACCCGTACGATCACGGTGAACTACGAGATCGTAGACGGCAGCACGACGCAGGGCGACGACTACAACACTGCCTCCGGTTTGTACAGCGGCAGCCTGACGTTCACACCGGGCCAGGCGAATAACAATTTTCAGATCCAGATCAACCGCGACGACGAGTATGAGCCCGACGAGATCTTTCTGGTGCGGCTGACGAGTGTCAGCGCATCGGACAGCGGCGAAGCGCCGGTGATCAGCGACGGCCAGGGTGTGGGCCGGATCAATAATGACGATGTGCCGACCTTGAGCTTCAGCCGGGGCGACTACTTCATCAATGAGGATGGCGGCAGTATCGAGATTGCGGTTGAACTCAGCGGACCGGCAACAAGCACTGTTGAAGTTGATTACGCCACGATCGACTCGGGTGCGTTGGCCGGCACGGCACTGGTGAATGTTGATTACACCGGTGTGAGCAGCCGACTTACGTTTGCGCCGGGCGAGACGGAACAGCGCTTTACAATAAACGTACTTGATGATGTCAGCGCGGAGAATGCGTTTGAAACCGTGGTTCTGCGGCTTTCGAATGCATTGGGCGCGACTATCAATAATGATACGACGACATTGACCATCGGCGATGACGATGTCGTGTTGCCTGATGCACGCATCGATTCCCTGCAAACGGCAGGGCCGAATTGGAACGCATTTGGCTGGAACTACTATGCGCCAGGCGGCGGCTATACGTACCTGCGGATCGATGTTCCTTGTGTCGCCGGCTCAGGTACAGTGCGCTTCGATCTGTTGAATCCGGCGATCGATAGCAGTGCGCCGCGCGACTTTGTGCTTGGCGGCGCCGACCCAACCACCTTCGAGTTGTACCGCATGCCGGCGAACTGGAATTACACAAACGGCTTGCCGGATCCGGGCGATCCGACCTCGGTAGCGGTTCAGAACTTCGCGCCGGGCAATGTTGCAAGCTTCAGCCTGTACAATACATCGCTGCCGGGCGGCTGCGGCGTCTACTTGTTGCGGGCGGAAACAGCGGATAATGACACCAACGGCTGGGGCTTGCAGGTCGGGTATGAGGTTGGCGCCATCCTGAGCGGTGATCTGGACGGAATTGCAGGCAGCGGCGACGAAATCACAACCGGCGTGCAGCAGGCGACAGTGCGACTTGCTGCGGCAAGCCCTATGGCAGCTACATGTGAGACAATTTACGAATACGTGCGGCCCGGACTGAGCAGTGTCGCCTTCCACAACTTCGACCTGGAAACCAGCCGGTCGCGGGTACGTTACTACCCACCGAACAGTGCTTACAATCCGCTGGCTCTGAGTGGCGGAATCATAGGAACAGTGTCGGGCGGCAGCCAATGGAACAACGGAGATGCGACGACACGGGGCGGCGACGTGATCGCGAACCCGACGCCGGGCTGGTGGCGGATCGTCACCTGTAACACCGATACGAGCGAGCACAATCACTTGATCCAGGAAGGGCAGACCGATGTGGCGGCTTACTTCTATCAGCCGCCGACCCCTGATCTCGATCTGAGCCTGATACCGGCGGCAAGTGCGGTGAATGCGGGCGCAACCATTGACGTGAGCCTGGATTATGCGAACAACGCCGGGCCAACGGCGGGCGCAGCCTTGAACACCATCCTGACAGTCAGCCTGCCGCCGGAGTTCAGCCTGGAAAGTTGCAGCATTACCTGTAGCCTCAGCGGCTCGCTGGTGACGATCGACCTGGGCCGGGTAGCGACCGGTACGAGCGGCAGCATCAGTCTCACCCTACGGGCCGAGGCGACGGCGGGCGGCGCGATTGCCGCGCTACGGGTTGACTCCAACCATCGTGATGTGTTGAATAACCCCTTCACAACTCGGACGATCGAACTGATCGACATCAATTAAAGAACTGGCTTTCAGGCAAGGGGCGTGGGACAGCGAAACTGTCCCGCGCCTTCTTTTTGTGCCGGTTGGCGGGTTTCGCCGCCAACCGGCAGCAACTGTATCGGTGTACAATAGGTTAATACGTTGCTGACAGAGTTGGAGGAACCCCGATGTTTCCTGAAGTGACGATCGAGGGCATGCCCTACGAACGCGGGCGGCGCTATGGCGCAACTGTGCCGGCGCTGATTCGCCACAGTATCGCCAGTTATGCCCGATTGTTCGCGCACCGCCGCGGACTTGACTGGACAGCGACCCAGGCCGAGGCGCTGCACTATCTGCCGCTCCTAACCGAAGTTGCGCCCGATCTGTTGGAGGAGATGCGCGGTATCGCCGCTGGCGCCGAGTTGCAATTGGGCGAGATTGTAGCTCTGAACGTGCGCACCGAACTGATGGCGGGTATCGGGATCGGGGTGACGCATCCCGACGGGCCGGCGGCGCTGGAACGCAATCGAGCGGCGGGTGTGCCGCAACACGTTGATGAGCCGGCCCCGCCCACAAGCGCAAATCCGCCCGTACCCGACGACGGTGAATGCACGACGGCTGCCGTAACCGGCGCCGCCAGTGCCGAAGGCGGCGTATTTCTGGCCCAGACCTGGGATTGGCAGGGCGATCAGCGCGGGGCGTGCGTGTTGTTGCGGGTGCGTGGGCCGGGCCAACCGGAACTGCTGACATTGACCGAAGCCGGGATGCTGGCCAAAATCGGGGTCAATCGCGCCGGCGTAGCGGTTGGGCTAAATCTGTTGCGCTCGCAGGCCGATGGGCGCGAGTTGGGCATGCCGGTCCATATTCTGCTGCGCAAAATGCTTCAGGCGGGATCGTTCGACGCGGCCCGCGCCTTGGCCGATCTGGCGCCGGCCGCCGGATCCTCGTGTGTGACGCTGGCCGGGGCTGAAGATAAACTGGTGAGCCTGGAACTGACCCCCGGCGGCGTCGGCGAGATCTGGGCTGCGAACGGGATGCTGGCCCATGCCAATCATTGCCTTGATGCCGACGCGGCAGCAGGTGAATGCGCGATCGAGCCCGCATCCACCAGTCGCGAGCGCTACGATCGGGCGCGCGTGTTGTTGGCTGAAGCCCATGGCAAGGTGGATGTTGCCACGTTGCAGGCGATCCTACGTGATCACGCCGACGAGCCGAAGTGCATCTGCCGGCATCCCAATCCGCTGCTGGCGCGAGTTGATCGCGGCGAGAGTGTTTGCGGCGTGGTGATCGATCTGAAACAACTGCTGCTGTATGTTGCGCCGGATGTGCCTTGCACGGTACCGTTTAGCCAGGTGAGCTTATGAGTTTCGATTTTGATCGGAGTATCGACCGGCGCGGCAGCAGTAGCGCAAAGTGGGAATTGTACCCCGAAGATGTGCTGCCGATGTGGGTGGCCGATATGGATTTTCGCTCGCCGGAGCCACTGATTCAGGCGTTGCAGGAACGGGCGCTCCATGGCTCGTTCGGCTACACCAAGCCGCCGCAGCGACTGAAGGAACTCATCTGCGCCCGCATGGATCGGCTCTACGGCTGGCAGATCACCCCCGACGACATTATGGTGTTGCCGGGATTGGTGGTGGCGATCAATGTGCTCTGCCGGGCACTTGGCGAGCCGGGCGATCGGGTGTTGACGCCGAGTCCGGCTTATCCGCCGTTTCTGAGTGCGCCGCCAAACCAGCAGCGCTTATGCGATACGGTGGAATTGACGGCAACGACGCAGGGCGCGACAATCAGCTATGAGCTTGATCTGGATCGCCTTCGGGCCGCATGTACGCCCCAGACCCGGCTGTTTCTGCTGAGCCATCCGCACAATCCGATCGGCCTGCAATATAGCCCCGCGCAACTGGCGCAGATCGGTGCGATCTGCGCCGAACACGACGCCATTATCTGCTCCGATGAGATTCATTGCGAGCTTCCGCTGGGCGATACGCAGCATGTGCCATTCGCTGTGGCGGCGCCCGAGTTCGCCGACCGCTGCGTCACCCTGATTGCGCCCAGCAAAACGTTTAACCTGCCCGGACTGGGCTGCGGCTTCGCGATTGTGACCAACCCCGCATTACGCAGCTTGATTCAGAAGACCGCAGCCGGGATTGTGCCGCATGTGAACGCCTTCGGGATCGCCGGATCGATGGTGGCCTTTGAGCAGTGCGACGACTGGTTGCATGCACTCCGGGCCTACTTAACCGCGAACCGCGATGCCTATGTGGCCTATATTGCCGAGCATCTGCCGCAATTGCGCACCACTGTGCCACAGGCCACCTACCTGGGCTGGATCGACTGTCGCGAGGCCGGGATCGAAGGCGATCCATACACCTTCTTCCTGGAAAAAGCGAAAGTGGCACTCTCAAACGGCGCCTCGTTCGGCCCCGGCGGCGAGGGGTTTGTACGCTTCAACTTCGGCTGCCCACGGGCGCAGATGATCGCGGCCCTGGATCGCATGCGTGATGCACTCCAGCGCGAGAATCTATCTCCGGCGTAGCCGGCCGAAACGAACCGCTCGTAAAAGCCCGTCGCATCTGCGGCGGGTTTTTATTATTTTCAACGAGTTTGTTACGGAAGCAAACTACAATCAGTCGAGTGCTTCTCATCCAATTCTTATTTTCGCATCATCGCGCGGTTATGAAACATCCCGCCTGTTTCAAGCGTGCGGCCCAGGTTGTCGCTCCAGCACCATAACCCGGCAAGGTTGCCGGGGAAAGGAAGCCAACTATGCCACGTCGTTCGCTCGCCTTGCTTGTGGCCATCCCCTTCCTGATTGGAACACTCGCAGCCGGAGTATTGCTTCTGACCCGAAACGCCGCCGCTCAAACCGGCGCGGTACGCAATGTCGGAGCGATTACGATCACCGCCGACAATTACGAAGACCTGGGGTTTAATCGCACCCGCGCCACCGGCAACATCCAGCTGGGGCGCTATTTGTATATCGACGGAAGCGACGCCTATGTCGAGTTCGATGGCTCGTATCTGAGCGGAAACGGCACAATCATCCTCGATAGCGCGGGCGCACCCGCGAGTTGTTTAGCGGCAGCTTCGGTGCGAGCGGCAGCGAGGTGCGCGAGGGCACGATCTCCCCGGCGGGCGATGTGCGCTACGGACTGCGCGATCTGGGCGGCTTCGTGATTCAGGACGGCCTGATCTTCAGCCGGATCAGCACGGTTACCGGTGTGGCCAAAGGTCAGGCCCGGTTGGAATTGCCCGGCCCGGCCAGCAACGAGTTGAGCATGTTGTATGGCCCGCCCCTGGCGAGCGAGCTTGGCGTGGCGACGGCGATCGCCGATTTTCAGATCGCGCCGAGTGATGGTGGCCCGGCGGTGAGTGCGCGGCTCGATCCCTTTCGGTTGCCGCATGCCGGACTGACCTTGATCGCGCCGAGTGGGGCGACATTGCAGGACGGCGCGATTCGCCTGGAGGACGGCGAGCTTGGTTCGACGACCCTTTTGCAGAATCGCACCACCGCGATCGGTGGTTTGTCGATCAGCCCGAATGCCGTGCAACTCGACAATATCACGGTGCCGGTGGGCGATATCTGTTTCGGAAACTGCACCACGACACGACTCAAGATCACCGGCATTCAGGCAACATTGAACGGCGATCAGTTCAACGCCGAAGGTAACCTGGTGATCAATCTGCCGGGCAATCAGCAGAGCACACGGATCATCTTTACATTTGAAGGCAGCCAGAATGCTCCCAGCAATCTGAACGGCACAGTGGCCGAGTTGAACTTTACGGTCGCCGGTTCACAACTCAAACTTCAGCAGATTCAGATCTCGGATACCGGCCTGAGCACCAATCTCGCGACGATCCAATTGCCCTCGACGCTCGGCAACTCGTCGGGCTCGGTGAGCGGCATCACGATCAACGGCTCGGGTTTAAGTGTGACCGGCGGCAGTGTGACGTTGCCGACAATCAGAATCGGCGACGGCTCGCGGGTGCAGATCCAGCAGCCGACGGCGAGTTTTGTTGCCGAGAACAATGGCTACAGTTTTACACTCAGCGGCGCACTGTTGCTCAATCTGCCGCAGAATAACCAGACGGTCAATATCAGCGCGACGATCACCAGCGCCGGTGAGTTGAGCGGCACAGTCGATCAGATCACGCTGAATGTGGCCGGAGCAACGCTGCAACTGAGCAATCTCAGCCTGAGCAAGGCCGGGTTGGCGGTGCAGCAAGGCAACCTGACCTTGCCGTCGAGCCTGGGCGGCGTAACCGGCCAGATCAACGATATCCAGATCGGCCGCGGCGGTTTAAGTATCGGTGGCGGCAGCGTAACAGTGCCGTTCCGCGATTTCTCGATCGGCGCGACGAATGGCTTTGCCGTAACCGGCGCCAGCCTGCGGGTCGATATTGCCGCCGACCAGAGCTTTGTGATCACATTGAACGGTACGGTCGCAATACGCGTACCGGGCGCCACCAGCAGCGCCACAGGCAGCATCAGCTTGAACAGTCGCGGCCAGGTAACCGGCTCGATCAGCGCCTTCTCGCTGACGGTGGCGGGCCTGGGCTTCTCGTTCTCGAATGCGACGATCGACAACAACGGCTTCTTCGCGCAATCGGCCAGCCTGCAAATCCCGGCGGCCTGGGGCGGCGCGGCGGCCAGTGTAACCAACTTGCGCATCACGTCGAGCGGCTTGAGCATCGGCGGCGGCAGCTTCACCCTGCCGACGATCCGGGCCGGCGGCTTCACAATCAGCGCTTCGGGCGCCCTGGTGCAAGTAAGCGGCGGCTACGAGATCCGCGCCTCGGGTCTGTTCGGCATGCCGGGCCTCTCGTCGGGGCCGGGCTGTTCGGGCATTCAGGCCGGCCTGACCTTATTCACCGATAGCCTGGGCAGCACCGTGTTGCAGATCGACCCGTTGGACGGGCCGGAAGATGCAACGGCGGCGATCGAGGCGATTCGGGCCGGCGACAGTGAACTGAGCGAGGCCGAACTGGCGGCGCTGCGGCTACGCCAGATCAGTGTCACCCTCAACTGCAAGATCCCGATCGGCCAGACCGGATTCGTGGTTTCGCGGCTAAGCGGCAGCCTGACCCTGAACGAGGGCAGCACACGGGTGGACGTAGGCGTGAGCATCGAGAGCAGCCTGAGCCTGCCGGGCCTGGGCGCGGCGGTGCGCGGCGACGTGGATGCCTATGTGCAGAGCAGCCCGTTCGAGATGGGCCTGAACGGTTCGCTGTATGTATTCATCTTCCAGGTTGGCGGCGCCAACATCAAGATATCGGAAAGTAGAGGCTTCGAGGCGACCGTCTTTGTCCAGATGGTCTGGGGGCGCGGCGACCTGTACGTACGGGCCTGGAGCGCCTTCGGACAGTTCAACCTGACCGGCAGAGCGACGATATCGGTCGGCTTTGCCAAGGGCTCGATCTGGCGCGGCTGTCTGAAGTATCCATGCTGTAGCTTGCCGCGCTGTTCATGGAAGTGGTTCGCCAAACTGCGCTGTTCGGGCGGCGGCTGTAGCCTGTGCGACGGACCATGTGTGGACGTACCGCCGTTCAACCTGAACCTGGGCCAGGTGGGCGCTGAATTCGGACGCTTCACCGGCGATCGCTGGGGCTTCAAAGGCACGGTAAACGTCAACTTCTTCGGCAAGAGCTTCGGCACCGGCTTCTTTATCGACCAACGCGGCAACTTAAGTGTCGGCAACGTCGATAACATCAGGCTGGTGACAAGTTCGCAGATCGCCGAGGCCCATACCGCCTTCTTAACGGCCCAGAACGAAGGCACCTTAACCGCCGATTGGAACCGGAACGGGATCGGCTTCACCCAGCAGGGCGACGCCACCGTGACGGTGCCGATCACCACTACCAGCAACGTAATCTTCGCGATGAGCCGCAACCAGGACACGCCGAAGTTCACGCTGCTCAGCCCCAACAACACAGCCATCGGTCCGACCAGTTTGCCCGACAATGTCAGTTACCAGGAGATCATTACCTACACCGAGTCGCCGAACCTGACGCCGCAGAACCTGGCCGGACTGGCGCCGGAGCTGACAAAAGAAGTCCATGTGAGCGGCCTGTATGCCAAGGAGAGCGATCCGACCCTGGTGCAGGCATGTGCGGTGCTGGCCGAGAGCCTGACCGAACTGATCGAGCAGGAACTCGGCGTTACCGCGATCGACGACGAAGGCCAGATCCGCCTGGTGAACGCCACCAGCGATCAGTTGTTGATCGATATCCTGGTGAACGATCAGCCGGCCCTGGAATCAGGCGTTGGTGTCGGCTATGCCAGTCTGTACGACTTCTTCAAGATCGGCACCCTGGAGATCAAGGCGGTACCGGCAGGCAAGACTGCGCCGGTATTGGCGGAGACGACACTGGTGCTGGCGAAGGATGCGATTTACACCCTGGGCCTGGTAGGCGGCAACGGCAACTACGAGTTGTTCACTTACACCGACAGCCCGACGGCGCCGCCGGCAGGCTTCGGGCGGGTGCGCTTCATCAACCTCGCAGTCAACAGCGGCAGCGTCGATGTCGAGCTTGTCGGCAGGCAACTGCTGTTCAACAACATCGGCTACAGCACCGATACCGAGTACGTCGATGTCCCGGTTGGCGCACACAGCATCGCCGTGACGGTGAACGGCGCGGGTGATGTGTTGCAGCGCTCGCGCATTAATGTCGGCGACGGCGACGTGATCACGATGCTGTCGTTGAATAATGCGAGCAATCTGCCGCGGCTGTGGCTGCCGCAGATCGACCTTTTGACCCCCAGTTACATTCCGCCGACGCCGCGGTTGATCACGCCGCAGCAGACCGGCGCCGATCAGTTCGCGATCACAAGCCTGTTGGACGTGACACCGCCGGCAGCCTTGCGGCTGGTTCATGCTGTGCGTGGCGCGGCTGCGGTGAACGGCAGCCTGAGCATTCCAAACAATCCGCTCGGGCCGCAGCGCGTGTTCGAGAACGTCGGCTACAAGGGCGTCAGTTCGTACATCAACAGCGATCCGGGCGAACTTGTGGTTTCGGTCACTCTGACCGGCACCAATAGCCCGGTGCTCAGCGGTGAAACGACCCTGGATCGCGATATTGCCTACTCGCTGATCGTGTTGCCGGGCAGCAGCCCCGAGAACTCGCTGCTGCTGCGCGATGACCTGAACTTCCCAAGTGTGGGCAACTTCAAGATCCGCGGCGTGGCCCTCGATCCCGACGCCGCAGCGATCGACCTGGTGCTGGTGGACAGCACAGGTACGGTGACCAAGATCGGGGATGGGTTGGCCTACCGCAGTGCGAGCGACTACAGCGAAGTAGTGGCCGGCAACTACCGGTTGGAACTGCGCCCGGCCGGCTCGAATGTGGTGATCAGCTCGATTGCGGCGCAAGACCTGAAGGAAGGCTACATCTACAGCTTCTTCGCCTTTGATGGCGGTGCGGCGGCGCCTTCGGAGTTGGTGTTGAACACCGATGTCGCGGCGATCCGCTTCATCCAGGAGATGTACACAATCACCAATGCCTCCGCCGGCAACTGGCAGATGGTGGCTTCGGGCACCGGCCAGGCCGGCAGCGTCGATGGTCAGGGCAACTATCTGTTGCAGGTGATCGGCAGCAACCCGGCCCCGGCCCTCAGCCAGGTAACGGTTGCAGCGACGACCGCCAACAAGGCCAATGTGAGCTGGCGGCTGACTTCGGAAGAGCCGGATACCCGGGTCAACATCTACATCAGTCCCGGCCCGATCAGCACCAGTGTGGTTGTCAGCGATACCAACAACATCACCAGTACCGTGCAGGTGCCGGTGTACGGCGGTGGACTGGTAGCCGCCGATATCAGCAGCGCCGTTGACGGTACGCCGCAGAGCTACGAGATCGACCTGGATGTGGCCGAATCCGGCAGCTACTATGTCTGGATCGAGGCCGACGACGGACGGAATGAGCCGACCCGCGCCTATGCCCGCAAGCCGGGCGCAGCAGCCGGCCTGGCCGATGTGAATGAGCGCGGCGAGTTCATCCTGACCCAGGATGATCTGGAAACCCTGGCCGTGGCGCGCCCCTGGGAAACAAACTGGGCGACGGCGAATATCAGCCTTACCGAAGCGTTCGGCCAGGTGACGGTAACCTGGAACGCCTTCAACAACCCCGACGTTGATCGCTACCAATTGCAGATCAGCGGCGGCGATCTGGATGACCCGCTGGAGATCGATATTGGCGACAAACGTGAGTTTATCGCCGATGGTCTGACGCCCGGCGTCGAGTACGACTTCCAGATACTGGCGATCGACGAGGACAACAATCGCACCGCAACCTCGCCGGTGGTGAAGGGTACGCCGGCAACTGCGCCCTTTAACCTGAGCGGCCCGGCGAACCTGGGCACGATCGCTAAGGCGGCTGCGACATTCGAGTTGCGGCTGGCCAACCCGAACAGCGGCACCTACCCGACCCATATCGCTCTGAGCGCCGAGAATGTGCCCGCCGGCCTCGCAGTCAGCTTCAGCAAGATCGACACCCCGGCCTGCGGTGAGGTCGGTGTGCTGGAGGCGGATCTGTTCTGCCCGGCAGCCGGTAGCGGCGCCCGAGTGACAATGACCGTCACGCCGAACGGGTTGGCCCGCAGCGGCGAGTACACCATCGTGGTGCGCGCGGTCGGCGGCGGCGTGGAACGCAGCCTGAACCTGCCGGTCACGGTGCAGGGCGGTAACTTCACACTGGACTTGAGCAACAACAATGTCCAGTTGGCGTTGCCGAATGTCACGGCAGGTGAAACAGCCGGTCCGCCGGTGGACGTTACCCTGACCTTGAACGGCTTCAACAACGCAAGCAATCCGGTTCTGCTGGAGACCTACGACGTACCGCAGGGCGTGAAGGTGACCTTCCTGCGCAACGGTCAACCGCTCACCAACCCGTCGATTGTGGCGGGCCAATCAGTGACGGTACGGCTGCAAGCGGTAACGGCGCCGCCGAAGTTGCGCGATCCCCAGAACAACACCGACCCGCAATCCGTGAGCGGTGAACTGTTTGTGGTGGGATATGCGGGCGGCCACTGGGACTTCGCCGACGGCTTGCAGGTGCAAACCTTCAACCCGAACCCGGTGCTGAATCGAGTGAGCGCCCCCGATCCGAACAACTACGAGGCGTTCGCAACGGCGGGCGCTGCGCCGACGGAGATGGACATTCAGTTGGTGGTGCCGCCGCAGTGGCAAGGCGGCAACGTCACCCTGCGGCCGCAGGAAGACACCCTGCCGCCCGACACAGCCGTGACATTGAACGGCAACCCGACGGCGACCTTCAACAGCAGCGGCAGCTACGCCGTTACGGTGGAAGCTACCGTCGCCGATGGCGTAATACCGGCATGGTACTACCTGAACATCGAAGCGGTGGACAGCCAGGGCCGGGTGCTCTACACCCTGATAACGGACTTCGGCGTGGACATTCCGAACGTCGATTTCGATAGCGACATCGACAACCTGACGGTGATCAAGGCAATTCCAGGCGAGACGATCTTCAACACGATCAATGTCGCCATACCGGCTAGCGGTCCCACAGAACCGTTAACGATCGGGTTGGAGTTGGACTACACGGACTTGTACGCCTTTGATGTGATCACAACCACGGTACGCGATGGAATCGGCAATATCGTCGGCCAATTCACCGTAAGCGAAGCGAATTCCAGTCACACACCGATCGAAGTCGCGAACACACCGGGCAACTACACAATCGAGACGGCAGCGACGGTGAAGCCGAATGCGCAACTAGGCCAGCGCAAGATCTGGTACAACCTGCGCAGCGAACCGATCTGGACTGAATCGCGGATCTTCGTCGATGTCGGCTACGACTTCGACGGGCGCGGGCGGACGATCGACGAGCAATCGTCGGATCCGGGTGGAGAGACTATCTATCCCCTCTCGGTTTTCGTACCGAATGCGATCGGTTCGCAAGGAATCAGAATAGCGGTAGACGAAGTACTGCTCGATCCCGAGATCGAGGTAAGCTTCCGGCGCGATACCGGCAACCCGGCCGAACCGTTCGTCAAGGAATTGATCCTTGCGCCGGGAACCGAGGCAAGCCTGGAGATTCGGGTGACGGTGTCGCCGGATGCGAAACCGGCGGAGTATTGGTTCTTCCTGGATTTCCGCACACCAACCGGGAATCTGCTGCTGGACTACAACGAATTCGTGATCAGCATCGCGGACGCATCGCTGGGGATAAATATGGGGGGCAAGGCGCAACCGATTTAGTCCAGGGAAGAACTATGTGCCGTATGTCGGGAGCAAAGCTGCCAACATACGGCACACAACCTGATCCAACAATTTCGGGTCTTGCGGAGCTACCGCAACGACCCGAAGTTTTTAGCGCTCGGCTTCGAGGTTGATCACACGCTCGGCGATCTGCGTAAGCAGCTTGTCGGTCGTGCCTTCCTCTTCCAGCGTCTGCTGCAAGAGCGACGCGCCCTGGCTTTCGCCAAGTTGGTTGGCGTAGGTGCGCACACAACCATAGCCGGCGATCTCGTAATGCTCGACGCGCTGGGCGGCGGCGATCAGACCGGCGTCGATCGCGGCGGGGTCGCCCTTCGTCTTGCGCATCTCGTCGCCCTCTTTGATCAGCCCTTCCATCGCCTTGCAGGTGTGGCCGCCCGGCTTCTCGCCAAGCATCTTGAAGACCTGCTCCAGCCGCTGGACATGCTGCTCCGTCTGCTGAGTGTGGCGGCGGAAAGCTTCCTTGAGGTCGGGATGCGAGGCCGCCTGCTCCATCTTCGGCAACGCCTTGGTAAGCTGAGTCTCGGCGCTGTACAGATCCTGAAGTTGCTCGACGTAGAGGTCACGTAACGTGTTGAGTTTCATACAGTCGTCTCCTTTACACAGATCGTGGATCGGACACGACAATAATTAGTGCAGATTGTGTGCCGCTGTTTTCAACCAACCTGAAGCCAGTTGAACATAGGCCCGGTTGCGGCACAGGCAAGCGCTCATTCATCACCTAAACTCAACCAGACCTGATAGACAATGCTTTTTTGCAAGCCGAGTTCGCGGGCGACGGCGCGTGCGGCGGCGCTGCCATTGTGGCCCTGATCGCGCCACTGGCGCAAGCGACGTGCGATCTCGGCTCGCTCGGCGGCACAGGATCAGCCGTAACCACGATCCGTTGGCGGTCGCGTTTACGTTCAGAGTTGCCGATCCGGCCCTCTACCACCAGCGTATACTCGCCACGCGGCCGCTGATCGCTAAAGTAGCGCAGCAATTCACTCACGGTGCCGCGCCGCACATCCTCAAAGCGCTTGGTCAGATCGTTGGCGGCAACCGCCCGCCGATCGCCCAGCAGATCCAGCATATCAGTCAGCGTGTCGATCAGCCGGTGCGGCGCCTCGAAGCAAACCAGCGTCAGCGACAGATCGGCCAGATCGGCCAGGAGTGCGCGCCGGTCGGGGCTGCGCCGGGGCAAAAACCCGACATAGGCGAAGCGTTCGCTGGGCAACCCCGACGAGACAAGGGCGGCCACAGGGGCTGATGGGCCGGGAATCGGCGCAACCGTAAAACCGGCGGCGATGCAGGCGGTCACAAGCTCGAAGCCGGGATCGGAGATCGCCGGCGTACCGGCATCGGAGACAAGCGCCACATCGCCTTCGGCCAGCGCCGCCAGAATATAGTCGAGGCGAGCGAGTTTGTTATGCTCGTGGTATGAAGTACAGGGCGTCGTGATCTGGTAGTGATCGAGCAATTTACGGGTGTGGCGCGTATCCTCGGCCGCGATCAACCGCACCTCGCGCAGCACCCGTAATGCGCGCAAAGTGATATCTTCCAGGTTGCCGATCGGCGTTGCGACGATAAAAAGTGTACCCATACAGGAGATAATCGCTGGTTTTGCGACGTTGCTGGAAAGCCATCCGCAACGGCTCAGGCTTATTTCTTAAACTGCTCGCGCCAGTATGCGAGCAATTCCTCGACGATCTGCTCCATGCCGATCGTCGGCGCCCAGCCGGTAGCCTCGCGCAAACGGCTGTTGTCGCCCATCAGGATCGGTTCATCGCTTGGGCGCAAACGGGCCGGATCAACCCGCACTTCAACCGGCACCCGGCCACGCGCAATTACCATCTCGACAATATCGCCGATCCGGGTGGCGCTGCCGGAACAAAGATTGTAGACCGTACCGGGCGTGCCGTGTTCAAGCAGCAACCAGAGCGCCCGCGCGACATCACGGGTATGCGTAAAATCGCGCCGCGCTTCCAGATTACCGACATACAATACCGGCTCCTGACGCTCGGCTTCGATCAAGGCCATCTGGCGGCAGAATGTCTGGATCGAGCAGCGATCACCCTGGCGCGGCCCAACGTGGTTAAACGAGCGCGTAACAAGTACATGCAGGCCGAAACTATCGTGGTACTGCAAGCCGCTTAACTCGGCGGCAACCTTGCTGACGCCATAGGGACTGGCCGGGCGCAGCGGCCGATCCTCGCGGATCGGCACTTCGTCGGGGCCGACCCAACCATACTCGGCGCTGGTACCGGCAATATGCAGACGGGCCTGCGGCACATGCCGCCGCACCGCTTCCAGCAGGTTCAACGTCCCCTCGACATTCGCCCGCATCGTCAACACCGGCGCCGTCCACGAGGCGCTCGGGTAACTCTGGGCGGCCAGATGGAACACCCGGTCGGGCTGTGCGGCGGCAATAGCAGTATCGAGCGCAAACGCATCCTCGACATCGCCCTCATGCAGCACAACCCGATCGAGAAAATGCTCGATCGGGCGTGGGTCGCTGCGCCAGCGCTTAAAAATATGAACTTCAAGATCGGGGATGGTCAGTAGGTAATCGACCAGAAAGCTACCGACAGGGCCGGTGACACCGGTAACAAAAACACGCACTGTTGCTCTCCGAACTGAGCAGAAAACCTGCGTGCATCATACCATCAGTCGCTGACGGTGAATGTATCGATCAAGCGGTTCGCGGGATCGCGCAACTCGGCCACATCACCGACCGACCAGACACTCTCGTCGCGATCCCAGTAGAAATCGCCGATCGAGAGATCGTCATTACCCTCGCCGGTCCACACAAGCACGACATTGCCGGACAAGAATGTGTAGCGCGGGAAGGTATAGGTTGGTTTATCCGAGCGAGTGGCGTTGATCAGCTTCCAACCGGCGATATCGAGATCGTTCTCACCGCCGTTCACAATCTGCACATACTCTTCTTCGGGGAAGTCCGGATCGCTGTAGGCAACCTCGATAATCTCAACCTCACCCTCAACGATCACATTCGTCGGGCGCACCGTCGGAGTTGTACTCGCAGTCGCCCTGGTGGTGGGCGAACCATTTGGCCGGGTTGTGGCGGTAGTGCTCGTTGTAACTGTGGTTGTGGTATTTGCGCCGGCTGCGGTAGTAGCTGATGGAGCTGCACCGCTTGCCGCACTGGTCGCAGTTACGGTCGGGCTGCCGGACGGCACTCCAGTGGTTGGTTGCGGCGCCGCTGTAACCACGATCTCAGGGGTCGCAGTGGGCGCCTCTGCCAACGGAACATCGACATAACACTGGAAGCGATCGACCAATGCCCGCGTTTCACGCAGCCGAACCTCGACATCATAAATGCCGGGGCGCTCCTGGGCGCGCAGCGGGATCCGATACTGACCATTTGTACCGGCACTGCCGCCGCCGACGGGTTTGCCGGCGAAATAGCTGATCAGCGAAGAACCGGGCGTAGCCGATCCTTCAAGAAATACTGTTCTACCGTTGGGACAACTGATCGGCCCACGGTCGGCACTGCGCGCCGTCTGCACCAGAATGGCCGACAGCAACACAACGGCAAGACTAATGAGCGCAACTGTTACGAGTGAGAGGCGTTGAGGTACCACTATGGGGTTTCTTCATCAATCGATAGAGCCGATTGGCGTGGTACAATTCGCTGGTGGGCGATAGTGGATTCGAACCACTGACCTCCACGATGTCAACGTGGCGCTCTAACCAACTGAGCTAATCGCCCGTAAATCGCGCTTATCCTAACATTGAACCTAGCGGCTGTCAAGCATATGCGTGAACCCTCGTTGTTGCTCGATGCGCTGCCGGTGTCGTTGCGCGGATTGTTGGCGCAAGCGGCGGCGGTTGGTGCGGCGCATAATGCACAACTCTGGATGGTGGGCGGGATCATTCGCGATCTGATGCTGGGCGTGCCGTTCGGTCGCGATATCGATCTGGCGGTTGAGGGTGATGTCGCAGCCTTGGCCGACGAATTGGCTGCGGCCCTGGGTGGGCGCCTGATCGCCCGCCACGATGCATTCGGCACCGCCTCGCTTCAGGCCGGCGCTCACACCTTTGATCTTGCCCGTACCCGCGTCGAACATTACCCGCGTCCGGCGATGTTGCCCGAGGTTGCGCCGGCCCCGATCGAGGCCGACTTGATCCGGCGCGACTTCAGCGTAAATGCGATCGCACTCGCGCTGCTTCCCGATAACGGCGCGCTGCGCGCCGGCCCGATCTTTGACCCCTTCGACGGACGTGCCGACCTGTCCGCCGGGCGCTTGCGTCTGCTGCATGAAGCCAGTTTGCGCGATGATCCAACCCGGCTGCTGCGCGGATTGCGCCTGGCGGCCCGCCTGCGCTTCACGCCCGATCCGGCAAGTCAGGCCCAGATTCAAGCCGCCCTTGCTGCCGGCTATCTTCAATTGCTCACGCCCGAACGCATCCTCGGCGAGTTGTGCCTTGCCCTGGAGGAACCCGCACCCAACGAGGTCTTGGCGCTGGCCGATACCTGGGGCGTGACGCCGCAGATCTTGCCCGGTTTGCAAAGCAGCGCTGCCTTGCAGGCCCGCTGCGCTCGTTTTCGGATCGATACCGAGCCGCCGCTGGATGCTGTGGCCCATAGCTTGATCTGGTTGGGCTTGCTGATGTATGATCTCAGCCCCGCCGAACGTGCGACTATTGCCCGGCGTTACCCGCTGCCGAGCGGATCGGCCGATCTGCTGCATCAGCTAGACGCATTACAACCACTGCTGCCTGATCTTGAACGCAGCACCACAGCCAGCGCAATTACACGCTTGCTCAGGCCCTTCGGCGCAGCAACAATCGCTGTGCTACACTACGCGGAACCCGGCGGCGTCGGCTTGGCGGCAGCAGCGTACTTGCGCCACCTGCGTCACATCCGCGCCCCGCTCGACGGGAATGATCTGCGGCGATTGGGCGTTGCACCAGGCCCCGCAATGGGCCGTCTACTCGATGAATTGCGCTCGGCAACCCTTGATGGCCTGATCGCCGGTCGTTCTGATGCCGAAACATGGGTACGGCGAAGGTTGGAAGAACCGTTGTTGTAAAGGAATCCACCAGTATGGACGAGACGTTGCAGATGCTGAAGGATCTGGCTGAAGCGCCGGGCGTGCCCGGCCAGGAAACGGCGGTACGCAAGGTGATGCGCCGCTACCTGGAGCCACACGGCACGATTATCACCGACAATCTCGGCAGTGTGATCGGGCGTAAAGTTGGGGTAGAGGGCGGCCCGAAGATCATGGTCGCCGGCCACCTGGATGAGATCGGCTTTATGGTGACCCGTATCACCGATGAAGGCTACCTGAAGTTTCAAACTCTCGGCGGTTGGTGGGAGCAAGTGATGCTGGCCCATCGGGTTGAGGTGATCACCCGCGATGGGCCGATTGTCGGAGTGATCGGTTCAAAGCCGCCTCATATTCTCAGCCCCGACGAGCGCCACAAGGTGGTGGATAAAAACGCCATGTTCATCGACATCGGCGCTGAGTCGCGGGCCGAGGCCGAGAGTTGGGGCGTGCGCCCCGGCGATGCCGTGGTGCCGGTCGGGCCGTTTGGCCAGATGCGCAACCCCGATCTGCTCATGGCGAAAGCCTGGGATAACCGCTTCGGCTGTGCATTGGCGATCGAAGCTGTGCGCCGGCTGGAGGCCGGATCACACCCGAATGAAGTTTATGCCGTCGGCACGGTTCAGGAAGAGGTCGGGTTGCGTGGGGCGGTCACAACCACAAATATCATTCAACCCGATATCGGCATCGCCCTCGACACCGGAATCGCCGGCGATATGCCCGGCGTCGGCCCCGACGAGGCTGCCGGCAAACTTGGCGGTGGGCCGGTAATCTTGCTGTACGACGGCTCCATGATCCCGCATACGGGCTTGCGTAACTTGCTGATCGAAACCGCCGAGGCCGAGAATCTGCCGTTGCAATTCGACAAGATGCCCGGCGGCGGCACCGATGCCGGCCGCATGCATATCTTCGGCGCCGGTGTACCCTCGATTGTGCTCGGGATCCCGGTGCGCTACATTCACACCAATACCGCGATTATGCACCGCCGCGACTTCGAGCAGTCGGTACAACTGCTCACCGCCGTGATCCGGCGCCTCGACGCGGCGACGGTGCAGCAGTTGAAGGAAGGCTAGCAGGATACAGGATGCAGGCGTGAGGGCGTGACGACATTCCATTCACGCCCTCACGCCTAATACATACCAGTGTAGGACGTTTGTACCCTGGTATGATGCCAATAACGGATCTATACTCAGCATATAGCTACGGGTCTCGCCCACTCGGAAACATTTATGCGCCTGCTTTTACTTTTGCTCCTTCCCTTACTGCTCATTCCCCTCCCGCTCCAATCCCAGGACGCACCGATCAGTGATCGCGGCGTCGAAATCAACTTTCCCGAACTGATTACGTTTCGCGCTCAGCTTGCGCCCGGCGTTACCCCGGAACAGGTGACGCTGGAATACGGTGTGCTGCGGCGTACCTGCGGCGATGAGGTGATCGCACTGGCGGTGCCGCAACCTGATCCCGAAAATCCCAGTAATGTCGCCTGGACATGGGATATGAACGCCTCCGGATCGCTGCCGCCCGGCGCCACGATCTGGTATCGCTGGCGTGTCGATACCGGCGAAGGCACAGCGGTAAGCGATACCGTCGAGGTACGCTGGCTGGCCGACGCAGACCAGTGGCGGCAGATCAGTCGCAGCGGCGTGAATCTGTATTGGTACGCGGGTGAACAGGCATTCGCCGAGGATTTGCACGCAACTGCCGTTCGGGCGGTTAGTCAACTCACCGGGCTCATCGGCGTGCAACCGGATCGCCCGATCGATCTTTTCATCTACGCCGATAGCGAAGCGATGCAGGCCGCATTGCTCGGCGCACCGGGATGGGCCGGCGGCGTCGCTTTTCCCGACTATAACATCACGATTATCGGCATCAGCCCTGAAATTATCGAGTGGGGCCGCAGCACGATCACTCACGAATTGACCCACCTGCTGATCGGGCAACTTGGCGGGCCATGCGGTGGGCTTGTGCCGACCTGGCTGAACGAAGGGATCGCCGTCTATAACGAGGGCGATCTCGACCCACGTTCGGAAATTTTGCTGCGTGAGGCGATCACCGCCGATACGGTGCTCGGCGCGCGCGCACTCAGCGGCGCCTTCTCGGCCCATGCCGAGCGCGCCGGGATCGCCTACGCCCAAAGTTACAGTATGGTGCGTTACCTGATCGATACATTTGGCCGTGATCGCTTGTTGGCCTTGTTCACCGCGATCAGCAACGGCAGCACGATCGATGCGGCAATGGTACAGATCTACGGCTTCGACCAGAATGGTCTTGATGTCCGTTGGCGCGCCGCTGTCGGTGCTTCCGAACGGCCGCCGCTCATACCTCAGCCGACCGTTGTTGCCACCATTGCACCGCTCGAAGCGGTTGCCATCGGGCGCATGCCGGTGCCGACAGTGCTGCCGACTGCTGTACCAACAACTCCGGCTGTGGCTGTCGTCCCCGAGACGCAACCGATCACCGCGCCTGTGGCGGCCCCGCCGTTTCTTCCACTGCTGATCGCAGTCATTGTCTTCCTGATCGGCTCCGGGTTGAGTGGTTACGCCGGTTGGCAATTGGCGGCATCATACCGCACTGAGCACAGTCTGCGAGGACGCAAATGAGCCGTTCATTCCGCTCTGCCGCCTTCTGGTTGCTGCTGATCTTTCTGATCACCGGTTGTGCCGGCCCGCAGCCGACCCAACAAACTGCATCCGGATCGGCGCCGGTCGCACCGCCAAGCCCAACCCCTCGCACCACCAACTGCTACCGCCGGTCCGTTGCCCACCCCGGCCCTGCCGACCGCCACCGCCGTGCCGATCCAACGCGCTCGTCCCGGTCGGCTGGAGAGCAGCGAGGGCGGGTTGGCGCTCGATTATCCAACCAACTGGCGGCTTGATGAAAGCGCAACTGAGCTGGGTACATTGGCGCTCTTGATTAACCCGAATGAGACTGCCTACGCCGTAGTGTATCAATCATTACGCCCGACAGACCGCGATCTGGTGGCGGCATCTGAGTCGGTTCACGATCAAGTCTACGGCTGGTTCGATGATGTTGAATGGCTCGGCGATCAGCCCTGGCCGCTCAACGACGGCCGGCCGGCATGGGCCAGTGAATACGTGGCTGCGATCAACGGCGTGCCGATCTACATCCTGATGGTGACTGCCGTTGAAGGCTCGCGGCTGGTAACCCTGATGACGTACTGCGCCACTGTGATCTACGAACGTGAGTATGAGACGCTGGAGACGATTGCGAAAAGCATGCGCCTCAGCCCGCAACGGGCCGGCGGTGTCAGCCGCGACGAAGCTCTGGTGCTGGTCGATCAGGATAGCGACGCTGCACAGGAGCACGATCCGGCCCTTGGCGGCGGCTACGCCGGATTGTTCAGCAGTTTGGTTCAATTCACACCCGCGCAAACCCTGGCGCCGGATCTCGCCGAGGGCTGGAGTATCAGCGCCGACGGAACTGTCTATACATTTGCCCTCCAGCCGAATGCGCGCTTCCACGATGGACGACGGCTGACGGCAGCCGATGTGATCTACAGTTGGGAGCGGGCCATTCGTATGTCGGGCGGCAGTTCATCGGCGGTAGACGCATTGATCGATATTGTTGGCGCCGAGGCGTATCTGGCCGGCGAATCCGAGACGATCAGCGGTTTGCATGCGCTCAACGAACGCACGCTGGAAGTGAGCTTGCGCGAACCGCGTCCGGCATTCTTGCAGCAACTCACCACCTCGCCGACCATGATCGTCGATCAAGCCGATGTCGAATCCGGGCCTGAATGGTACCTGACGCCGAACGGCAGCGGGCCGTACCGTCTCAGCCGGCGGGTGGCGGGCGAGTACGCGCTGCTTGAGCGTTTCGATCGCTTTTACGGCCCGCAACCGGCGATTCGCTACATCGTCTACCGACTCTATGGCGCAGGTGCGTTCGGGCTTTATGAATTCGATTATGTCGATATTGCGCGCCTGGGTGCGGCCGATGCCGATCGGGCCGCCGATCCGGGTGATCCGGTGGCGGGCGAATTGTTTGCTGCGCCGGGCCTTTGCACCTCGTTCGTGGCGATCGATACCAGTCGCCCGCCGTTCGACGATCCGCAGGTGCGACGCGCATTTGCCACCGCGATCGACACCGAGCGCTATCGTAGTCTCGCCCTCGGCGAAGAGGCAATCACGGCTCGTGGCTTGTACCCGCCGGCATTACCCGGTTACAACGCTGAATTTAGCGCTGTGATCGCAAACTCGACAACGGCGCAGCAACTCCTCGCCGACTCGGCCTATGGCGGGCCGGCAAATTTACCGGCGATTACGCTGACCGCCCAGGGTTACGGCGGCGAACTCGGACCTGAGGTTGGCGCCCTGGTGCGGCTCTGGCGCGAGGTGCTGGGCGTAACAATCCGCGTTGTCCAGATAACGCCCGGCCAGGATCAATCGCGTGTACCGGCCGACGGTGGGCGACTGGCGTTGCGCACCTGGTGCGCCGGTTACCCCGATCCGGCAGCCATGGTCGATCCGCTCTTCCGCAACGAGTCGCCGCTGCGCAGCGGGTATGCAAGCCCGGAACTGGACGAACTACTGGCGCAGGCGCGCCGCGAAGACGATCATTCGCGTAGATTGGCTCTTTATCGTACAATCGAGCAGAACGTCATCGCCGACGCGGGAATCATTGTTTTGAGCCATCCGTTGCAACGGGTATTGGTAAAACCACGCGTCCTCGGCTACCCGCAATCTGCACTGCCGTTGCCTATCGAGCGCTACCTGTCGTTGGAATCAAACACGCCATGAGCCAACTCATCTCCCCGCCTGAACAAGCCGGCGATCTGCTACAGAACGGGATCGCGGCGCTGAAAGCCGGCGATCATAGCCTGGCGCGCAAACTGCTGATGGGCGCCGCCCGAACCAACCCCGGCGACGAGCGGGTCTGGTTGTATCTCGCGGCGGCGGTGCGTGATCCGGCGCAGCGCCGCGATTGCCTGGAACGAGCGCTACGGATTAATCCGCAGAGCATTCCCGCTCAGCGCGGATTGGCGGCTCTGGCAACGCCAAAGGTTGCGCCTGTTGCGGAGCGCCGCGAAGTTCCGCCGCAACCGCCCATCCCCGCGCCGACGATTCAGCCAATTCCAACCAGGCCGGCATATGCGCCGGTAGTGCAGATTCAACGGCCGGAGCCTGCCCAGGCACCGGTTGCGCCTGCGGAGCCAATCAGATCGGTAGCCGAGTCTCGCCCGATCGAACCTGCCCCAACCCCCGCTGTAGCGCCGCCGGTCAATTCCGTGGAAGGAATCACGGCGTTATTACGCAGTTCGAATCCGCCCGAACAGCAGTCGCTTATCGCAGCAACGGTTGCTGTTGCCGCCCAACCGGCACCTGTTTCAGCACCAGCGGCAAAGCTGACGTTGCCGTCACTCCCGATAATTCCTGAACCGCAACCGAAATCCGCCCCGATCGGCTGGTGCTCTGGTTGATGCTGGCACTCGGCCTGTTGCTGATGCTGGCCGGCGGCGGCTACTCCATTATGCTGTTGTCTGGAGTGTAGTGCTTTGATCTTCATACTTGCCGGCCTCGTCGCCGGGTTAGCCTTCTTCGTCCAGGGTTTCAGCGGCTTCGGCGCAGCCCTGGTGATGACGCCATTACTGCTGCTGTTCCTCGACCTGCATCCGGCAGTGGCGGCGGCGGCAATTGTGCAGGCGCCGATCGGAATCTGGCTTACGTACGGCGCCCGGCGTACAGTTGCCTGGCGCGAATTGATCTGGCTGGCGCCCCTGAGTATGATCGGCCTGCTCGCAGGCACCGTCGCACTTCTCACCCTCGATGTTGTCTGGCTGCGGCGATTATGCGGCATCTTAACGGCATGTTTCGCACTCGACCTGTTGCGCCGCATGCTGCGCGGCGGCCAAAGCGCTCATTGGCCCCAGTGGTTCGCTATCCCGGCCGGATTTGCCGGCGGCGTACTCGGCGGTCTGTTCGGCACCAGCGGCCCGCCGGTCGTCGCGTATCTGGAGCGCCGACTGGATCGCGGCGCATTCCTGCGCGGCACCCTACTGGCATATTTCCTGATCACCAATCTCATACGCCTGTTCGGCTATGGTGTCGGTGGTTTGTTCGATCGCGAAACCGCATTCGTGGCATTGGCCATGCTGCCGGGCGCGGCCATCGGCGCCGGCCTGGGCGCATGGCTCCAACAGAAAGCCGGCGAACGCAATTTCCGCATGGTCATGGCATTGGTGCTGCTGACAACCGGCCTCGGGTTGCTGCGTTAAAAAAGGCGCAGGATCGCACCAGGTGCAATCCTGCGCCCTTACGACATGCCGACAATGTTTACCGCGCCGGCGTCCGCTCGATCGCCCGGCCGTCACCGCCGCCGACCGGGGGCGGGAACAACACCGCCACCATATCCTGGCCGTAGCGGTAGATCATCAGAGCGCGGCCTTCGCTGAATGGCTGCACCAGGCCGACATCGGGCCGCTCGGGCAGCGTGGCGTAACCCATCAGGTTGCGCACCCAGGGGTTGTCTTGCCAGACTTTGCCGAATCCTCGTTGCGGCACCAATAATCCGGGCGGCGGATTCACACCCTGGTTCACCGGCTCACCCTCGCTGTAGGTATCATTAAAAACGTGCCAGTAATAACGGCCTGTCGTAGCATCGTAGTACACGACAAAGATCTTGCCGCCACTGAAGTCTTCGTTCTGTACCCAGAGCATCATGCCGCCCTCGAAGGGTTGCCAGGCCATCGAGACATCTACCCGCAGGCCGGCCGAAGGGCAGCCCAACTCAGCGCGATAGTGTTGCGCCGTCGCCTCGATCGCGGCCGGCGCCGGCGGACATATCGGGTTTTGGCCTTCAAGCACAAACACATCCCATCCTAACCGGCCCAACAAAATTTCGTAGGCCGTGCCGACATGCTCCGGATGATATTCCATCCGGCGGCGCTCGAAGTACTGTACATTGTACAGCTTACCCTCGATCAACTCACCCATGCTCTCGCTGATCGGGTAGCCGAAGCGCTCCAGACCGCCGTTGCGCTCCCAATAACCCAGAAACGGCTGGCACAAACGATGGGCGGTCACGGGGAAATAACGGCACTGATGCGGATCACCGGCATTCGGCGGCGGCGGGAAACTCTCCCAGGGTGTACCGCGCAGCTCCAGGTAGCGCGCACCAAGCCGTCCGGCCAACACGCCGATCCCTTCGTTGCTGTGATCTTCCAGGCGGTCGCGCTCGAACCACTGCACCGGGCCGGTCCAGGTGCCTTCGATCGTCTCGATCCGCTGCTCGGTGATCGGGAAACCGAACACCGCCAGGCCGCCATTGCGCTCCCAATAGGTGCGGATCGCGCCACTGATGCAGAAGCCGGTCTCGGGGAAACAGCGCGAATCGGACTGCGCCTGGGCGGCGGATGCCTGGGTGCCGAAACTCAACACCAGCAGAATCGCCGGCAGAATAACGTGGAAAAGTCGCATAAAACCCTCTTTCCAGAGCACGATGACAAACAGGAGGATATCGCACTCTATCAAGAAAGACGGCGCCGCACTGTGCCGGGTTCCTGACACAGCCGTGATGTTCCGCTAATTAGATAAGATAGGGTTGTGAGGCCAGGCTGATCTATCGCTCGACCACCGTTACCCGGTGGGCCTCACGTAGATCGGGCGGTTCGAGGCGCGCGGTCAGTCGGCGGGTCACCGCTTCAGGCAGCGGGCCGCAGCGGCAAAGATTATGTTCAATCGCCAGCGCAACATCGAGAAAGACAATCCGCACCCGAGCGCCATACTTGCGGCGTCATACGATATCGTTCCTTTGCCGAGATTGGGCGATTGAGTGATTGGGTGACTGCGGAAACTTTTCGCCCGCTTTTACCCCGCACTCATCTCTGCCGATGCACAAAATACACCGCCGTCTCATCTTCGTAGCGCAGTTCCCACTGTTCCGGATGGACGCGCGCATACTCCACAAGTGCGCTCTGATCCTCGACACTCAGCAACAAACCATCAATGTTGTAGAACTCTAAAAGTTGTTCCGTATCACCACCCGCCGAAAGGCGCCGATAATCAAGCCATTGCTCCAGCGGATATAACTCGATCCGCGGATCGGCCCAGACTGCTTGTTCCGGTGCGGCCCAGATTAAATAACTGCCGTAGCTCATTGCATGGAACAGCCGTTCGGGTCGATCAGGGTCGGCGCGTAACGCATCCACGGCGGCAACCGGCGTGCTCGGCGAAAGTAATGCCCCGACATCGGGCGGCAGATCGAGGGCCGGCTTCACCCAGGGCAGGCAGATCAGCAACGAAAACCCGATTAAACCAATCAGCAAACCGTTCAGCATCGGCACACCCTGGAACGGTTTCCGTTGCGGCGTATCGGGCGCTCGCCAGCCTGTCAGTTGCACCACCAGAAGCGGCGTTGCCACCGCCACAAACCAGATATTGTTGCGTACGGCTCCAAGGGCCAGATAAAGAAACGCCCCCATAATCAACATAACGGTCAGTTCCGGCCGGCGGCGGCTGTAGGCCAGGATCACCATTCCGGCGAGCAGAAAGCCGAAGAAGATCATGCCATTCGGGTCGCGGATCGTCGGCGGCGCCCACTCCGTCACCAGTTGCGTTACAGCAGAACTGCTCAGCAGATTTCGCACATACCCGATCACCTGAAACCCGCCGGGATTAAGCAGCCATGCGGCGCCCGTCAGTACCCCAACGATAATCAGATCGATCAATGGAGCACGCTGCGGAATCGGCTCCCGCGTCAGCACATCCTCAGCGCGACCTACCGGCCGATTGGCCCAACTCCGTCGTTCGCGACGTGCTTCCCACCAGCGCTCGATCGCCTCGCCCGCAAACGTCAACCCGATCAGCGCCCCGCCCAGCACAAATGCGCCATGCAGATTCACCCAGATCGCCGCCAGCAACGGCAGCAACCAGAGTCCACTCGCGCGCCAGCGCACATACCAGGGTTGCTCGGCCCGCGCCTCAGTCCGCCAGATCGTCAGCACATATAAAAAGATCACAAACAGCGGCAAGGCGTAGGTTTGCGGACGAATAATCCAGTTATCGAACGAAGCCGGCAGCGTCGCCACCATGATAAAACCGGCGCTCAAGCGGATCGCGCCGCTACGTCGAATACACAGATGCAACAGCAAACCGTAGGTAAAGGCCAGCAAAACCGCCTGCGCCGCGATCAACAACGCCGCGCCGCCCAACTCGTAGCCGCCGTACATCAACAATTGCGCCAGCCAGCTCTGATTGTAGAACGGCTCGCCGGCCTGAGTATACGAAAAGCGATCGACCGTCGGGATCGCGCCCTCGGTCGCAATCAGCCGGCCGGTTGCCATATGCCACCAGAAATCATGCGGCGGAATCGGCGTCAGCAAAGCTCGCAACGCAATAAATGCCACCGCCGCAAACAACCAGACATGGTCGAGGCTTAGCCGCAAACGAGATTTGACGCGAATTGTTGGTGAGGCTTGTTCCATCATTCGTACTCGGATTTCCGCATCCTTATGCTGCATTCATACGTTGCATAGATTCTTACCGTCGCCATACCTCACTCTGGCCACCGGCAAAACTGCGCTCCCAACCGGGCAATTCGATCATCGCCGCCGCCAATGCAGGTTGAACTTGTGTATCGAGCAACACACAACCGATGCCGTAGCGTTCGAGCAGATTCGCAACATCACGACCGGCGTTTAACTCCACATAATCCTCCCAAAGCTCCGGAGGATAAAGTTCAATCCGCGGGTCGATAAAGGCCTGCGCCTGGGGATACAAGGCCCAGGCCATATACGAACCATAGCCCATTTCATTGAAGATCGGCCCGAGACATGGCTCGGCGCGCAGATGCTCAACGGCGGCCACCGGCGTCCTGGCATTGAACAATTGCGCTGCTCCAGGCATTTCAACGAACAGGGCCTGATACGGTTCCGGCCAGGGAATGCGCCACTTGAACCAGGGCTGCACCGACACCACCATCGCCAGCAGCAACAACACCGTCAAAAGATTAATAACACTGCCGGCGCCGCGCTCACGCGGCGAAATCCCGCTCGCCGGATCGGCACTGAAAACGGCGCGTGGGGCGGCTAAAGCCTGTGCTGCGATCGGCATCGCGACAACACCAAACCAGACCACATAGCGCACGCCGATAAACGCCTGCCATGCCAGCCCACACACCAGCAATAACTCACTGAACGTCGGTCGGCGTCGTTGCAACCCGAAGGCAACAATCACCACCAGAACCCCCAGGTAGAAAAACATCCCGGCCAGATTCCGCGGATCGGGCGTCTGCCACTCGATCACCAGGCGCTGGCTGATCGTGTCGTTCAGCAGCGAGCCGACATACCTGAATACGCCAACACCCAGAGGATTTACAATCGTCGCCAGGCCCATTCCGGCGGCGGCCAGATACAACCAGCGCAAGCGATCCCAGCCGAGCGCACGCGGTTGGCGCAGCATGCGGCGAAGTGTCTCCCCGGCAGTAAATGCACCGCAAACCAGTATACCCATGATAAATGCCCCATGGGCATTCACCCAAAACATCATGATCAACGGCAGCGCCGCCAACCAGCGCGGGCGCAAGCGTCCCTCGCTGTAGCGACTCAGCAACATAAACACGGCCATAAACGGCAACCACGACCAGTTCTGCGTCCGCGCATTCAAATTGTTGATCGTCATCGCCGCCGCCAGCACACAGGCCAGGGCGCCCCAACGCCATGAACCGGTACGCAACTGCGTCTCCCAGGCCACCAGTCCAAACAAGATAGCGCCGAGCAGGTTGCGCGCGAAGATCGTCAGCGGCAGCCCACCCAGGGCATACAACTGATAAAACAGCCACTCACCAAGCCAGCTTTGATAGGTATAAGGATGATCGGCAGGGAGGGTCCAGGCGAAAAGATTCGTGGTAGGAATACCCGCTGTGGCAACAATTTCGCCGGCCTTCAGATGCCACCAGAAATCGTGCGGCGCTGTGGGAAAAAGGCTGATAAATACGGCAACGAGCAAAACTGCCAGAATAGCCCAAAGCTGATCGAGGCGGATGACCGGCAGTGCGCGTGAAGCCGCTTGCTGCTCATGCACCGATTGTGTCACAAATCCTCGTTGGTGGTTCAAAGATAAGGGTAATAGGCCGCCGGTATAATAGCATGCAGCGATTACGAACCGCAGCCCTGAGCCATCTTCGAGATTCCTATGAACAGTTTCAGCAACCAATCGATAGCTGAATGCTGCGTGATCATTCCGACCTATAATGAAGCCGAGAATATCGGCGAGTTGATCCCGCACATATTGGCGATCCCACACTTCCGGGTGCTTGTCGTTGACGATGGCTCGCCCGACGGCACCGGCACCATTGTCCAGCAACTTGCCAACCAGGACTCGCGGGTTGGCCTGCTTAGCCGTTCCGGCAAACTCGGCCTGGGTAGTGCCTATATCGCCGGCTTCCGCCGCGCCCTTGCCGAAGGTGCATCATACATCTTCGAAATGGACGCCGATTTCTCGCACGATCCACGGTATCTGCCCAACCTACTAGCCGCCGCATCCCGCTATGATCTTGTAATCGGGTCACGCTACGTCCCCGGCGGCGGCACCACCGATTGGGGCATCGGCCGCCAATTCATCAGTCGCGGCGGCAACTTGTATGCCGGACTGATCCTCAATTTGCCCGTTTCCGACGCGACCGGCGGTTTCCGCTGCTACCGGCGCAACGTACTTGAAACGATCGATCTTGAGGCGGTACGCTCAAACGGCTATGCATTCCAGATCGAAATGGCGTACCGGGTGCGCAAGGCCGGTTTTCGCATCGGCGAAGTGCCGATCATCTTCCCGGATCGCCGGGTGGGCCGCTCGAAAATGTCACGCCGAATCGTGTTTGAAGCGCTACTCAATGTCTGGAAGTTGCGCTTTGGCATGATCTAGATCGATTGCATACTGAAGCAGCCGGGACTATAATAACTGGCGCCGTGCAAATCAATACGTCAACAACCGCAATGGTTCGCGACTTTGGCGGTTTACTGCTTCAAGCCGCCAATCATATCCCCTGATGGAGGATGCTGTGCCTGCCGAGGATGTGCTGCAAAAACTTGAATCGACCCGCGAAACCTACCGCGAAGAGCAGGAACGTACTCGCCGTGAGGGACAGGAGGTTGAAGTTCTGGTGCGCCAGGGTACGGTTGAGGTCGAGAAATTGTCTCAACGCGAATTGAGTGTTTCAAATCGGGTACGTGATCTCGAAGTCAACATCGATAAATACAGCAAAGACGAGATCAAGAATTTTTATACCACCGCTCAGGAAGTGCAGATGCGCCTTCAGATTATGCGCGCTCAGCTTGAGCAAGTACAATCACGACGTGAGGCGCTTAAAGCACGTCAGGCACAACTCGGCAATATCGTCGAGCTGCTTGATGAGGCGATCGCCTTACTTAGTAGCAGCAGCGGCAGCGGTGGCGGTGGCGGAAACGGCCTGGATACCGAAACCATGGTCGCCAATATCATCCAATCGCAAGAAAGCGAACGGCTGCGGATCTCGCTGCAAATGCACGACGGGCCGGCCCAGTCGATGTCGAATCTCGTCCTACGAGCGGAGATCTGCCAACGCCTGATCGACCACGATCTTGATCAGGCGCGCGCCGAATTGAACGCATTGAAGACTGCGATCAATACGACGTTGCAGGATACGCGCAAATTCATCTTCGATCTGCGCCCGATGACACTCGATGATCTTGGCCTGGTGCCGACACTTCGCCGCTACACCGCTCAATTCGGTGAGAAAAGCGGCCTGGAAGTGAACTTGATGATCCAAGGGCTTGAACAGCGCTTGCCGAGCCACTACGAGGTAACACTGTTCCGTTTCATTCAAGAGGCGTTGAACAACGTCGCCAAACATGCCAATGCCAATCAAGTCCGCTTGCTGATCGACAACTCCAATCATACACTCCAGATTTTGATCGAAGATGACGGCAGCGGCTTCCATGTGACGGAAACATTGGCCGACGAGAATGCGCGCAAAAATATGGGCATCGCGAATATGCGCCAGCAAATAGATGTGCTCCTACGTGGCGAATTCGGTATTGAAAGTGCGATCGGTCGCGGAACACGAGTCGCCGCAACAATTCCTATGCCATAAAACCTCAGTTTTCCCTGAGAAAACCACTGTAGATGTCGGCGGTTGCCAATCTATAGTGGTTTTCTTATTTTTCACTTGTCATAAAATCCAACTACAATGGATAGTATTATTTGTGAATTTTTGTTAATCCGTTTTTAGC
>JAAUQO010000238.1 GCA_012032775.1 Oscillochloris sp. | reverse complement strand
GATGGACGGCGGGATTGTACGCGAACGTGAGCGCGAAACGGCTGAGCAGAACTCATCTGATACCTCTCCTCTGTTGGTAATGGGCCGGCTGATGCCGATATGCACATTCGCAATTCGGAATGCACGAAGCTAGGCCTTCCAAACGGGTATTCCGACCGCTGCGCCGCCGGGCGGCGCGAAGTGACGGAGCCTTCGCGGGCCATGGCCGGTTGCACGCAGCTTGCGTTCAACGCTATACATGCGCAATCTCCTTCGGTATGATGAAGGTATCGCACGTAGCCGGTTCACTGAACCTGGTTTTTGATAAGGGGCGGCGCCATGACGACCGCTGGAACACCTGCGCAGAGCCTGGCGGCATGCGCGGTGCTTTACCATTTCAATCACGAGTCCTTGCAGGTTATCCTTAATCTGGCCGATCACGAGATTTCCGCTATCCTTGCGCATCCGGCTGTTGAGGCGATCACCACCGCCCCCGATCGCTATCAACTGAAACCGGAGCGACGGCCTAACCTGATACGGCAACTGCGCCGATCGCTGCCGCACACAGAGTACGATCTGCATCGGCGGGCATTCGCCTATAGCCTGAAGCTGCTCGCCGCCTCCGGCCCGCGCGCTGATCGGCGCGAATTGCGGGCTGCCGCCATGCATCACCTGCGTGCGATCTACCATCTGAACCTGCACTATATGCGCTGGGAGGAGATGGAAACGCTGATCGCCGCATGGCGCGATGCCGCGCCCGATGGCGAAGCCGCCGATCGTCACCAGGTCGCACTTTACGAGGCCTATCTTGCCCAGCGCCGCCAGAACTACCGGCGCTGCGCCGAATTGGTGGCGTCGGTGTTGCAGGCCGGCGCGATCAGCGCCGAATTGCGGGCCGAGGCTCTGCTGACCCGTGGGTTGAGCGCCTGGAGCCAGGCGCAGCTTGAGGCGGCGCAGGCCGATTTCGCGACGGTGCTGGCGATCACGGCGGATGGGCAGGCCGACGGGATTCGCGGCCGTGCGCTGATCAACCAGAGCTGGATCTGTAACCAGTTGTACCAGTTTGCCGAAGCCCTTGCCCTGAGCCAACAAAGCCTGGAGGCGTTTAAGCGGGCCGAGGATCGTTACAGCATGGCCTTCGCGCTCTACAGCATCGGCAACAACAGCCTTTACCTTGGTGAATGGGAACTTGGCCGGCGCTGTTTGCAGCAGGCCGGCACGATCTATCGCTCGGCGAAGATGGTGGCGCGCCTGGCGACGGTGGATTGGGGCCGCGGCTTTTTGCACCAGATGTTGGGCAACCACGAGCGCAGCAAGCGGGCCTATTTGCGCGCCTTGCGAGTTGCCGAGTCGTCTGAGCACAGTAATGCCGTCACCGCCGCCGACACGCTGTTCGAACTCGGCCTGGTGTATCAGGTGCAGAATCGTCTGGCCCGCGCCGAAAACGCACTGCGCCGCGCGATCACGATTACCGAGCGTCTGGGCGATGAATTGAACCATGCTTTACTGCTCCATCGCTATAGTCGCATTCTGGCCGAAATCGATCCGGTCGCCGCTTTACACGAATTGGGCGCGGCGATCGATAAACTCGAACAACTCCGCGTATCAACTCAGTCCGAAGATCTGAAGATCGGCTTACTCGGCACCGCCCAGCAGGTGTATGAAACGATGATCCTGGCCCAGGTGAGTCGGGGTGATGTGGCGTCGGCCTTTGCCTATGTCGAGCGGGCCAGAGCACGGGCCTTTCTCGATCTGCTCGCCGGTCGCGGCGAACTTCAGGATGTGAGTGAGATCGGCCGACCGGTCGATCTTGCCGGCTTGCAAACAAGCCTGGCGCCGGGATCACTGGTGCTTGAGTTCTTCACGGTCGGATTACTGCCGCCGGGCGGTGAAGGCCTGGCGCGCATTCCGACGACCAATCGTCAGTTGCGCGATCAATTGCTTACGCGCCCCGCCATTCTGCTTTTTGCGATCGGCGCCGATACCGTTGAATTGCATATGTTAGCGATCGACCCCAACACCTTCATGCCGCCGCCCGGTGATCCGGCGCCCGGCTGGCATCTGATGACCGAGCGCAAATTGCGCTGGTTCTACGAAAAGCTGATCGCGCCGGTCGCGCATCTGCTCGCGGATTGCCGGGTACTGCACCTGATTCCCCACGGGCCGTTGCACTACCTGCCTTTTGCGGCCCTGCCCACGCCGTCCGGCGACACATTGCTCCGCTCGGGCGGGCAGGCGCTGTCGTATGCGCCAAGCGCCACGCTGCTTGTGCGCAGCCTGCATCAAACTCCGTCAACCGGCGATCACGCACTTGCCCTTGGCTACGATGATCGCGGGAGCACCGCACTCTTGCTGGCCGAACGCGAAGCCCGGCAGATCAGTCGGTTTGCCTCCGGCGCGGCATTGATCGGCGCGGCAAACAAATCCGCCCAACTGATCGCGCGTGCCGAGCACATTCGCTGGCTGCATATCGCCGGCCATGCCGTGTATCGCCCCGATGATCCGTTGGGCTCCTTTCTGCGCCTCGGCGCGGCCGATGATCTGAGCGCCCGCACGATTATGGCTTCGCTGAACTTGCCCGGATCACTCGTCACGATCAATGCCTGTGCGAGCGGTTTGAGCCGCGTGACCTCGGGCGATGAGTTGCTGGGTTTGCCGCGGGCCTTCCTGTATGCCGGCGCTGCCACCATTATTTGTACGTTACATCAGATCGACGATCTGGCCGCTTATACTCTTATGGTCTGTTTTGCCGAAAATCTTGCACTTGGCGCGACACCATCCGAGGCGCTGCGCAGCGCACAATTGCAACTGCGCGCAGCCAATCGCGCCGAAATCGCCGGGCGCCTGGCCCACAGTCTGGTTGGGGACGAACGAGTGAGCAGCGTTATGCTTGAGAGCTACGACGAGATCCCGTTCGCGCACCCGCGTTACTGGGCGCCGTTTATTCTGATCGGCCAGCCGTAGGGGCAATCCAGAACGCAGAATGCGGAATTGCTGCACCAGAAGTGCAAGATTTGCGCTCGCCTCGACCATACTCCAGTATCACGCAGTATCAGCCTCAAAAGATTGTGGTTGTCCATGTTTGCAACAGCCATGCAAGCAGGGGCAACCACAATATCGCTTATGGGCAAGAAAAACGGTGACGCATTCGCGATCACATCGCCACGGGTGCTACGCCACGATGTTTGAAGCCCACTTCAGACAATCCCAAAGGAGGCGCCGTGACAACGGTATTCAATACCTGGAATAACTCGGCATCCGTGCCACACGAGTATGCCCAATCGTACTACCTTGGTCGAGGCGCTCTGGCCCATAAAGATTGGCGTGCCGCCGAAACGGCCCTGCGCAATGTGAGTGATCAATTGCGCGACAGCAACGAGTGGTCGTTGCGCTGGCTCTGCCGCCTGGGCCTGGCAACCCTGGCCTGGCGTGCCGAAGACGGCGCCGCCGCACTGGCGCATGCCCGCGAGGCCAACGCTCTCGCCGAGCGCATCGCCGAACCCTGGCCGCGGATCTGGAGTCTCTGGCTGTTGGGGCATGTGTATGCCGGGCTACATTGTCGGGTCGAAGCGACAGCCTGTTTTTCCGCTGTTTGTGAATTGATCGACGAACATGACGAGCAGCAACGATCCCTGGGGCGGCTGGCGGCTGTGGCCGCCATGAAATGTACGTACGAATCCTGGTCGCCAATGCCGCTTGCCGCATGGATCTTCGGATTGGCCCATCTCTCGGTGCGCCTGGCCAAGCGCCACGGGCTACCGTTCGAGGCGATTGAAGGGCTGGAATGCGCGCCGGTCTTGGTGCCCGCGCAGAGCGATAGCACGCTGAATCGGCGGGACGAGCGGCTGCGTATGCTGGTGCCGCAGCTTGAACCGCTGCGCCGCCGGCAGGTCGGCGATGCTGCGCCGCAACCGCCACTTGTCGCCGAACCGCTCGCTGTCGATGATCGTGCGCCCGATCTGCGGGCCTATTGCCTCGGCCGGTTCGAGGTCTGGGTTGGCCGGAACTTGGTTGAGCAGTGGATCGGCAGCAAAGGTAAGACCCTGCTGAAGCTGTTGTTGGCGGCATACCCGGCAATGGTGCCGGCCCCGCGTTTGATGAGCGCAATGTGGGACGGTGTCGAGGAAGAGTTGGCCCGCCAACGGCTGCACACCGCCATCTCCGATCTGCGCCGCTCGTTGCGCAGCGCCCAACCCGATGCGGGCGGCCTGATTATCTCGCAGAACGGCAGTTATGGCCTGGATCCGCAGGCGGTGATCTGGATCGATACAGCCGGCTTCGAACGTGCCCAACGGGCCGGGCTGCAATACGAGCAGTCCGGTCGCCCCGGCGAGGCGCGCAGCGCGTACTGCGAGGCGGTGGCACTGTATCAGGGCGATTTTCTGGCCGAAGATCGTTACGAGGATTGGCCGATCGAACAGCGCGAGCGGCTCAAGAGCGGTTACCTGGCGCTGCTCGCCCGGATTGCCGAAGGCGCCTTCAGTGAAGGCGATTATGCGGCCTGTATTCGTTGGAGCCGTATGACGATCGAGAGTGATGCGGGCCGCGAGCGCGCGCACCGGCTGCTGATGCATTGCTACAGCCGCCTTGGTCAACGCACCGAGGCGCTGCGCCAGTATCGCCAGTGTGTCGAAGCGCTCCGCCGCGAACTCGACGCCCTTCCGGCGCCCGAGACCGAAGAATTGTACCGCCGGCTGCAACAAGGGCTTGAATTGTAAGTAATACGAGGTTACGCGCTGCCCCTCAGTGTCACCCCGTGTTCCGGCCTGCATGTTGCTATATACTACAACTCCAGCCACGTTTCGTGTAAGGAGTTGTTGTGATGTTTGAAACTGAAACCCACGCCATGGAACTGGTGCAGGTGGATGCGGCGGGCACCGAGGAATGGCATTGCCCGATGTGTGGGCGGCGCTTTCAGATGCGTTGGCCGCCGGAATACGCTAAAGTGGTGCTGGTTCCCGGCGACGAGTATGCGATCCATACCGGTGCCAAGGGCGGCTTGCAGATGGGCGAGCCGGCCGTGTTGGATGCCGAAAACTATCGTGCCGCGCCGTCGGCGTCGCCCACGCCTGAACCGGAACTCTCCCCCGAGGTTTCCGATCTCTGGCGGCGCTTGCTGCGCGATCTCGAAGATGAACGCTAAGTTCTCCTCCCGGCTGCATACGGATCGATGCCTGACACCTGAGGCCCGCGACGCATTATGGTGCGCCGGGCGCCAGGTATCAGGCTGTTCGGCTTAGATCAGCCTGCGGGTTCCATTCTCGATCCGCATCTGATCGCCGTCGAAGGTGGTCAGGCTGAATGCGTTCGGCTCGTTGTAGCAGATGCTCTGCTCTTCGAGGATCCCCAGCGCAACCTGCTCGCCGAGGCGTACCGATTCGCTGTAATCGCTGCGCCAGTGAACGCCGGCCATATTGCGCCCGATCGAGATATTCGCCGCCAGCTTGTTCAACTCGCCGCCAACAGTCAGTTGATCGGCATCATCGCCCGTGTATGGTCGCAGGTCGGTGCCGTCGTCGCCGGCTACACTGATCACCAGTGGCGTGCCGTCGCGGAAACGGGCGCCCTTGAGTGGGAAATCCTCGGCGAACCAGGCCTTCAGGATGGTTACACAGGCTCCGGCAACCGTGGCATGGCCGGCACCGTAGGCCGGGTGGGTCGGGCTGCCTTCGGGGAATGCCGCCGGCAACAGGTAGGTCGCCTCGCCGCTTCGCTCCAGGTTCTGGCGGCGGATGCGCTCCAATACCGGCGAGCGCCGGATCTCGGCATGCACCGGATAATCGGTCTCGCCGCTCTTCTCCAGATGCACCAGGCCGCTGTAGGCTTCCGGTCGCAAGCGCCGATGCACAAACCACTTCTGATACCAGACCGCTTTCAGCGCCCTGGTGGCGACTTCGGTTACCAGGCTGAGGATGTGCGGGCCGCCGAAGGTGCCGAAGCCGGCCTGCGTGCGTGAGCGGTTGTAAGGATTGCCGGCGTCGGTGGGTGCGTTGATGCTCAACAGAATCAGCGCGGCATTCAGATAGGCCTGATAAAGCGCATCGACATGCACATAATGGGCCAGATCGCGCAGATTGCGCATGTAGCGCCGGGTTGGATCGAGCCGTTCGGCCGGCGGCGTTACGCCGTTCTGGATCGCCAGCCAATCGTTGTAGCGCATCAAATAATCGATCTGCGCCGGTACGGTCTCCTGGCGCTGCTCGATCACCAGCGAGCCGTAGTGGATCGGTTGCAACATAAACTGCGACAAGTACGGCCCGCGCAGATCGCCCGCTGTGAAGCCGCGAAACAGTGTTTCCGGCGTTACCTGATTATCGCGGCGCGGCCCCTTGAATACGCTCAGGCTTGAGAGTTCGGCCGCCGCATCGGCCGCCAGCGAGCTGCAATGCACCTGGTTGAACGACGTATCGCGCAGCAGCGCCATCCAATACACCTCGATCATCTCGCCCGCCGCCTCGGCACTATCAACCGCCGGTGCTGCCGGCATTGTCACCGCATGCGAATCCGGGCCTTCCAGATCCAGGCTCAGCCCGGCCTGGGGATTGGTTAGCAGCCGGCCCCTGCCAAGCGGGATGTGCTCAAAATCGGCCGGGCGACGGCTACGGAGCGCCTGCAAAAAGGCGTTGTAGGCGTCGGGCAGCACTTCGCCGCGCTGATTATGCGGCAGCCCCTTGCTGAAATTACCGATTCGGTTTGGGAAACGCTGCTCGTCGTTGTTATTCTGATGCGTGGGGTGGAACCGCTCAAAGGCGATCTGGGCCGCGCCCTTGCGGGCCGTAAATGCCTCCTGACGCCGGCTGCCGGTCGGCACTGCCGGTGTCACAGGGGATTGCGCACCATTGGTTTGCTCCGCCGGTGTTGAGCGGTTATGCACCCGGTAGCCCCAGGTAGCAGTGGTTTTGGTGGTCATCTGATGTTCCTTGTTCACAACAACGCCGAATCCGGTGCTATGTCGGGTTGGCGGCGTTCTCGTCAACCCGACATAGCGGAATACCCCTTACTGACCGCTCTCGTAGAACTGCAACACCGGGCCTTCAACGAAGCCGGCCATCGGGCCGGGGCGGCCCTTCACGGTGCGGTACGTCACGGTCGAGACGAGCTTGTAGGGCACGGTGCAGTGCTCAGGCGCGATCGTCCCGCCGGGGATAAGCAGCCAGGCCTCGTACTCGTTGCGGCCCGGCTCCGGGTGCAGCGGCACCTCGACCGGCTCGGCCGGCAGCCGCAGCTCGGGTCCCTCGCCGATCGACTCCAGGAAGATATTCACACACCAGTCGCCGCAGACGAAGGGGGTCAGCGCACCTTCCAGGCTCCAACTGATGTGAACCTTGAAGTCCTTGCCGGCATCGATGATGGTGGTCGGATCGACGCCTTCGGCCTCGGTTACATACGCGGTGATCTCGCCGGCGAGGCCGGTGTTCAACGGACGATTGATCTCGAACGGCATGACGCATTTCCTTTCTGCATACCATAAAGGCTCTTGGCGGTCGGTTCAGGCAGGTCTGTTCCCGCAACGGATGGTGCCGGGCGGATCCTCCCGTTCCATCGGTGGTTCAATTGCGCTCCGGCGCCGGTTATTGGTGCGCCTGGGCGGTTGGTTGAACCTGGCCCAATCGTACCCTGATGGGCTGAGGCCGTGCCAAGCGCGCCCTGAGGAATAGCCTGAGGGAATGGTTAATCCGGCGGAGATCCGACTGAGGTTTGCTTGCCCGATCGCTGAAAATTCGGCATGATGTAACATGTGCGTATCTGCACGGACAATCATATTGCGACCTGATTGTAAAATTTCGGTTATCCCATTTGATCGTGCAGTCGGGTGGGTGTTCTTCGCCTTGTAGCGTGAAAAGAGAGCGAATTCATGTCGATCGATCGTGAGCGTTTCGCCCAGGGAATGACCTACGCCGAGTACAAAGCCCAGATGACCCGCAATCGCGAGCGTCTGGAAGAGAACGAGCAGGCGGTGGAGCTCGCTGCCGAGGATCTGGCTTTTTTCAAGAATCTGGCCCAGCCGGTCCATGGGTTGGCGCTGGTGGAAGATTGGTGCGGCGATGTGATTAACAATCTGCCGGTGTTGGCGCAGATGGCCGCGCAGAGCGGAAAACTCGATATTCGTATCTTCCTGCGCGACCAGAACCTTGATCTGATCGATCAATATCTGAAGGACGGCAAGCATCGTTCGATCCCGGTCTTCGCCTTTTTCGACGCCGATTTTCAGCCGATCGGCCATTGGATCGAGCGCCCGGCCCTGATCTCGCAGTTAATGGGTGAATTCCGGCGCGAACTGTTCGCCGGCGACGAGGTGTTGAAAACGATCGATCCCGAGACTGCGATCGGCGATCTGTCGGAGGCGGCCCGCAATCGCTTGATGGCCGGCTTTGCCGCATTCCGCAAAGAACATCGTGCCCTGGCCGATCGCGAAGTGCTGCGTGAGATCCGCGCACTGCTCGGCGATGCCGTCGCCCCCGCGACGCGCCGCCTCCCCTGAATCCGGCGCCCCGCTTGCGGGGGGCGCCGATCTTACAATATACGATTGGCGCTTCTTATCGGGCGGCGCCATGCTTTTTTCCGCGTTGCGCCCGGATCATGTGGCTTTCAACGCCTTCGCCAGTTTGTCATCGGCCCCCTTCGGCCGCGACGATACATCTGAGGAATTCGCCGGTTATGGCATG
>JAAUQO010000237.1 GCA_012032775.1 Oscillochloris sp. | reverse complement strand
GGCTCCCCCCGGCCGAGTCCGGCGCTCCACCAGCCACCGGCTCCACTGCGCCCGATCGGCCGCTCGGCCCCGAGGCCAGTTTGCGCGCCGGAGAGATCGACGATAACGCCGCCTTTGACGATTATCTGGCCTACCTGAACGAATATCGCGTCAACTTCCGGAATGACGGCGTGCGCCCCCACGATATCAGCGAGCGCTATCTTATTCGCGTGATCGATGATCAGCAGCGCCCGCTGGTTGATGCGCGAGTGACGGTATTCGACGGCGATCGGGCGATTTTCCGCGGCCGCACCTATGCCGGCGGGCGTACGATCTTTATCGCCGATCCGGCCGAGATCGCGAATGCCGAGCAGTTGCGGGTTGTGGCCGAGTACGGTAATGCCGGCGCCGAAACGACCTTTGTGCGCAACAGTACCACGTCGATCGAGCTTGGCTTACGTGGCGTGCAGATCGACGAAACCCTGCGGCTCGATCTGCTCTTCCTGCTTGATACAACCGGTAGCATGGACGACGAGTTGCGCAAGATCCAGGACACGATCGACGAGATCGCCGGCCGGATCGACGGCTTCGCCCCGCGGCCCGAGATTCGCTATGGCCTGGTGGCGTACAAAGATCAGGACGACGACTATGTCACGCAGGCGGCGCCGTTCACCAGTGATCTCGCTGCGTTCCGTGCAGTGCTGCGCCGGCTGAGTGCAAATGGCGGCGGCGATACGCCCGAGGCGGTCGATGAGGCATTGTACGATGCGGTGGTGCGCGCCGAGTGGAGCGAACAGCCGGCGGTGCGATTGGTCTTCCTGGTGGCCGATGCCGGCCCGCATATTCGCGAGAACAGCCAGTTCACCTACCTCGACGGCATTCAGACCGCAGTTGAGCGTGGCGTGAAGATCTATCCGATCGCGGCCAGCAACACCGATCCGGCGGCCGAGTACGTGTTCCGCCAGATGGCTCAGCAAACGCTTGGCGGATTCATCTTCCTGACCTACCAACCCGGCGCGAGCAGCGGCGCACCCGGCGAAAGCACAACCCTGGAAGCCGGGGAACAGCCCTACAGCGTCGAGCGGCTTGACGACCTGATCGTTTTGATTGTCGAGCGCGAACTGGCGGCGGCGATCGGGGCACGCTAACGATGCATGCGGCATCGCCGAGCCGCAACTATCGGGTCGATGCCGTCGTCGTATGGCCAGGAACGATAGCTGGTTATTCGAGAGGATAGAAGGAAATGAACACCACTCCGCGGTTGCAACGAAGCCGCTCCGATACCATGATCGCCGGTGTGTCAGCCGGTATTGCAAACTACCTGGGGATTGATCCGGTCTTGTCGCGCCTGGTTTTTGTCCTGCTGCTCTTCAGTGGTCCCGGTCTGTTCGTTTACCTGCTGCTCTGGCTGATTATGCCGCAGGAGCCGGCAAATCAGGCGCCGGGGCAGGTGTTTGTGGCGGCGGGCACACCCACCGAGCGGCTCAAAGTGTACCCGATGACGGGCCAGAATCCCGACCCGGAGCAGGAGATCCCGATCCAGAATCTGGGCGAGAAGCGCGCACAGGCGACGCCTGCCGGTCGCAATAGCGTATTGGGCTGGATTCTGTTGGGGCTCGGCGGGTTCCTGGTGCTGCAGATGATCTGGCCGGGCTTCGGCGCAGTGCTTTTCCCGGCGCTGCTGATCGGCGCAGGCGTGTATCTGCTGCGCCGAGCGTAGGTTCGTGGTAGGGCCAAGTACGATCATGAAAGGGCGAAGCAATGCGTACAGCGCACTGCTTCGCCCTTTCGTTTAGCCCTGTCGTTCGTCCTGGGTCTGGATCAGGCCATGGGTACGGGCGCTGATCAGTGCTTCGACGCAGGCGCCGTCGAGTTCGCTGCCGGCCCCGGCCCGTAGGATCTCGAATGCGCGATCGACCGTCATGGCCGGGCGGTAGGGCCGATGGCTGGTGATCGCGTCGAAGACATCGGCGACGGCGACGATCCGTCCGAAGAGTGAGATCTGTTCGCCGGTTAAGCCGTTCGGATAGCCTTTGCCGTCCAGCCGCTCGTGATGTTGGGCCAGCGATTGCCACGAATCACGTAGCAATTCCAGCTTCAGCAAGTCGTTTTCCTCCAAAAACTCCTGCCCATACGTCGGATGGCGGCGCATTTCCAGAAATTCGTCGTCGTCGAGTCGCCCCGGCTTCTTCAAAATACTGTCGGGGATGCGGATCTTGCCCACGTCGTGAAGTTTACTCGAGATCCGCAGCCGATAGATCTCTTCGTCCGGCAGACCGAGTTCCTGGGCGATCGCCACCGAATAATCGCTGACGCGCTGGCTATGGCCGCGGGTGTAAGGGTCTTTCAGGTCGATGGCGCCGGTGATCGCATCGATAATGCGCGTAAAGAGGCTATCGGTATCGGCATAGAGTTGCGAGAGCCTGATAACGGTTGCCGCCTGCGATGCCAGGGTATGGAAAAGTTCGATATCTTCCTGGCTAAAGGCGCGGTTATCGCGCGGATTGAGCGCCTGAGCGCCGCCGACCACCCGTTCCTCGACGATTCCGCGTTCGCCGCCGACCAGAATGCGCGGCGAGTGCAGGGGTACACAGAGAATCGCGCGGGTTACAAAGCCGCTTTGCGCGTCGATCTTGCGATAAAAGCGCGGATCATTGCTGACATCGTTCACCACAACCGTCTCGCCGGTATTCACCACATGGCCGATGATGCCGTGGCCGGCCGGCACACGCCGGGCCTCCATCATCTCGCTGCCCTTGCCACTGGCCAGATCCAGCACCAGATCGCCGGTTTCCATATCGCGCAGCCAGATCGAGGTTGCTTCCACATTCAGCAGCCGGCAGGCATGGGCCATAATCCGGCGCAGCAACTCATTCCGATCAAGGGTGGTGGTAAGCGAGGAGATAATCTCGACCAGGGCTTGCATGCGGCCCTCGCGCGCCCGTGATTCTTCAAGCAGCCGCGCTTTCTCAACTTCGGTAACGAGCCGCGAGGAGAGCAGTTCAACCAGCGCGATCTCATCGGGTTCATCAATCGTTTCTTGCGGCAGGTTGAAGACCTGGATCACGCCGACCGGACGGCCATGCAAGGTTAAAGGCAGGCAGTACATGGTGCGCAGCGGCACGCCGCCCAACTCGCCGATCCGGCGATCCCAACGCGGATCTGCCGCCACATCAGGCACATAGATCGCTGCACCACTGCGTAATGCCGCCCCGGCAACACCGCGATCGGCGTCGATGCGTGCGCCGACCAACTGTTCGCTTTCAGGACTGCCCTGAACCACCTTGAAGATCAGTTCATGGCGTTGCGGGTCGTACAGATAAAGTGTACCGGCGCTGGCGTGCATAGTCGTCACAATCAGATCGAGCATTTCGCCCAGCAACTGATCCAGGGTGGTGCTTGCCGCAATCTGATTGGCGCGTTGGATAATCGCGATGTACTGGTTGAGGCGCGTCTCTTGCATCGTCATTTGCACCTCCGGTTAAGGGTTGATCCGATATTGGGGCGGATCTTGTTGACCAGGCGAGCAGGTGACCGGGTGATTGGAGCTAGATCTTCACAAGGCGAGCGGGTAACCAGGCGATCGGGTGATTGGAGCCGGATCATCTACGGTGTTACAAGTCGTGCGCCGACGCCCGCATCCAACCGCTGTGGAATCGTCACCATATCACCCCATCACCCCCTCAGCGATCGGCGTGGGCGAGTGCTCGTACATAGCGCACAATCTCGTCGGGTTCGCCGGCGAGGGCAACGGCGACGCCGGATTCTTCGCTGATCCGTTGCACACTATAGTCGTCGATCGTGCGTTCGGCGGCGTAATCGAACATCACCCGCGGCAAGAGCGCCCGGCTACAACCACTTGCCCGCAGGGCCGGAATGACATCCTGGGCGGTAAGCAACCCGCTGACGGTCACCGTTTCGCCGAAAAACGCATTCACCACCGGGATAACCTGTACATTCAGCCCTTCAATCCGATTCAGCCGGGCGGCGATCTGTTCCAGCATCGGCCCAACCAGGGTGCCGGAAACGATCGCCAGATCGGCCGGTTGGGGCAGACGGGCGGGCAGGCGCCGCCGGGCGCGCGACCAACCATCAAGGAAATCGCGCACCATGCCGACCCCATTCGAATATTGCGGCATGTCGTCGTAAAATTCGGCGGCGGGGGTAGGACGACCGGCGAGAATATAAAATTCGTCGCTGGGGTAGACGAAGGTCATGCCGTCTTGGTCGCGACAGCGGGCGCCATACTCCTCGATCAGGTCGATCAGGGCGGCGGCCTCGGGTCCACTGTAGGTGCGGAGCGGAATATCGGTTGCCGCACCGAGCCGCGAGCAAAAGCCCATCTCCGGATCGTGCAATGGTTTTGCGGCGGCCTGGGGCCGATTGGCGAGCGGAATCGGCAACTGCTTCCCGTTTTCCGACCAGAGCGGCTGCCGTTCCCAATTCGAATCGATCCACTCGGGCGTCTCATGCACGGCGATCGCAGCCTGGATCGACTTGGGCGCCTTACCCTCGAAGCGGTACTTGGTGAGCCCAACCGGCACCACGGCGATCGACTGCACGATCGGGCGTAGCGCCAGCAGATCCTCGATCGTCGCCCGCAGCACCTCGGCGTCGTTGGCGCCGGGGCAGGCCACAATCTGCGTATGAACCTCGATCCCGGCGGCGCCGAGCCGGCGGATCTGTTCGCGAACATCGGGGACATCGCGCTTACCGAGCATAATCGCCCGCCAGAAGGGATCGGTGGCGTGGACGCTGATATGTAAGGGCGAGAGCCGCTGCTGCTCGATCCGCTGCCAGTCGGCGTCGTTCAAATTCGTAAAGGTGACAAAATTGGCATACAAGAACGACAGCCGGTAATCGTCATCTTTCAGATACAATGTCTTGCGGAAGCCACGCGGCATCTGGGTGAGGAAGCAGAACGGACATTTATTATTACAGGTGCGCAAGCGATCAAACAGCGGTTCCACGAACTCAACGCCAAGATCTTCGTCGGGATCTTTCTCGATTTCGTAAACCGTTTCGCCGCCGTCGGCGCTGCGTACCAACACCTCGATCTGTTCATCGGCGACGCTGAAACGATAATCGATCACATCGCGCAGGCGCTGCGTGCCGATCGACACAATCGTATCGCCGGGCTGTAAACCCAGATCGGCGGCGATGCTATCGGGCGCGATGGAGGCGATGATGCCGCCTTCGCCGGTAATATTCTTGGTATTCGGCTGATATTCCACAGGATAACTCCGGCCCGACATCGGTCGAGCCAATACGATATTATTTTGATGCCGGTTTATTATACCATTGCTCCTGTGGTGAGTGGTCTATGCGGTAGTATTCGGCAGGGCCACAAATGCAGGAATTTGCCCGAGCCTTCGGTATCATCCACACCCATGCGAAAGAGGTTTTATGGCAACGCCGAGCGAGATTGTTCCCGGATACTGGGTTTTTCACAGCCGCGCAATGGCCTATAACGCCGGACTGATCGTACGTGACGGGTTGGCCGCACTGATCGATCCCGGCCCGCATCGTGATGAGATCGAGGCAATTGCCGCCTTTACAACCGCGCAGGGTGCGACGATCGAGCTGATTCTGCTTACCCATAGCCACTGGGATCATATTCTCGGCCCGGAACGGCTGCCGCCGGCGCGGATTGTGGTTCAGCAGCGCTATCCCGAGATCACGGCTGCGTTCGGCGAACGGATTACGGCCCATATTCGGCGTTGGGAGCAGCGCCATGCCTATGGGCGACCGACGCCGTTTCAGATCCCGCAGCCCGATCTGGCTGCCGAACATGCCACAAACCTGGCGTTCGGCGGAAGCAATCTGCATCTGCTCCACATTCCCGGCCATGCCGATGATCACATGGCGATCTTCGAGCCGGCGAGCGGCGTACTCTGGGCGGCGGATACGTTGAGCGATCTCGAAATCCCTTTTATCTCCGAGAGTCTGGCCGATTACGAGATCGCGCTGGAGCGTATGGCTGCGCTCGATATTCGGGCGTTGATCCCCGGCCACGGCAGCGCCACGCCGGATACGGGCGAGATCCAGAGTCGCATCAGCCAGGATCGGGCCTATCTCGCGACACTGCGCGAGCGCATCGGCCAGGTGATCGCCGCCGGCGGCAGTATTGATGATGCGAAGCGGGCATGTGCGCTGGAGTTACGCCATCCCGATGTTAACAGCGGCGCGCATCGCATGAATGTCGAGAGCGCCTATATCGAGTTGGGTGGCCCGGCCGATCCCGATCTGGTCGGTTGGAAGCAAAATGGTCTGTGGGATGAGTGACGGGTTGCGGTTACAGGCTAGAACCGGATAATGGGCGGTGGTACGATGTTTGACGCACACCATCAACCGGATCGGCAACGGCTTGATCATCAGACTACCGTGGCGGTGTTGGGGCTGTCGTGTGTGATTCGCAGCAACACTGCGGTTGTGATCGCCGTTGCCGAGGGGTGTTTTGCGCCACCGGCGGCGCATAACGGCGATTCCACGCCACAATTGCGGATCGATATTCTGGTGCAGGGCGAATCTGCCGTTGCGACGACTGCGGCGCTTACGTTTCGTAGCCATGGCGATCACTTTTTCGCGGCGGGCGGCGAGGTGTTGTTGCACGCACACGCTGCATCCGGCTATGGCCTGGGTTTCATTCCGCCGGCCACACTCGCCGATCCAACCTATCTGCGCCACCATGTATTGGAGTGGCTGGCCTTCACATTGGCCGGGCGGCGTGCGCGGATCCCGTTGCGCGGTATGGCGTTGGCGTATGACGGGCGGGCGGTGATGCTGGTGGGGCCGCCTGCGATCGGTATCGCCACGATCGGGTATGCGGCAGTGCAGGCCGGATTGTCGGTTCAGGCCGAAGCTATGGTGTATCTGGCGCCGGGCGTTGCGCCGCAGATCTGGGGTCTGGCGCGGCGCCTGGATCTGCCGGCCGACGCCGTTCGGCATTTCTCGGAACTGGCTGCGCTCACACCCCAGATCCAACCCGACGGCACGGCAACCCTGGTGGTCGAGCTTGCGGCGGGGCAGCCGGAGGTCGCGGCGCGCCCGGTGGCACTGTGCCTGGTAGAGCAGCGTATCGGCCAGACCAGTCGGCTGACGGCGCTTCGATTGGCCGAGTTGCTGGCCGTGGTGGATGCGTCTGAACAAGCGCGTACGGCGTTGGAATCATTGGCCGGGTTAGGTGTCTACCGGCTTCAGGTCGGCGATCCGCGCAGCGCCGCAGCCCTGATCGCGACCCTGTTGGAGGCATAAGGCGCCCGACGGAACCATCAATATGGTCGAGATACTGCGGGAGGCCGGTTATGCACCCGGCGCGTATGCCAATGCAGCGACGCGGCGCCGGTCTTCTGCCGGGTAGCCCTTGCCGGGCGGCGCTATCACCGCGCCCACCCAGGGAAGAGTTCCTCGCCGTCAGGTCGGAAAAAGCGCACTGGCAGAGCGCTCATGATCAGCCACTCGGCCGGTTGGTCCCCTGCGTTGGCGAGCTGGTGGATCGCACCCGCTGGAATAAGTAGGGCGTCGCCGGGGTTCAGTTCAGCCACCTCGTTGTCCACCGTCGCCCGCAATCGACCCGAGATAAGCACCAGTGTCTCATCGCGATCGTGGTAGTGTGGCGGGCTGGTGTCGAAGCGCATCCAGGGCGCGAACTGCTCGGGCACAAACGAATCGTAGTTGTAGCGGGTTGCCAATTCCGAGTCGGACATGACCTGGTCCTTTCGGTATTCACGGTTGGGTGTCTGGTCATGGTAGCGTATCATGCATCCCACGACAGTGGACATGCCTACCATTGCCCATTCCGACATGGTGCCGGCGCTACCCACTGGCTCCCAGCGCTATCAACGCACGTACATTGCCGAGACAACACGATCCCTGGGGGTTCCGTAGATCACAGGCGCATTGGCCGGCTTTAATACCGGCGGTAATGTCGCCCAGAACCGTCGCACGAGCATCCATCTCAGAATGGTTCACACTGCTCATGGTGTGGCGGAAACAGTAGCAAATAAGGACATCGTCGTGTCCCGGCTCTTTCTGATACACCCGCTCGCGCAACTGGTCACGGGTCAAGGTGTTTCCTGTGCCTGGGGCGTAGTACACTACGGCACACTCCGGCGATGCGCAGAAGCGGTATTCTTTATCCGGCACCTCGCGCAAACTGATCGCTACAAGGGCGCGTACGGTCTGGGTGGGAACCGCCTTACCCATGCGACCACACTGCGGACATGCCGCTACCCTACGCTGCGCCGCAGGAACGTGCGGCTCACCCGAAATCTCCACGGTCTTTGTATCACCGCAGGTGTTCATAGTCCTCCTCACGCGACGGTACGCCGACAGGTACGCCAGTCTGATAGGTTTGTATCAACGCACAGACACAGCTCTCACCGGCCACATCATCTTGTGGCAACGCCATTCCAAGGCTGCGGATACGCTCTAAATCCCCGCGCAGGACGAGCAGATCGGCGATGCGCCGCTCAAGTGCTTCAAGCTGCACATCAAGGGTCTTCAGTACGTGCTGACACGGGGCAATGCCCTGGTCACGCGATGTTAGAATCTCACCGATCACGTCAAGGCTGAACCCGAGACTCCGAGTACTAGCGATGAGTTGTAGTCGTCTGACATCCTCCGGTTCGTAGGTGCGGTAGTTGTTGGCTGTTCGCACGCGCGTAC
>JAAUQO010000236.1 GCA_012032775.1 Oscillochloris sp. | reverse complement strand
AACCCCCGAGCCGGTGTTTGCCGCCGGTTCGCAGATCCTGGGCGTCGATGTCGGCAATCTCGATCGCGCCGCCGCCGCCGAAGCCGTGGCTGCCGCCGCCGCCGATCTGCCCACAACGCTTAATCTGCGCGCCGGCCCGGCCCGGCTCAATCTGCGCCTCAGCGACATTGGCCTTGACGACCCGGCCGCCGATCTGCTGGCCCTGGCCGAACCGGAACTCGATGGTGCTGCGCTGCAACTCGGCCTGAACGATCTTGTGCTGGCCGAGCCGCTGCGCAAGGCGATCGACGCCCTGGCGAGCGAAGTGGCGCTGCCCAGTGATTTTCGACTGATAACCTCAACCAATGTACTTTCACGCAGTTTCGCCTATCGCCCTGGTCGGGATCTCGACACGGCGGCGGCCTACGAACTGGTGTTGGAAGAATTGAACACCGGCCTGCCCGCGCGGCCGATCGAATTGCCGATCATCGGCGATGATACGCCGCCCGCCCCAGATTTCGCCCGTCTTGAAGCCGAAATCGCCGCACTGGCCGAAGAGTGGAACGGCGTCGTTGGGCTGAAGTTGATCGATCTTGCCTCCGGCGACGAGATCGCCTACAACGCCGGCACGGTTTTCGCCGGCGCCAGTACCATCAAAGTGGCGATCATGCTCTACGCCTACACCCAACTCGACAGCTTCGACAAGTTGGAAGAACAGTGGCTTGAAGAGATGATCGTCGAGAGCGATAATCTCGCCGCCAACGGCTTACTTGCCGCTGCCGGCGGCGGGCGCGGCACCGAGTACGCATTTGCCGGCGCCGACGCCATGAGCACCTGGCTTCAGGAAGATCTCGGCCTGGAGCATACCTATTTGTACGTGCCCTACGAAACCAGCGACTATATTGCGCTTTACAAGCCACGTTTCCGCTGCGGCCCCTCCGGCCGGGTCGGCGATCCGCCCTACACCGAGATGGGCGCCTGCCTGCGCGCAACCCCCGAGGCCATGGCCCAGATCTATGTCTGGATCGACCAGTGCGCCAACGACAAAGGGCCGTTGCTGGAATACGACAAGCTCAACCCCGAGCGCTGTCGAGAGATGCTGGATCGACTGGAGAGCAACGGCGACAAAACCCGCATGGTAGCCGGCATCCCCGCAGGCGTGCGCGTCGAGCATAAGAGCGGCTGGATTGAAGACATGCAAGCGGATGTAGGATCCGTACGTAGCCCCGGCGGCGATTACGTGCTGGCGGTCTATATCTACAAGCCCCTGAGCGGCGGGCGCTTCCGCTGGACCGACGAAGAGATGGCGCCGGCCGTGGCCGCCTTCTCACGCCTGGTCTATAGCGCGTATAATCCAACCGTGCTCGAAGAGTGAGTGGAAAACAACAACGCTTCAGCCCAGCGGAACACTGTGTAAACATTCAAAGTTCAGCAGTGCAGAATTTTGAATGTAAAGTTGGGGAATACAATGAGCAACCTGCCGATCCGCCGGATCACGCTGTTTAAGCATGGTGTCGGCTACTTTGAGCGCCACGGCGAGTTTAGCGGCGAACAGTTGCATCTCAGCTTTCCACGCGAGGCGATGGACGATGTGCTCAAAAGCCTGGTGGCGATCGATCGCGGCGCCGGCCAGGTACTCAGCATCGATTTCGATGACCCCCGAGGATCGCGCCGCCAAAGTTGCGCGCGGCAGCATCCACCTCTCCGACACCCGTAGTTTGCGCGATCTGCTGCGTGATCTGCGTGGCCGCGCCATTCGCTGTGTCCTCAACGAGGGCAAAAAGGAAGAGCAGATCGTCGCGGGGCTTGCGGTCGGGATTGATTACGAACCCGACCAACCCTTGCGCCGGGCTGCGCTCTCGCTCTTCGACCCGCAACAAAAGCAGGTGCGCGCCCTGGCCCTCGATGCGATCGACCGGGTCGATCTGATCGAAAGCGAAGCCGCCGCCGATCTGAGCTATTTCCTGCGTGCGTCGCAAAGCGAGGAAGATCGCCGCAGCGCCACCGTTCAACTCAGCTCCGGCGATCACAACCTGCTCGTGGCCTATGTCGCCCCGGCGCCCGCCTGGCGCGTCAGTTATCGGCTGCTGTTTGAAAACACCGAATCGGGAATGCGGCATGCCGAAGAGGCACCTGGCGTGAAAAGCACCGTCGGCGCAGCGGTTGACCCAATGCTGCATCCTGCATTCTGCATGCTCCAGGGCTGGGGCTTGTTCGACAACCAACTCGACGAAGACCTCGATCAGGTCGAATTGAGCCTGATGGCCGGGATGCCGGTTTCGTTCCGCTACCGGCTCTACGAACCGCATACGCCCGAGCGCCCACTGTTTCAGGACGAAGAACGCACCATCAGCGAGCCGCTGATGTATGAGGCGGCGGCTTTAGCACCGCAATCAATGGCGGCCGATATGATGCTCGGCGGCGCAATGCCCGAACCCACCGCCGCACCTGCCCCAATGCGTAAACGCAGCGCGCGTGGCATCGCCGCCGAAGAGATGGAAAGCGCGGTGCAGACATCAGCCGCCGGTGAGGAGCGCGGCGCCCTGTTCGCCTATCACGTCGAACATCCGGTGTCGGTGGCGCGCGGCCAGTCGGCGATGGTGCCGATTGTTTCGGCGCGCCTGCCCGGCCGCTACGAATTGCTCTACCGCCAGGATCGCCATCCGCGCCATCCCGCTGCCGTGCTGCGGCTGAAGAATACCGCCGGCCTGACCCTGGAGCGCGGACCGGCGACGATCCTGGAGGACGGCGCCTACGCCGGCGAGGCGGTGTTGCCGTTTACCGCTGCCGGCGCCGAACTGCTCGTCGGCTACGCGATCGAACTGGGCATCAATGTTACGCCGAACCGCCGCAATGAGCGTCGCCTGCATGCGGTACATATCGAGGGTGAGTATGCGCGCTTCGAGGAGTATGATCTGCGCATCACCAACTACCGCATCGACAGCCATGTCGATCGACCGGTAACGGTGACGGTCGAGCATCAGCGCCCCGCCCACTACACATTCGCCGATACGGTTGAGCCGCTGGAGCAAGGGGGCGATTTCGCCCGCTGGCAGGTTCCGTGTGCGCCGCACACCCATCAGAATCTGGTTGTCACCGAGCGCCGCCTGCTCCAGCGCCGCGAACAGGTGCGCAGCCTGCGCGGCGAAGCCCTGGCCAACCTGCTGCGCGACGGGATGATCGCCCCTGAAACCGGTAGAGCGCTGGACGGCATTCTCAAACTTTATCGCACGATCGAGGAGTTGCAAGCGCAGATCAGCGCCGAAGAACGGCGGCGCGAAGTGATCCTGACGCAGCAACGACAGATCCAGGGTAACCTGCAACCGCTCGATCGCGACGGCGAAGAAGGTGAGTTGCGCCGGCGCTATGTTGCCCTGCTCGCCGAGAGCGAAGACCGCCTTGCCGCTATCGAGACGACCATTGCCGACACCCGCCAGGAGATCGAGCGAGTCGAGAAGCAGGCAACCCAACGCTTGAGTAAAATTTCAAAGGGTAAATAAACCTGTGGTTGTCGGTGTTTGTGGCGTCGCCGCGAACACCGACAACCACATCCATAGAGGAGAACGCTGTGGCATCTCTGCTGAAACAGCGCCGCCCACTCCATATCCTCCATCAGCTTGAAGAAATCCGGCGTACCGGCGCCCTTTTAACATTCGCCGGCATCGTGCTGGGAGGTATCATCCTGGTTCTGGCAGCCAACCTGCTCGCCGGCCGCAGCTTCGCCGATCAGTATCGCGTAGAGTTCGGCACGCGCGCCGATCGCTCGCTGATCGCCGGTATGCACGGCCCGGAACGCGATTCGCTCGGCACAACCTATCGCTGGAGCCGCGGCGAATCAACAGTGAAGTTGTTTGGCCCGGCGACCGATCAACCGTCGATCCTCGAATTCGATCTCGGCTGGTTGCCGCCCGGCACTAATGCACCGCGATCGGTCTATTTCAATCTTGATGAACGGGCATGGATGCAAATTGATGTGCCGAATCAGCCGCGGCTGTACCGTATTCTGCAACCACCCGGCACCCTGAGCGATGGTGTGGCAACCCTTCAACTCCGCAGCGACACCACAATTGTGCCGCCCGATGATCGCCCACTTGGCATTCGAGTTGACGCAATCGGCCTGGATTGGGAAGCAACCGCCTGGCCGATCCCGTCACTGCCGGTTCTCGCCGCCCAGGTCGGATGGCGCTCGGCTGGTTGTATATGGCCCGCCGGCTGAATATCGCCGCCCGCTCGGCCTTGCCGATCGCCGTACTCCTGATCGTCGCCCTGGCGTTCGCCGCAGCCGCTGAACGCTTTCTGGCCGAACCATATCAATTACGCCTGTTCGCCGGCGGCCTCGTCAGTTGCGCCGTTACCCTGATCGCCGCCGTAGCCCTGCGCTACGCCTTGCCCGACGCACCCGATTGGTTCGTGCACACGCTATTGCTGATCACACTCGCCGCCCTGATGATCCGCCTGATCGGCGTGCTCTATCCCAGCTTCCTCTCCCATGATCTCTGGGTAAACGGCCGGCGCCTGTACAGTGTCCAGACCGGCACACTCAGCCTGTTCGACCGGCCCTCGGAGTTTAGCCGGCGCATCGTGACGGTCTCGCCAAGTGCGTTTATTCTCGCGGCGCCGCTCGGCTTGATCGGCGATCGCGGCATCGCACTCCACGGGCTATACAGTATTCTTGATGGTACAACGGCATTGCTGGTGGCCGTTCTAGCTCGTCGCCTCGGCCTGAGTTGGGGCGGATCGCTGGCGGCCGGCGCTTTGATCGCAGTCCTGCCGATGTATATGACCGCCCTGTACTGGGGATTTGTCAAACAGATCGTCGGCCAGTGGCTGACGCTGTTGCTGCTGGTGATCGTCGCCGGGCCGGTGCCGCACAGCCGTATCGCCTGGTTCGCCGTTGCCGCGTTGTGTACCGTGAACCTGCTCATTCACCCCGGTGGATTGTTGCTGAGCGGTGTTTGTCTGGGGCTGTATGTGCTGATCGGCGGCGGCGTGCAACTCCGCACGGTTCTTCAGAGCGGCAGCCGCGATCTGCCGACGGCGCTTCGTAGCAGCGAACTCGCGCCCTGGCGCGGCTGGTTCTTCTGCTTCGGCGCGGCCGCCCTGGCCGCCCTGGCCCTGCAATACGCCGACACCGCCATACTTGTGATCGGCGGGATGCTCAGCGGCGCCACTGAGTCGCCGCTTGGCACCAATCAGCAAGCCGATCAGTCGGCCAGGCTCTGGCAGATCTGGGTTGGCCTGCGCGCCTCGTTTGAACCGCTGACTCTGTTGCTGGTGGCGCTGGGGCTGCCGGCTTTGTTTCACCGTGGACAGGGCACTGCGCGTCTGCTTGCAGCCTGCTGGCTGGCGTCGGGCGCACTGTTCTTACTGGTTGATATCGCAACCGGCCAGCAGGTGCGCTACGGCTACTTCGTTGCGCCGCTGGTCTGCGTCGGCGTGGCCGCACTCACCGAGCGCCTGCTTGCCCGGCCTTTCGGTCGCGTCGCAGTGATCGCCCTGGTTGCCCTGGTTGCGTTCGCAGGGACGCAACTCTGGCTGGCGGCCGCCCTTGAAGGCATGCGGCCATCGGTGAATCCGCTGACTCACTAAGCTATCCGGACTGAGTTTGTCAACTCAGTAAACAAACACCATAGCAGATCTTTAGGAAGGCTATGAATCGCTTTGACATGCGCTTTTTCGCAATAATACTCGTGGTAACGCTGGTTAGCGCAGCCAGCGCCTTCTACACATTCGCCCTAACCGATGGCGTTCGTAACGACACCACTGTTCGCCCGCTGGTCTGGACGATCTTCGCTGTGCCGTTCCTGCTCTTTTTGGGCTGGTGGTTCCTGCGTCGCAGCGAAGTCTGGCTGGCGGCATTCTGCTGTCTCGGTCTGTACTTTTTTACGCCCTTTGTCGCCGCCCGCATCGAGACAATTATCGATCCGGCACAGGCAGTGATCATCGGCGGCCGCCACGACATCTACTACATCACCGTGGTCATTCTGCATAGTGCCGTCGCAGCCGGTTTGGCCTTCTGGCGGGCGCGCAGTGCGCCGGTTGCGCCGGTTGCGCTTGCCGAGGCCGGATCGAGGAGTCAATCGTGAGCACTGGGCCACATGATCGCCCGTTGCGGGTTTGCTATTTCGGAACACGTCGCGCCGGCTATGCCCGCAACGCAATCATTGTGGACGGTTTACGTCGCCAAGGGATCGAGGTGATCGACTGTCACGAAAGTCTCTGGCAGAGTTTTGCCGACCGCGAGCAGGCTGCCGCCGGCGGCTGGGTGCGCCCGGCATTCTTCCTGCGTGTGCTGCGTACCTACATCCGCCTGCTCTGGCGCTACGCCAGCATTCCGCACGATTACGACGTGATGGTGGTCGGCTATCCCGGTCAGTTCGATGTGATCCTGGCCCGCGTACTTACGCTGCTGAACGGTAAACCGCTGGTCTGGGATATTCTGATGTCGATCTATCTGATCTGTATGGAGCGCGGCTTACACAAGCAGAGTCCCCTTACGGTCGCCCTGATCCACACCGCTGAACGGCTGGCATGTAAGCTGCCCGACCGGCTGATTCTCGACACCCACACCTATGTCGATTGGTTCTGCCGCACTTATCATGTCGATCGGAAACGTTTCCGGCTGGTGCCGCTCACCGCCGACGAACGCGCCTTCGACCCCGAACTCACCCGGCAGGCGCAACGTGATCCCGCCATCTGCCGGGCGGTCTATCATGGAACGTTCATCCCCAACCACGGCGTGCCGTACATCATCGAGGCCGCCCGCATCTTGCGCCGCCGCAGCGATATTCAGTTCGAGTTGATCGGCGATGGGCCGCAGAAAGTGATCGCCGAGCAGATGGTACGCGACTATGGCCTCGGCAATGTTCGCTTTATCGGCTGGTTGGAAAAAGATCTGCTTGCCGAACACATCGCCGCCGCCGATATCTGCCTCGGCACATTCGGCACCACCCCACAATCACTGATGACAGTGCAGAACAAGATCTACGAAGCACTGGCGATGGCGCGGCCGCTCATCACCGGCGACTCACCGGCTGTGCGCGAGGCACTCACCCCCGGCGAGCAACTGCTGGTCTGTGATCGCGACGATCCGCATACCCTGGCCGAGCAGATTCTGCGCCTGCGCCACGATCCGGCCCATGCCGAAGCATTGGCCTGTCGTGGACGCCGGCATTACGAAGAGTTTTGCGGCGTCGATCGGGTCAGCGCCCGCTTTGCCGATCATCTGCGCGAATTGGCGGGGCACTAAGATCTTGGCATCGTGATCGCATAGGTACCCTGCCCAATCCGCTTCAGTGACAGCAGTTCCACCCGCGCCGAAGACGCAAGAGCTACAAACAATACTCGCGCCCCACTTTCCCACACCGATTTGCGACGATTTCGGCACCCAACCTCGCCTCCGAACCACACGCGATCTGAAGTACAATGACAACAGCCGCATGTTAGGCAAGGCAATCGATATGAGCAGCCAACCGCCCGTCAGTATTCGTGAGCAACGCGAAGCCCTGGAGGCCGCAACTCTCTCGCCGCTGGCCGCAAAAAGCGCCGCTGCCGTGCGCGATCGCCATGAAGTGCTTTGCCCGATCCGCCCGGCGTTCCAACGGGATCGCGACCGGATCTTGCATTCGAAGCCGTTTCGGCGCCTGAAACACAAAACCCAGGTGTTTATCGCACCACTCGGCGATCACTATCGTACCCGCCTCACCCATACCCTGGAAGTAACCCAGATCGCGCGTACCGTCGCGCGGGCCTTACGCCTGAACGAAGATCTTACCGAGGCGATCGGCCTCGGCCATGATCTCGGCCATGCACCATTCGGCCACGCCGGTGAAACCGCGCTCACCCGCATCTATCCCGAACATTTCCGGCATAATGAACAGTCCCGTCGGATTGTCGAAGTCCTTGAGCGCGACGGTCAGGGCATGAATCTTACCTATGCCGTCCGCGAGGGAATTTATCTCCATTCCAAGGCCCGCCGCGACATTATGACAACCGCCTGGGGTACGGCCCGCACACTCGAAGGCCAGATCATCAAAATTTGCGATAGCGTCGCCTACATCAATCACGACATTGATGATGCGATCCGAGCGGGTGTGTTGCAGCGCGAAGACCTACCGGCCGACTTGATCGCCGCACTTGGCAAAACCCATGGCGAGCGGATCGACACTATGGTCGCCGATCTGATTCAGCACAACTGGTGGGCCAGCGGCGCGGAAGAAGCCCCCGACCCGCCGTTAATCGGCATGAGCGCTGCGGTGCTTGCCGCCACCAATCAACTGCGCGATTTTATGTACCGCGAAGTCTATTTGAATAAGCGGGCCAAAACCGACGACGACAAAGTGCGCTTTGTGATCGAAACCTTGTATGCGCATTTCAGCAAACACCCCGAACAGATGCCCGAAGACCTATTGCGGATCAACCGGCAACGCAGCGAACCGATCGAGCGTGCCGTCGTCGATTACATCGCCGGCATGACCGACCGCTTCGCAATCGAGATCTTCAAGCGCATCTTCATTCCCAAAACCTGGGGCGCCTGAAGAATGCAGAATGCAGAATGCGAAATCCAAAACCAAATAAAAACCAAATAGATATTCACGAACATCAACCGAATATGAGCGCATCAGCGCCCTATAGATGTTCACGAACATGAACCGAATATGAGCGCATCAGCGCCCTATAGATGTTCACGAACATGAACCGAATA
>JAAUQO010000014.1 GCA_012032775.1 Oscillochloris sp. | reverse complement strand
GCCCGCCTGGACGGCCTCCTCCACCCGGCCCAGGTGGGCCAGCATGAGGGCGCGCTCGCGGTGCAATCCGTAGGCGGCGGCGAGGTTGAGGTACTCGTCCAGACGCCCCTGGCGTTCCAGGATGCGCAGCCGGATCAGAACCAGCTTCGGACGCGGGCCGGGCGCCGCCACTCCCATCGTATCCAGCTCCTCATCCTCATCCAGCTCCTCATCCTCATCCAGCTCCTCGGCCAGTTCCACATCTGCGCCTATCTCGGCCACGCTCGCCACAGGGGCATGCGCCGGCTCGCCGTGAAGGGCGCCGACAATGTGTGGGTCATGCCAGCCCTCCAGCGCAGCCTTCCGTGCCAGCCTCAGCCCACCGTCGATGCCATAGTCGGCCGCATCGCCGGCCCATTCCGCAAGCTGATCGGCCCACTCCTCAAGCTGTTCAGGGCTCAGATCCGCCGAAAGCAGCGCCTCGGCCCAGATCTCCCCCAGGTCGTCGAAGACATCGCCGAGGGTGCCGTAGGAGTCATCGTAGTCGATCCATCCCGCAGCATACTCCTCGGTAATCGCCTGGAGCAGGCTTAGGGCGTTGGCGCTGTCGCCGCCCGCGACAAAGCCGCGTACCTGGTCGAGGATAGCGCGCATGCCATCGGCGATCGAACTGGAGCTTTCGTAGCTGTCGTAGTCGCGGTACGAGGTGCGCATCAGCGCGCGTACCTGGCGCTGGAACGGCCCGACATCCACCGGTGGGCGCGCTGGGGTCGGGCGATCTGGGGTGGCTTCCTGCGTCGCCGCGACCTCGCCGGCAATCACGTCGGCAAGCTCGGGCAGACGCCTGACCAGACGCAGCAGCAGCCCCCTGAGCTGTTCGCGGTCGAGGGACTCCAGCAGCGCCTCAAGGGGCGGCGCGACCTTGATGGCCTCGGGTTGGTGGAGCGCGACGAGGAGCGCGGCGACGATATGCTTGCACCAGGCGCCCGCGCCGTAGGGGCAGGCGCAGGTTGCGGCAGTCACGCCGCCGGTGTCGAAGGTGACATGTACGCGGTAGGGCTCGTACTGGCTGCCGTGTACCAGCGCCTCCAGGGCGCCGCCGCGCAGCGTCGAGGCCCGCGACCATGCCCTCACGCGCGTAGTGCTCGCCGCGGCTGAACGTCTCGCCCGCAGCATGCCGGTGGATCACCTGCGCACTGAGGCCGGGGATGCTTGTCATGGCGTATCCTCCTCCAAGCTTTTTTCGCTCTCCAGCTACTTGCGCTTTTTCCGGTTCGTTTTACGGGAATCCGACGCCGCTTTGCGCTTCTGCTTCTGCTTGCGGGCCTGGGCCTGAGCGCGGCGCTGCCGCTCTTTACGCGCCTGAGCCTCAGTATGCTGAAGGGCAGTCGGATTGACCGGCGACTCACCCGGCATTCCGGACGCTCCGAACTTCTGGCGCACCAGTCGGGCGAACGGTGATTCTTGCTCGATCCCCAGAGCCGGATTGAGCTGCCGGCGCAGGTGGCGTGGAAAGAACCGTTCCTGTCGCTCCGCGTCGCGCTGCCGTGAGCGTGCGATAAGCGGGTCGTCGGGGTCAATCTCGCCCCCAATTTCGTCAACAATCGCATCCCAGGGGCCGCGCACCATCGGGTCGATCTTGTCCAGCTCAAAGGCGTGCCGGATCGCCGGCAGAGCCTCGACCGCCTCCAGTTCGACCAGGGCGTCCATCGCGAAGGAGCAGGCCAGTTCGTCATACTGCTCGGCATGCTGGAGTACAGCGCTGAGCAGCACCACCACCTCAGCGCGCAGCGCGGCGTGCTGCTGGCCGATCGCACCAAGGGCATGCGCCACGAGGCTGTGGCCCCACTCGGAGTGCGCGCGGTCGGCGAGGTAGGCCTGGAGCGGCGCCAGGGCCGCCTGGCCGATCTGCGCGAATACGCCGGGCAGTTCCTCGCGAAACCAGTCGTCCTCATGGAGTTCAACCAGGGGTATGAGCTCGGCGGCGTGCGCGGAGGCATCGAACCCTTTGAGCGCGCGCAACGCGTGGAGCGGCGCCCAGACCTCCAGACTGTCGCCGGGCGCCTCGTTCAACTCCGGGTCCACGGCCATGCGCACCAGTTCAGGCACATGCGCCTGGCCGAGACCCAGGGCGGCGACCCGCGCTTCTGCACCCTCGGTACGAGGATCGCCGATAGCGAGCAACCCCGCGACCGGTGCGGTATACGATGCGCCGCTGACGGGCGCCGCAGTGCTGGTATCCTCGTCCGGCTCGGCGCCCGCCGGTCGCGCGTTGGGGTCAGCTTTCTGCCGACGCTGATGCTCATCACTCATCGCTACCACTCCCCATCATTGTCAAGCGGCAGGCCGCCCTCGGCCACAAAGGCGCGATAATCGTCCAGCACCGTGGCGTTAACCCCGGGCGTCTCGATGGCATAGAGCTGATCGGCGAGCGCCTCCTGCTCGTCACCATCGGCCAGTCGCACGCGCAGAAGCATACCGTCATCGTCGGATCCATCCCCCGTGCCAAGCACCGTCACGGGGATCTGCTCCGTCCCCGGCGCGCCCCAGAGAGCGGCAAAGGCGTGCGGAGCGCGTCGCTCAGGTAGATCTCGAACGCGCTCAGTTGCTCGTACTCGTTGTAGCAATCAACCGTGATCTCCTCAAACCGCTGCTCGCGGCTCGGCAGGTTCGGGATGTTAGCAATGTCCATTCCAGCACCTCCAATAGTTTACGCCACGCGGCAGGCGCTCTGGCGGTCGCGCCCAGTATTACCGCTCCTGTCACGCTAACGCCAGCCTGACGACCCTTACGCCTCCGCAGCGCGTTCCCAGGCGGCGCGGATATGCGGGCCAAGGGCCGGGTCAGACTGATGTTGCGCCCAGATCGGCTCTGCCTGCTCCACAAGCTTTCCGATGTCGCGCAGTGCGTCCGCCCGTCGCGCAGCGCTGATAATCCCCTGGTGGTGCAGGAAGTGCAACCAGGCCGGCACGGCCTCCAGCGTTACCGCCGCATCGATCAGTTGGAATGAGATGAAGTTCAGCTTCTGGGCGACGTAGCGATCCAGGCTCGCGCGGTCGGGGCAGAGCAGATCAGCCGCTGTTCGTAGGTTCGCCTTGTGTTTGCCCTTAGGCCGCTTCACGGCCTGGGCGATCGACGACTCCGGGTTGTGCCGCTCAGCGATGTAGGTGAGCAGGGCGACCCGCGCTAACTCGGCCCGGCCGAAGGACATATTCCAGTGGCGAACCAACTCGCCCTGGAAGCGAAAGCCCAACCGGTTGATCCGCGTATCTTCGGGGTCATCAGTGCGCTCCCAGGGTCGATCGGCCTGACCGGTAATCAGCGCGATCTGGTCGGCGAGAATCGCCGGTTGATCAACCGGCCCGAACTGCTCGATGGCTGCGAGCAGAGCAGGATCATCGGCGCGGGGTGTGGTGGTGCGCTCGAGGTAGGCGAGCAGCGCGATCTGCTGCGCTTCAGCGGCGAACTCCTCATCGACCCCAGGGAAATGCTTGTCGGACTCTTGCACCAGCGGCCAGGCCCGCGCCATCGTCTCGGCGAGCAAGGCAAGGTGGCCGTGGTAGGCCAGGCGATCGCGCGAGGAGTAGAACTGGTCGAGGTCGTCGCCGGCGGTGTCGGCGAGGGCACCGGCGAGAACGGGCAGGCGGTCGAACTGGCCGGCGGCGAGGGCGTCGGCGATCTGCCACTCCAGGTAGTAGGGCGCACTCTGGGCGTAGAGTTCGGGGCGGACGGCATGAAGTTCTTCCACCAGGGTGCCCCACAGCGTGTGGTTGCCCGCATCGCGCAGATGGGTGAGCATCTCGTAGGCGTATTCGTCATCGAGCAGTTCATCGGCCAGGGCGCGCCGGAACAGGGCAGTCTGCTCAGCGATATCGGCGTTCTGAAAGGACTCCCAAAGCTCCTCGCGGGCGGACTCCTCCGGGCTGCGAGGTGGTCGCTCTGGTAGCGGTGGCGGATCATAGGGCGGAAGACCGACGAACGGCTCACTGGCCACCCGTAGTGCAGCAGCCCGCTCCTGAGCCGCCTGCCGTGCTGAAGCCTCATCCTTCGCCAGGCAACACTTCTTGTATTTCTTGCCGCTGCCGCAGGGGCAGGGATCATTACGGCCAACGTTCATCGTGCTCCTCCTCCTTATCGAGATCAGCGCTACAGCTCGCGTCCCTCACCGAGCAGCGAAGTAGCCTGCCGTGGCGAAAGCTCCTCGATCCGGCGTAGATCAATCTCGGGCTCACTTCCCAGATCACGCAGGGCAGTGTATACATTATAGCTGTGGCTGGCCAGACCCGAGGCGACCAGGGTGAGTTCCGACCAGAAATGGAGCGGCATCGGGCGGATCAGATCGCCGATCACCACGATCCGCTGTATACCGCTCTTTGGATGCGATATTTCATCCCTTGAGTAATGCTTGCGCTATCATCACCTCACGACGCATGCCCAACCGCTCAAACAGGTCAAGCGCCTTCACAAACTCTCCTTGTGCTTTATCGATCTCGCCGCGCTTGAGGAATAACTGCGCTGCGACAAAGTGGCACTCGGCTAACCTACGCCGATCGCGGTAGCGGGTTGCGATCAATCGGCACTTTTCAAGCTTTTCCTCCACCGAATTTAGGTACTCATATACTAAATCTATCCGTGCCAATTTAAGCAGATTGCCGCTGACCGAGCGTACATCGTCGATCTGATAAGCATCATGCAGCGATTCCTCGAACAAACTGTGTGCGGTGCTGATATCTTCTTCTTGAAAGGCGACGGTTGCTAACCAGCGCCGGTTGACCACATATTTCTGCCCGCCGATGACGGATGAAAGGCTGAGTAGTTTGTGCCAGTAGTGTTTCGCCAATTCGAAATCACCCTGAGCTAAAGCATAATGTGCCCGCGCATGGCCATACTCAAACACAACATCTTTGCGTATATCCGTCCATCCAACAATCTCGGCGGGATCGGTGGCGGCAACGTCGAGATGGCGGTGATAGCGATCATCCCCCAACCCAACTAAGGCCTCCATCGCTGCCGCCGCATCCGTGTGCCGTCCTTGCTTGCTGAGAATTTGAACCAGATGTGCGTAGGCGAGTATCTCCTGATCACGATCACCAAGCCGGTGTGCCGCCTCAGCACGCCACTGATTGTTGCGCAATGTCACTTCGCTCCACAGGCCACGCACATTGTAGTAATACCGAATACCCTCAACCAATGTGATAATCTCGCTATCTCGATGCTGTTGCACAGCCCACTCCAGGGCGGCCTGAATCACCTCATATTCCTCATCAAGCAAATCAAGTCGTTCGAGATGATCCCAACAAAAGCCGACCGACCGGGCGATGTCGAGGCACCAGCCCAGCCAGCGTTCACGGAGGGCATATTGTTCCGCAACTGGCAAGCGGGCGAACTGGGTGTGAGCATACGCTCGAATAAGCGCGTGGGCATTGTAACGCGGAGGTAGCCGGATATCGCTGCGTTCAACATCTACCAGTGAGAGCCGAGTCAGGTGTTCTGCCTGATTGGTGAACGCAGCCGACGAGAGATCGACGCAATAGGTGAGAGCATCTACTGATGCGCTGCCCGGAAAGAACGTAAGCGTCGATAGCACAGCACATGCCGCTTTCGCCAACAACTCCCAGGCCTGCTTGAACAAGCCGTTGAACAACTCACTTTCCGCGCCAGATAGTGCCGCAGTCACATCATCGAGTGAGCGGTGTTGAATGAGCCCAAGCGCAAGTTCGATCGCTTTGGGATTCCCTCCAACTAGTCCGGCGATCGGCATCAACTGATCCAGGATTTCTCCCAGCCCACGCAGATGACTTTTTGCAAACCAGTCGGCCATGAGCGCGCGGGTTTCATCCAGTGTCATCGGGCCGACCGGTACAAGATACGAAGGCTCCAACGCGGGCAAACTCACTCGGCTTGTCACCAGCACTTTACTTGGCTCAGGCACCGACTTCAGCCAATCAAAGAGTGCAGTGTCGGTGATCGTCTCGGCATTGTCGATCACAAGCAATACCGGTTGTCCGCGCAGCAACTGTGCGATCTCACGCAGTCGCTCGTGGAACGACAAGGCGATCAGTCCCGGATAGTCGAGCACACGGGCGATGGTGTCAAGTGTATTGCTGAGATTCGTGGTGCCGAATCGATCTTTGTCGCTGACCCACACGACGGCCGCAAACTCGGGCACCGCCGGGTTACCGGCAAGACATTCACCGGCAATCGCGCGGGCCAGGCTGGTTTTGCCCATGCCGCCAAGACTAACGACCAGCGTTATCGGCAATGCGCTACGTAGGCCGGCCATAATCTGCTTGTAGTAGGGATCGCGCATGATGAAGCGGGCATAGGTTGGCGGTGGCAGATTCGGCTTCGTCACCGGCGCGTTTTCTTGTGCGACGCTGGGAAAGAGCCGCGCCGCAAGCCCGCGAATCGTGTAGGCCGACAAGCGCCCGGCTTCAAGAAAGCGCTCCAGCCAACGCTGTCCAAGTAAGCCTCGTTGCACGCAGGCCTCGGCCAGCAGTTCGATACTCGCAGGCTCGGGTGGGAGATACCCGGTTTTATAGCGCTGGAGTGTGACACCCGCCACGCCGATCAAATCGCCGAGCTCCGTCTCAACCGCCTGCTGGGTCTTGCCCTCGATTGCGGCGATACCGGAGATGCCGGCTTTCAACAGGCGTCCAAAGCTCTCGCTGCGTTTCTCCACGCTGACCTCACCCATCTGCTTTTAGCGCAAACCGACGTCCTGATCTGATTGTTCCGATTCCCACGTGCCGAAATCTCCGTTCTTGCTACGGAATTTTCCGCTCCCTGCGGTGTTTGACTGTGCTTGGGACAGGTATTCGGCCTGTTACCAAAGCGCATGAGCGATGTTACCGAAGGGAGGTGAGACCATGCAACGCAACCGAAAAAACCTTGTTGCGGCGATGCTTCTCGGCCTGGCACTCGCGATTGGCGGCGTAAGCGTTGGCCAGATCGCGCAACCGACACCGGCGGTGGCCTGTAGCCCGGGGAACTGCACCGGCAGCGGTGGCGGTGGTTAGGTTCGGTCGGATGTACGCGGGAGGATAGCGAGCCTGGTACCACTCGCTACCTTTGAGGCGCAAAGCCTGCTCCGACCGTCACCATACCGGCCCAAACCAACGGAGCGAGAAACAACTGACCTGATTCTTGATCACCACGTGCGCCGGCCGCAAGAAATGCCCGGCTCAAGCTCAGTACTTCTTCGCCCGGCAACACTTCCGCCGCAGCACCTTCACAAGCAGCCAGAACCACAAGCGCCCCGGCAAGCCCTATATGCACGATGTCGTCGTAGCGCAGATCATCGTCGGCGAGTTTGAGATGGGCGAATAAGCCGCTCGTCGTTACTAATTGTCCGTGGGTCGCAACATGAATCAGGCCATAGCGACGCAACGAGCCGGTTTCAGCTTGAGCACGTATGCTCGCAACCGGCCGCCATATCCAGGCGTTTGAGCGCCATCAGACGTTCATATGCCTGGAGCAGCAGTTGCCTGCCCCGATCATACTCGCCCTGGAGATAGGGGGCCGGACATAGGATAACACCTCGGGCGATTGGCACCAATCCGACGGCGCTGTGTCGGCACGTGCATCATAACGCAAATCGGACGGAGCATCCAACCATTTGAAACAGGCTCATGTCATCGATATGCTCAGCGATCACAGTATCGGCTTCTATCGGCGTCGCTGCAGAATATGACAAAAAAGAGAAGAAACAAACGGTACTATCAACTGTATAATAAGCAGTATCATTCACATGTAGTTCTGCAATAAACGAGTAGCGGCCAACCTGCGCGATACCTGCTCGTACTGGGATCAGGAACGAAGCATGAACCAAGAGATGCCGTTCGCTACCATCCATCAACTGCTGCTTGAACGCTACAGCCTGGACGAGTTACGAACCCTTTGCGCGGAACTCGCCGTTCCCTTTGATGATCTCGGCGGTGAAGGCCGTCAGGCGAAAGCCCGCGAGATGATCCTCTGGCTCAATCGGCGCGGCCGGCTCACGGCGCTGATTACGCGCCTGCAGACGCCGCCTGAACCACAAACACCTGAACCTGACCAATCACCCGAGGTGAGCCGGCAACCTACGCGGATCGATCTTGCAATCGTGACCGCCATGCCGGAAGAGCTTGAGCCGATCCTTAATTTGATCGGCGGAAGGCAACACTGGCAACCGCTCGTAATTGACCGCTACATCCATCACCAGGCGAGATTTGATCTCGCCGACGGTTCGCTCAATGTCGTAGCGTGTTCACTTTGGAAATATGGCGGGAACCCGACAACCGCCGAGATTCTGCGTCTGGCAGCACTCAAGCCGCGCCTGATCGCAATGACTGGTATCTGCGCCGGGTGGGAGTCGAAAGACATTCGGTTCGGTGATGTGATTGTCGCTGAACGAGCGTTTCATGCCGGCGAAGGCCGGCAGACAATTGCCGGTTTCGAAGCCGACATCCGCACCTACCAACCGCCGCCGTGGTTGTTGCAATGGCTCGGCGATTTTGCATCCGATACCGCGTGGTTCAAAAGCATCGGCACCCCTCGGCCGAGTTCGCTGCACTACCAGGCCGAATGGCTCCTTTGTCAGGTAGCCGAACGCGGCACGGCGTTCCCTGAAACCACCGCCGATTGGAGCAAAGTGAAGCGCAACTACATCGACTACCCACGTGCGCGGCAGCTACTCGAAGAAAGCGAAATGGTGAGCGCGACCGGTGAACTTACCGATCGCGCGCTGGAGCGCTTGAAAGAGATTCGCCGGCGCAACCACGGCAAATTAGTCCCAACACGCGACAATGCGAATCCGGCAGTTCATTATGGCGCGTTCGCTTCCACTGAAGCCGTAATTGCGGTCGAGAATCCATTTCTCGCACACGCTGTGCGGGTGCGCAAGGTGCGGGCGATCGAGCTTGAAGTTGCCTCGCTCTTCGCTGCCGCAAGCGAGATCGGAGTTCCGGCCTTTGCCGTCAAAGGCGTGAGCGACTACGGCACTCCCGACAAGGACGACACATTTCACACATATGCTGCAGAAGCGTCGGCACACTGGATGTACCACTTTCTGCAGCGCTACGGCCACTTGCTCTCACAGGTTACGTGAACAACCTAACCGGCAATTATAATCCATGCACATTCGACCAACCCTCGTAACAAGCAGCATTGCGATCATCATCGGTATCCTCGGCGCATATCTCACCGGCAGATTTCCGGCAGAGGTATTTTGGTTCTCCGGCGCGCTCGCCTTCATGTGCGGCAGCGCGGCGCTTGGATTTATCCTGTTGACAATCGTATTACGGCGCGGCACCTTACTTCATATCGAGAGCCTCAGCGCGCAAGATATTGCGCTGCAGGGCGGGCGCTTCTGGCTCTGGTTCAGCGCGTACCACTTGCTGTGGGCGACTGCTTCGGCGACGGGTATTGTCATCGTTATCGCATTTCTGGGGCTTGGCAAAGAGGCATTGGCGCTAATCGGCGGGTTGATTGTCATCTGTAGTATGACCATATTGCAATGCCTCCAGGCACTGGAGTTTCTGCCGGCCCGCAAATACGAACAACTGGTGCTCTGCTGGGTTACTCCCTTGCCACACCGCATCCTTGACTGGTTGGATGCGTCGATCAATTTGCGAACACGGTATAGCCGGCAAGTGCAGGCCGCCGTTGAACAACCGGGATCATTCGTTCACATCGTCACGGATCTGCGCGGCCGAGTAGGGCTTGAAGGCGCGATCATCCCATTCAAGCCGAATGCGACGACTTTGAGAACGGTACTCTCAATCAATGGCAGTTCAATCCGGGGCCTGTATTTACCTCATTGTTGTTGGCCGATGAGATAAACCGGGCGACGCCGAAGACGCAGGCCGCCCTCTTGGAGGCGATGGCGGAAAGTCAGGTGACAGTACTCGGCCGTACCTATAAGCTGCCGAACCCGTTTCTTGTCCTTGCAACCCAGAATCCGATCGATCAGGTTGGAACCTACGCCTTGCCGGAAGCTCAAGCCGATCGGTTTATGTTCAAAATCCTCATGCCTGTGCCCGACAAGGATATTATTTCGCAAATCATGAAGAAGACCCATCGCATTTTTGTGGAAGATAAGGCGGGGGTAGCTTCGAGTCGTCGTCCTCTGTATATTGCCTGTAACCAGCATCACACCAAAGGCCTCCCAATCAGCGATCCGGAACAAGAGGTCATTCAGCGTTACACCGCTACTCGTAATCGCTTTCGCCGACACATCGCCGAGGTTGATCAACTGGGTATGCCCGACAATGGTCAGGATGATGAGGATGTGCGCTTTGTGGGACTCCATGAACACGTGCGCCAGCATATTATCAATCTCTTTCTTGCCTCGAACGTGCGGATTCAGGAACTCAGCGGCATCGATACCGCTCAGCGCCGGCGGGCTGAAGTTATCGGGAAGTTGATGGTATATGGTTTTGGGCCGAGGGCGGTGATCAATTTGATGCGCGCAACTCGGGCCTGGTCGCTGCTGTTTGGCAGCGCGCAACTTCCTGACGCCGAACGTATCGGCGATGCGGAGGCGCTCGCCCACGTCGTCATCCCGATTTTGCGCCATCGCATCAAGCTTTCGTTCGCCTGGGACGAACAGTACGAGGATGCCAATCGCACCACGTTGCGCGGTGTTCCGGCTACCTTCGCCTTCCAAGACGACAAACTGGCGGCCCTTATCGCCGAGTTGTGTGCGGTAACCGCACCCAGCACCGCCGACGCCGCCCACTATCGGACGCTGTTTGTTACCGAGTTGCGCAAGGTGCTCGGCCGGGAGGCTACCCGCTGATGAAGCAATTCCCGCTGCTGCCGCTCACGACCCGCCGCTTCTCCAGCGATACCGCCTCGAAGCCCGTGAGGCAATCGCGCCGAACTTGAGCGGAGGCCAGTTGATGCGGCGCAAAGGCCAGAGCCTGGATTTTCGTGAACATGTGGCGTATCAGTTGGGCGAGGATGTGCGCTTTGTTGATTGGCGTGCCTCTGCTCGGCACGGCCAGGAACACGATCTGGTGGTTCGCAATTTTGTGGCCGAGGAGCAACTCAAGTTGCTGATCTCCGTCGATACACGGCCGACAATGGCACTGCCCGAACCGGAACACGAACGCACGAGCGGGATGTCGAAACTGCTCATCGCACGCTGGCTCGCCGAGGCCTTGGCCCGTGTTGCCCTTGACGGCGGCGATAGTGTCGCTCTGCATCATCTGTTCGACGAGACGCAACGGCCACCGCAGGCAGTTGCCGGCGAGCAGGAATTGCGCCGCGCGATCACAGCGCTGACACCCGCCGATCAGGAACAGTCTCCGGCCAATCTGCGCCGGCTTCAGCCCTTTCTGCCTCCTACGGCCGTCTGGGTGATTGTGACCGATTGCTACTTTGAATTTACAACCGATGTGCGCCGGCTGAGCGCCACTGTCGCACAAGCACAGGCCGGGATGTGTTGGGTACTGCTGGTTGAACTCGATAGTTGGCCTTACGAAAGCGCCGATCTTGGTTCTGATGTCTGGCAGGTGCCGCTGTTTGGTTCAGGGGCTGAAGTGACAATCCAGCTTGGATCGGACCAACCGGGGGCCGAGAATCGCCGGGCGATCGAAGCAGAAATAGAGCGGAATCGGAGCCAATTCATAAAAGCTACGCGACTGGCGGATCTCGATCACCGGCATTGGATCTGGCCTCGTGAAACCGTTGCCAATCCGCTGCAATTTTTCACTCACCAGTTGCTCGCCGACCGGCATTTGCAGAGTATGTTTGTGAAGCAGACCCTATGAGTACCTTCATTCTCGGCACCCTCCTGATCGGGTTGGTGGCGCTCTACATCATTAGCCCTCCCATCCGGCGCAAGCGCCTCTCGGCGGCGCGCTTTCTTACGCCGCTGCCGAATCCGCCGCGCCCGCTCGGCGGACGGATTCGCTTCAGGCGCCTGGTCACCTCTCCGCTCTTCTGGCTCCAACTGCTGGTTTTGACATTGTTATTCTGGGCCGTCTGGGCCGCCAATGCGCAGGGTGTCATACGCGGGCCGCAGAGCATCGGGCTATGGCTGATCGTCGATACTTCGGCAAGTATGAGCAGCATCCAGTCCGGCGCACCCCGCATGGTTGAGGCCCAGCAGGTGGCGCTTGAGGTTATCGGCGGATCGGCAACTGCCGCTGAGAGCCAGGGGTGGTGTGTGCAACTCGCAGCATTTGATCTGGAATGGCGCGAATTAGCCACCAGCGGCGATCCGAGCCAGGCGATAAACGCAGTGTCTCAGCTCAGCGCGCGGCCCCTGGGCACCGATCTCGATCTTCTTCGGAGCCGACTGACGCTGACGGAAGCGGAAGGAGCGCCTTCGGTCATATGTCCGATCACGGATGTGGTGGTGATCGCAGATCGCCCGGCGCCGCAGTGGTTGGCCGAGCTACCGTTTGCGGTGAAGTGGCGCGATCTGGCTCAGCCGCTGCCAAATGTCGGATTCAGCGCTATCGAACCTGTTCGCAACACCCTCACCGGCGAGATTGTCGAGATCCGGTATGAGATCGTCGCCTATGGGCCACAAGCGGGAGTTAGCTCGCTGCGTATCAGTGGCCCTGACGGGATGTTACGTGAGGAGCAGCTGAGTTGGGCCAATGTTCGGGTGATCCAGGATCGGTTTCGCCCGACGAGTCCCGGCGAGTACAGGTTGGCGCTTTCCGCCGATGGTGTGTATGAATATGATGACGAGATTCGGATCACGATACCTGCGTCGGAAGCGATTCGGCTCGATTGGCAATTGGCCGACCGCTCGCTGCTCGAGCAACTGAACTGGACAACATCGCAAACCGATCCGCTGGTACTGGTGATCAGCCACGAATCGCTCGATCGCATCCCTTCCGACATCCCCACCTTGATCGTCGGCCCGGGATACGCAACCGATCCGCCGGTGACGCCGCAGGTGATCGGCTACTTCGACGAGCGAAGCCTGTTACTGGCCGATCTGAACTTTGATGTCGCGGAGCAGGTCGGCATGCCCAGGGTCAGCGGGCTTCCGCAAGACATCGCTGCCGTTATGAGCGGTAGCGACGGCGCGATCTGGATTGGCTTGCAAACTGATCCAGCGGTGGTATATGTGCCGGGCTTGCCCCGTTGGAGCGATGACAATGCCGGTGCGTTCACGCAGACGGTGTTTTTCAATGCGTTGCGGTTCCTGTTAGGCGAGCGCGATTTTTCAGCGATCTATACGCTGACATCACCGGCGAATCCGGAGCCGGAGGGAACCCGCCTGGCATTTCATCCCGGCGAAGGCAACACCGACGGCGAAGCGGTTTCGATTGGGCAAATCGATCGCTGGGAGCCGGCACCGCTGAATGAGGATCAAGGGCGTTTGTGGCCGCTGTTGGTTGTGCTTGCGAGCGCTCTGCTCTTGATTGAGCGGACGGTGCTGCTGCTGTGGGGTAAGCGATGGAATTGATCTTCGAACCACAAGCGCCGTTCCATCTTGCCGCAACCGGGTTGGCTATAGCGGTAGGGCTGATCCTCTTCCTGGCGCTGTTGCGCGCCCGCAGTCGCGCGGCCCTTGCCGGTAATGTAGTGCTCCGGATGCTCGTGATCGGAAGTACGATCAGCGCCGTCGTGCTGCTGGCAGGCGCCGCCTGGAACCCGATCATCACCGAGGAATCTGAACCTGAACCGATCCATCTCGCAGTTGCCTTCGACATTTCGCCGAGCATGATTCGGCCCGATGAATATTGGGAGCAAACCCGAAACGAGGTAGGGGATCTCCTGGAAGATGTGATCGAAACGCTGCCGGACGATCTGCGTGAACAGGGTTCGGCGAGTATCGTGGTCTTCCGCAATGATGCCACCCTGCTCCGACCGCCGCCGGACTCGCTTGAAGCGTTACCTGATCGGGTGCGCCAACTTGATGCGGCGGCGATCGACGGCGATGGCAGTGACATTGCCGCCGGCCTACGCCGGGCGCAACAGGAAGTGTTCGATGCGGGCGGGCGCGGCGCAGTGTTGCTGGTGAGCGATGGATTACAGACCGAGGGTGAAGCCGAGACGGCGGCCCGTGAGCTTGCCGCCGCCGGAATTCCGGTGTACGTCTATCCGGTGCGTAGCCAGGGCACCGAAGTCGCCCTCCTCGCCGCCGACTTGCCGCGCCAGACCTATGCCGGCGATCCGCTCCTGCTGCGGGGCGTGCTCTGGAATGCACGTACCGACGACACACCGGTGGCGCTGAGCTTGAGCCTCAATACCGGGCTGAACGATGCCAGCCCGCGCCTCGGCGGAGCCGTTGCAACGGAGCCGCTCACCCAGACGGTGGCGGCCGAAAGTATGCTGCCGCTCCGCAGCCGGATCACCTTCGCGGGAGGTTACGGCCTTCAGTTTCTCGATCTTGCGATCAATTTCGACGCCGGCCTGGGTGAACAGCGCCGGCGCTTCTACACCTATGTCAAACGACCGCTACGGCTCCTGGCGATCGGCGGCGATCAGCGTTGGCAGTCGGCATTTCCTGAAGGCGCCGCTGAGATTACATCACTGGCGGCCGGCGAACTCGCACTGGCCGGCGATCTCCGTTCCTACGATGTGATGGTGATCAGCGCCGTCGCCGCACAGGATTTCGCCGCCGGCGAACTGGCGCAGATCGCCGCAGCAGTGGAGCAATCCGGCGTTGGCTTGATGATGCTTAACGGCGATCATGCCGGCCGCAGTGACGAAGAGGTGACCATCATCAAGAGCTACGACGATACGCCGATTGCGTCGATATTACCGCTGAAAAGTGGTCCACGTCCATTTGAATCCGAGCCGCCGACCCGCCATGTGATCTTTTTGATCGACACCTCCGGCTCGATGAGCGGCTGGCCGTTGGAAAAGGCTAAGGAGATCGTCGCCGATGTGATCATCCGCCTTCTGCGCCCGGTCGATACGATCGATATTATCGCCTTTACCGATAAAGCCTTCCATCTGGTGAAGAACCAGGCGATGACGCCGGCCGCCAAACGTGATGCGATCACCAAATTATCCACGTTGCAAGCGGATGGTCGCACCGACCTGAGTCAGGCAGTCTCATTGGTCGCCGGCCAGCAATACGAAGATTGCGGCCTGATCTATGTGACCGACGGCGAATTCAACCCGGTCTCACTACGTCCCGACTGCCGGGCAACCGCCTTTGCCATCGGCGGCAACATCACCCCGGCGCTGTCGGCCTTAGCCGATCCATTCCCGGTTGGCCCGACGTTTAACCCAACCACGATCACCATTCCTTACTTCGAGCCGGAACAACGAACCCGCCTCTGGGAATCCGGCGATTTTCAAGCATTTTCATTGGCACCTATCGCACGGATCCAAGCGCCGCCGCCCATTCCCGAACTGCTTTTGCCCGGCAATGCGATCGCTCATTCCCGCGATGACGATACCGAAATCATCGCCATCCGCCCAAAAGTACGCGATCCGGTGTTGGCCTACCGCCAGGCGCAAGCCGGATATGTAGGGATGTTCACCAGCGGTCTGACCGAGAATTGGCTCACAAGCGAGCAGTCACTTGAGGCGCTGCGCGAGTGGATCAGCCGTTTGGCACCACTTAGTGCCGGTGAGCGCTACAGCTTCCAACTTCAAGACGACGGCGCCGCCATCGGGTTGAGCCTGAGCCTGGTTGCAGAGAACGCGCAACTTCCCAGGGTCGAGGGCGTTGGAATGCGCATCCAGGTAGGTGATCAAGCCCCGGTTGAACTGGTCGTAACAGATGACCCCGGCGCACCCGCTACGTTCCGCACCCGGATCACGGTACCGCGGGCCGAACAGGCGCAGGAGGCGACATTGATTATCGAAGAAAGCGGGCCGGATGCGCTGCCGCGCCCACAACGCATTCCGCTGATTATTCCCCCACAGGGCGCCGTCGCTCGTCCGGTTACTACTGAAGCATATAGTTTCGGCAGCGATCTGGCGCTGCTTGATGCAGTCGCGGCAGCAGGTGGCGCGAGCAGAGTGCCGCTAGGGCCGAACGAGCCACTCTTCCAACTTGTCGATCCGCAGCGGGAACGCTGGGAACTCTGGCCGATTCTGCTCGTGCTGGCGGCAATCATGTATTGGATTGCGATTTTGATTGGAAAGCTTGGACGATGAACGCACGGGTGTTGATGTCATCCCTCGATCTGAGGCCAATCCCGCTTGAGCCGGCCGCCGCGATGTTGCAACGGGTCGGAGAGCGCTTACTGTCGGCACTATTGCATCAGCAACCGCCGCCCTCACTCGTTCAGCTTGTGCCGTCGCGTGAGCTGCCGCTCTTGTTGCCGTATGCCTGGGGGCGACAGGCCGTGCCGCTTCGCCGATTCCTGTTCATGGCCTGGCTGCGCCAGGGGATCTGGTGGTTATTTCCGCTGACTCGTAACGCCTGGACGCCGCCAAAACTGAGCAAGCCGTTGGAACGTAGCCTCCGGCGGGTGGTGAAGCACCCGATCAGCGATGCCGACTGGCGAGGATTTGCCACGATCTGGGTGGATCGCCACATCGGCGGTATCGACTCACGCTGGTTGAGCGATCCATTCTGGCCGCTCGCCGGCAACGTGCCTGGGCCGACGAGCACTTTGTCGGCCGCACATCCCGCTTGTTGCGGCAGACCCTCGCCCGACAGGTGTTGTTCTTTCCGGGACTGCCGCCGGTACCGATCCTCGCCCCACAGTGCTACTGGGCGCTGATCGCGCTGGCCGAGATCGGCAACCCGCAACTCCTGTTGCCCTGGCCACGCCGGCGCCTTGTGCGCGCAGCCCTACAGCGCCTCCAATCGATCGCCGCAGGGATTGCACTCAGCGCTGGATGGGCCGGTTTCTGGGATCAGTGGGTGTTGAGCGAGGCGCAACGGCAATGGAGCAAACCGAAGAGCAACTCCGCTTCGCCTTTACACCAGGCACTGGCCGCCCTGCCGCTCCATCAGTCTGCCGGCGCGACCGTTCCGCAGCACGAACAGCCGCCCTTTACCCTGGCAAACCCCAACTGGGAACAAGAACGACCGCCCTGGTTCGATCTGCTGGCGCAGTGGAACCGTAAGGAGACGCCCGACCATGTTTGATCCTGCAGCCATTCGTACCCTCGCCCACAATCACGAAGCCGTGCTCCGCGACCTGGTCTACGTCGAGCAACAGCTTAATCAGCATTTCCACGACATGAGCGCTGTGATCCGCGCTCTGATCCTCGCGGTAGCATCGGATTCACCATTGCTGCTGATCGGCAAGCCGGGAACCGCCAAATCACGAATCATTCGCGTCTTCTGTGGATTGGTTGGAGTGCTGGATCTCGCCGAAATCGACAAGCCGGACAATCGCGATGATCGGTATTTTGAATACCTGCTGACGCCCTTTACCGAGCCGAGCGAACTGTTCGGCTATTACGACATCGCCAAAGCGAAAGAAGGGCGCATGGAGCGCATCGAAGACAACATGATGCAAAGAGCAGAGGTTGTCTACCTCGATGAGGTATTCAACGCATCCAGCGCGATCCTGAACACCCTGCTGGCCTTTATGAATGAGCGTTACTTCCACGATCGCGGGAAGCGGAAACCGGTGAAACTCAAGAGTTTGTTCGCCGCAACCAACCATGTCCCGGATAGCGCCGAACTGCTGGCGGTGTACGATCGCTTTGTTTTGCGCTGTCACGTTGAAAATGCCGAGCCCGAGCCCGATGACATTGCGAAGTTGCTCCGCGCAGGCTGGCAAACCACCTACAGCGATTCATTAGCATCGCTTCAACCACGGCCGAAATTGCTGGACGGTCTGGAGTCTTTTCGGACGGCGATTCGCGCACGCAGCGCCGACCTCGCACCGAAAACGGCCCATGGGTTTTACGGCAATCTCGCGGCTCTGGTACGCCATGCCCGGATCCACCGGCTTTCCGAAGTTTCCAACCGGCGACTGGTGAAAATGAGCCACATTATGCTGATCGACCGGATGTATCAGGCGGTGGTGGAAGGCCACCTGCGTACAGCGACGCCGATCGAACTCGGTGAACGCCAGCTACGACTCTTTCCCGAATACTTCCTGGATCACTTTATTCAGCCCGGCGATAAAGAGCAGGCTGCCAAAATGCTGGATCTGGCTTATGTCGAATCCTAGTGAGCAGATCGAGATCGATCTCGTTGGCCCACAGCTCTGGCAGGAGTTGTGGCAAATTGCCTTTCAACACGAACTGCGCAGTAACCGTAGCCGCGAAGGCGAACAATTGCAAAACCGGGTGCGACAGTCGGCTGAGGCGATCATTGCAACGCTTCATAGCCGGCATGTCGGAATAACGCCGGTAGCCGCAATTGGCCTGGCACGGTTGATGCTCGGCGAGACGCAGCACTTCGGCGATCTCTGGGAGGCAGTGACGGCGCGGCTGCGCCGTGAGTTGCGCCGCACAATGGCGAAAAACGCATCTGGCTTAGCCGAAGCGACGAGCGGCACCGGCTTTGTGCTGCGTGAATCACCCGCATATACGGTCTTGAGACTGGCCCTTCCGCTCTTCGCGACGGCATGTATGCGCCTTGGACGCAGCATCCTCGCCTGTGCCGACGAACCTGGTAAGGGTGTAGATCAGGCTGGTTTCGAGCAATATGAGCGCGAGTTGCACATGTTGGTCGAGTCCATCGCCGGCTCCGACAGCGAAGAAGAAGATTCGTTCGCCCTATTCTGGGCTGAGATTGCCCTGACCTACGCAAGCGGTGCGATGAAACCGGCGGCACATCGCGATGCCCCGGCACTCCCCGACAGCGATCCGTTGGCGCTGGGCTTGATGTTGCGGCTGACACCCGAACCAGAACCGTTTCTGCGTGAACATAGCCGGCCGCGAGTGGTCACTACGCCGCACAAGCGCCAACGCAGTCGCCGCCTGAATGAAGGGGGCGTAACGGGCTATAAGCTCACCCGCCGGTTCGAAGATCTAAGCGGTATTATCCATACCGAGTTAGTGAATCCCGAATTAGTATTCCTGGATCGCGTGCTCAACACCGGTTATTTGACCATTGAACGACCACCCCGCCATCAGAAACGCCGCCACGTCCTGGTGGTCGGCATGATGACGCCTGAAGCCATGTGCCTGCCAGTTGCCGCGCTGGCAAAGGCATGCTGGTTCGATTGTATGTGGCGATTCGCGGTTTTTTTACGCAGTCAGGAGTTGTACCGCAGCGAAATCCGCTGGATCGAGGCGCCGCGTCCCAATCTCGCCCGCAGCACAAGCTACTTACTCCGAGATCTTCCGATCCTTGCCCATGACGAAACCTTCTCCGCCGGCGATCGCTGGATGTTTCTCAAGGCGTTGCGCTGGATCCCTTCGTTCCTCAATCGCCGTGATTGGCCCATGGCATTGCCGCTACCCGATCAAGCCGACATGCGTGACAGTGGTCCGGCAGCGGCGCGTTGGTGTCGGGCGGCCTGGGCAGTACAACGCGACAACGCCCGACATGAGGATCGCCCGAGCGCTACGCCGCAACCCTGGAACGAGGTGATCGCGGAGTTTGCCCATGTCCACCTGATGCTCTTCTTGCCCGCTCCCGCCGCGCCGAAAGATACCGCCGATGAAGGAGTCGCCGAAAATCAAGGTTGGCGCCGAATGGTCAGCCATTTCGCCTCCGGCATCGGCGCCGATGTATACACCTCGGTGACGTGGTTGCCCCAAGAACCCGCTTCACCACGGCCCTGGCGCTTTGTCTCCGCCCATCGCAGCCTGTTGGTCGAACCGCATCGTGACCCGAACCATATCGCCGGTCGGTTGGAACAAATCTGGCTTGACCGGCTGATCGAGGATACATGCCGTGAATAACTATCTGCTGATGCGATCGCTCAAACCCTACCAGGCGATCCAGGTGTTGAATGGGGCGGCACCGCAGGTTGCCAAACAGCACCAGCACATCAAGGTGAAACTATTCACCCCGCCCAACCAGCCGGTGCGGGTGATGTTGAGTGTCGCCAATCCCAGCGGCGAACTGGCGGTAAAGCTGAAAGAGGCCTATACCGGCCTGGTTGGTGGTGTTGCCGGCCTCCAGCAAGTTCAACAGGTGCCGGAAGGTAGCGTCGATCTCGCGACGGGGGTCACAAACCTGCTCACATTGCCGAACTATGATGAAGAACCGGCCCAACCGGCGCGCAACGATTATCTGGTGATCAGCAAGGCGGAACCCGATCGCGCGGAAAAACTCTATGGCATGATCGCCGCCGCGGCGACACAGGTGGCGGTTGCTGCAGCCGATGCGGCGAACGGGCAGTGGTATGTCTACCATGTGATTGCCGACCCGGATCGTGATGAGGCATTCACCACTCTGGTTCGGCAGCGCCTGGGCGCAGTTGTGCTCCAGGGCTACGAGGCGGGACGCTATCAGGGCGAACCCTGGCTGATGTTTGCGCCCGAAAGCCACATCCCCGGACGCAGACGCTGATCAGCTACGCCTCGTTCACACGCCTGGTTAACAATCTGTTCAGTCCGGCAGGGCAGAGCGAGGGCAAGACGATCGGTAACCGTAAGTTGCTGGCGGCGCTCATACCCCAACCAGGCGCAACCGGCAATGGTACGGCTCCGCTGGATCTGTTCTTCCTGCGCAACCTGACCTTTGCCGATCAGAGCCAACTTGCCCCAGCGGCGCCGCCGCCGAGCGCCGTATACATCTGGCACTTGCAAGACAGTCCGCAGGCGCTCCAGCAGCTCCGCGAAGCGATCGACACGGCTGGAAAGGCCCAGGGGGTGCGGGTCGGTTATCATCTGCGGCTGCGCTCGACGCGCTATGTCGCCGAACCGCACCGCGATCGCGAACGCCTCCTGGAACAGAAAGAGTTGATCGAGCAGAAGTTGGAGTATCTGGACAGCACTGAGCTACCGCGCTTGAAACTTCTCCGCTTCAGCGATCGGCAGCTTCCGGCAATGGCCGATTATATTCGCAGCTTTCCGATGCGTGTGATTGCCGACGAGCAGGCGATTCGGTATGCCTTCCAAAGTATCGCACCTGATGGCAGTGGAGTTCATTTCTTGCTGGTCGATCCTTCACGGGCGCCGCAAATCGAGGTTGACCCCTTGCCGCGCTGGGAGCGGGCCGGCGATCCGACAATTCGCTTCTGGCTTGATCCCTTCTGGGCCCGGTTCTACCTTGGCGAGGGCATAACCCAGATTTATGTGCCTGAAGGCCACTATATGACGCCGACGATGCATGCCGCCAGCAAGCGTGAATTGGATGCTTACATGCGCGCCGTGATGCAACAGTGGTGTCGCCCTGAGTTTGGGACACCGGCTATTCCCGATCAGCCGCTGTATCTGTTCGAGCCGCATCCGAGCGAACCCAATTATCTTGTGATCGCCGTGCTCGATCAAACCCAATTTCTGCCGCTCGGCAGTCGCCTGGACTGGCTGAACAAGCATTTGCAGGTTCGTCATGCCCGCGCAAAAGGGGCCGAAATCCTGGCTGCGATCAGTGATGTGTTGAGCGAAGATGAAATTCTTGAGCATCTTGCAGCCACGCGCCTGGATCGTGACCAGCGATTTCAGGCCTACGCCGGTCACAGCGCCGCTACCATTGCGGAAACCACCGCGCAACTTACCAAGGCGCTCACCGATGATCTGCAGGCGGTTTTGGAGTTGAGCGGTGCGACACTGAAGTCGTTGCGTGAAGCCAAAGCGCGGCTCAATGAGCTTTATCTGGCGCAGGCACAAGCACAGGCGTTGGAACAGTCGGCGACCGACACAACAAAACAACTCCGATCAACACTTGCCGCCGTAGGCAAGGCGACAGAGGCATTATCCACTGATGTGCAAACCAGGGCTCGGAATGCCGAGTTCGCCCATGAAGAAGCTAATCGCCGGATCGATCAACTGGATCGGTTGTATCAGCAGTTGCGCGACCGGCTCAACCGGCGGTGAAGAATGAGTAACCCTGATCCCTTCGAGGCGCAGGCCCGTGAAATGGCGCGGCTGCGCAGCGCCAATGGCAGGCTGAAGGCTATGGCAGAGCCTGAGTTGGGCGAAATGCCCGAACTCCGTACACAGATGCAACAAACACTTGCAGCATTCGCCGAGTGGCGGCAACAGTTGCGACCTTTCACCCGGAAGAGCCGACGACGCCGTTTCCGCTGGAATCTGCGCGTGCGCCGGGGGCGCCTCTGGCTCATGATGCGCTTTCATCAGGCGCTTATTCGGCTCCGGCTCGCTATTCTGGGTGCAAGTTTTCTGCTTATCTGGCCGGTCGTGTGGCGCGTGGGGTTACTGATTATCGTCGTGATCGCGGCATTTTCCGGGCTGAACTGGCTGCTCACCAACCTTGATCAGGTTCGCCAATTCTTTCAGGGGTAAGTATGCAACAGTCGCCTCAATCCGGTCGAATATCCACAACCAGCGATTCCGGATCGACATCGACGCCGCGCTCACCATTGCTGCGCGCGCTGCCGAACATCCAGACACCGGGACGCAGCAGGCGGATCGTCAGTCGCAGCATTGCCTGGGCCTGCCTGCTGGGAGGGGCCATCTGGCTTGCCCTGGCGGTTCGCACCAAAGCGATCGGCACAGGCCAGGTTGCCGATGGATTGTACCGAATCCACGATCAGGTTTTCCTGCCGATTAAGGGCTATACCTATACCCTGTTCTACCCGATCAGCCTGATTGGATACGGGATCCTCCTGAGTATTGGTGCGATCTGGTTACTGGCCTATGTCTCCGATCGTTCCTGGGTACGGCAGCCTCACCTGTGGATTATCCGTCGCTTGCTGCCAGCGCCGTTCCTCGGACGCCCGGTGCTGATCAGCGCGCGGCTGTTCGCCCGGCTGGGATTCCCGCCGGCGCAACTTTTGATTGTGGCCGAATACGAGCGCGACATCTGCCTGATCCAACTTGCCTCACAGCCCCATAACGCCGGCGCAGCCCGCCGCCTCGTCCGCCTGACCCAACTCATGATTCACCTGCGGCTCCTCGATCGGCGCCGTGTAGCGGCGCTGCAGGCCTGTGGCGATTGGCAGATTGCACTGCTGATGTTGCAGGTATCTGATGCGCAACGCGCCGTGTCCCGCATTACTCGCTCGAACCTGGTTGAACCCTTACTGCTGCGCGTCCTCACAGGCCACAATCTCGGCCTGCCGGATACGCTCAACCAGAACAACGACCCGCTGAGTTTTGAGGGTGTCGTGGCCGATATACTTCGTCAAGCGGCGATCTCCGGCCTCGATCTGCGGACGCTCGCAGCGAGTGATGAGATGTCGCTCCCGCAGCAGTTGCAACTCGTCGATCAACTTATCCGCAGTTGTGAACAGCGCCGGCAGGCTTTTGATCAAATGCGCGGCCAGATCGAGCGAATGCTGGTTTTGGTCTCCGCCGAACGCAGCGCATTCAACCATATTGCGCCCGATGCGTCCGACGACGAGCTGATGTTGCTCGGCACATTGGCGATCCGCTGCGCCTATACCGCCGGAACGGCAGCACGTGCAAGCGACATTGCAACCGGCACCATTGATGCCTGTGAAGCGTTGGCGTTGGTGCTGGCAATGGTGCCGACCACCGCATTGCCGGACGACTCACGGCAGATGATTCGCCGGGCGAGGCTATGGCTGGCCGATCTCCCGGAGCCAATCGACTACCGCTTGGCCGCGATCCTCGCCGCCAAGGACGCAGCGCGCGCTACAGCACCCTGGCAGAACTATCTGATCCAAGATGGTGCGCTTATCACCCGATCCGATGCTGAATTGCTCCATCTCGCAGTCGATCGTCTGGCTCTGGCTGCCGGCGATGGCCTCAGTACCGATCTGCGGAAGCAAGAGGAGTAGTGCGCTATGAGATTGAATTGGAACAATGCAGGTCGTACCCCTACCGATCGCGCCAAAGCCCGCCTGCGTGCGCAAGGCAGCGCAACTCCGCTCCGCCGGCGAATCGATCTGCCGCTCCTGATCTTCCTTACATTAGCGCTGATCATCGTGGGGTTGCTCTGGATCGGCGGCTGGTATCTCAGTGATCGGAGCGGATTGCTTGATCCTCCCGCCGTTCAGCCGCTGGCCGACGAACGCGTGCGCACGAATGTCCGTGATTCGCTGAGCGATCAGGCATTGCTCGATGCCACCTTTCATAATGCCGACAGCCGGATCTACCTCCTACAGCAGGGCGGCGCCATTCATACCTTTGATCCGGCCACCGATCTCTGGACAACCGAGCAGCCATTCCTTGATGGCAGCCTGATTGAAACCGATTTACATTTCCTGCGCTCCGGTTGCGGTCGTGACCCGGCAACAACGCGCACTGATACCTGTGCTGATCCCGACACGATCTGGGCGGTGTCGCAGGCGGGCGGTTTGGTTCGCAAAGCCGAAGGAAGCTGGGAGGTTGTGATCGGCGATCTGGCATGGATCGGACAATCCGGTCAACCGGTATCGGACGAGCAACTCACGCGGTGGCCAATTCCGCCGATGGGCGCTGGCTGCTGCTCGGCACCGGCAGCGAGGGGGTCGGCCTCTATGATACAAGCCGCGGCGTCTGGGCGGCCCGCCAATTTTTGGGCCGCGATGAGGCCAATCCAAGCAGTTCGAACACGATCGTCTGGTGGCAAGATCGATTCTGGATCGGTGGGCCGAACGGCTTGACAACCCTGATCCCCGACCCCGATCGGCCGCGCCTGGGATCGGTTCCGAAGCGGAAGGCGCGGTGATCGATCTCGATCCGGAAGCCGACCGCCTCTGGGTGTTGACGAATCGCCCCTGCACTGAGACCGAGGGTGAGTGTCTCTGGATGGGAACACTTGATGCCGCCGGCGATGTGACGACCTTGTTTGACGAGCAGGCCCGCTACGCTGATCTCAGTCTGAGCAATCTTATTTTCGCCCAGCAGTGGAACGAGCGGCTTGTCGTGGCGGGACAGGGCGGGATTTTTGCCTACGATCCTGGCAGCCATACCTGGGAACAATTGTTTGATCAGGATGTCACAGTGACGTTAGGCCTGCCGCAAGGGAATGGTTTTTATTTCGCCTATCCCGACGGTGTCGGCCGGATTCGCGATGCAACTATCGAGCGCTGGGAGCTAGCCGGTGAAGCGGCGGTAAGGCTGAGTTTCGGCAATAACGCGGGCGAAGTTCTTGCCCTTACCGATAAAGGCAATCTCTTTGCGGTAGGGCAGACCGAGCAGGCGATACCTGTCTTTCAGACCGCCGGGACGACCCTGGATCCGGAACAGTTCCGCCAGGCCGTCAACCTCGGTGAAGAGGTGTTGCTAATCGGGAATGAGGGCGCCCTCTTGCATAATGTGGTGCGACGAACCTATACCGATATCCCGGCGCGCCAACTGCCCGACTGGATGCAGCAGGATGGCTTGCAGGCCCATCGTTCCGGCAGTTATGTCTACTTCTTCGTTCGCGAAGGCAGCCAATGGAGTGTCTATCCAACGGAAGTCCCGGATCTGCTCCGACCCGCCACATACGCCAATACGTTGCAGGCGATAGTTCCTTTCCAACTCGATACCGCACCGGATCGGGTTTGGAACTGGCCCGGTATCGGCCTCGGTTTGATCGGTGATGACGGCAGTGTATTTGCGGTGACATCTACCGGAATCTCGCGCCGCACCGGGCCTCCGCTTCAGAGTGCCGACAGCCTGGTGATAAACGATGTTACAGCGCTCGGTACGACGCTGGTTATGGCGACAAACGGTGGAATGCGCTATTACGACGGCAATATCCGCGACTGGGTGCAGGGACCCGAACCGGATACGAAGGTTGTGGAGCTCGATCGTTTTCAAGGACGCATTTTTGGTCGCAGCGATCAGGGCACACTCCTCGCTATCGATCAGCCGGTGCGTGAGCTTATCGGTGCCGCCGATGGTTCGCAGATCGCAGATTCAGCCCTGAGTGATGCACGAGTGCAAGGCAGCGATCTCTACCTCGCGCGCCGGCCTCGTGGAGCGTTACAGTTTCGCGGAGCGCCGGATCACCCGGCGCTGGAACCTTCCCTTCGATGGAGGTGTCCAGATCAAGGCGCTCATCGACGGCGAGCCACTTGTGTTGGGCAGCGAACAAGCTGCGCTCGGCGAACAAGCGATCGACCCCGGCGCGGCCCGGTCGCAGGTCTCTCCGTCGCCGACGATACGATCTGGACGCTTCGCCGCGACGACACTCATCTTTATCTCAAAGGCTACCCCAGCAATGCGGTCGGCGGCAATCAGGCCCGCTGCCTGTTCCGTAATCCCTGGACACCACGGGCTGCGACCCGCATTGATGATGCACGTGAGTTACCGAGCGGGCAGCTTGTAATGACAAGCGACGCCGGGTTGATGGTGTATGCGCCGCAGGCGCGATCCTGGTACGCCGCTCCAGCAACTATCGGCGCTACCGGCGGGCGGCTCTATCTCCTCGGTGATCACCTTGCGCTGGCTGAGCCGCTCACCAATACCTCACAGTTATCGCTCATTCCCTTGGACACGCTGCAAATCCCCAATTCCTGCTCGACCAATCAGGTGAGTTTGAATGCCCAGCCGGTTGCTGTGCGCGCTGCCGCCTTCGATGAGCAGCGCGATCGCGCCGCCTGGATCACGCCCGCCGGGGCACTGCTCGAATGGCAGGCCGGGCAGACGACAGAGGTGCTGGCTGCCGAGGGCGGTCCCGCCGGGAGTAGCCTGCGCCGGGTGTTTGATCGGAGTGGAAACGGCGAGTTACTGTTCAGCAGCGACGACGGCTTCTGGCGCTACTCGCTTGCCAATCATGCCTGGAGCCAGATCAGTCTGCAATTCGACGCGACGTCGGTCGTCTCGCCGGAGATTAATCTGAATGGCGACACTGTGACGGTTCGCAGCGGCGACCGCTGGTTTAGCGGGCAACTGGCTGCGGGAAGCAATAGCGTCGCCTTGACAACCCTGTTGAGCGCGCCAATCTCGACATTTGGCGCAGCGGCAAGCTCATTGGTCGATATGGCCGGCGGTGATGGCGATCCCTGGATCTTTCTCTTGAACGATCGACTGCGCTTCTTTGATCCCGATCGACGAGTCTGGTCGGGCGAGGCAATTTTCCCAAACAGCGATCCGGGCCGGACACTGGCGCAGGCGATTAATCGCACCGTAGCGATCGGCGATAACGGCGCCAGTTGGTGGGTGGCGGAAACAACCGGTGATCGCCCGACGAACTTTATCTTGTATCAGCGTACCGCGTCGGATATTGCCGAAGCCGTCGATAGTGCCGGGAACATCTGGAGGCTGCAAGATAACAATCAATTATTGCGCTGCGAACCTGATGGCGAGCGCTACACATGTGCATCGGTATACGCGCCGCCAATGCGTCTGACGACAGCCGGCGTGCAGGCGGCCTATGAGTGGGAAGGGATCACACTCTTTCGCACCGATCGCGGCCTGCGCGCGTTCGACCCCGGCGAGGGCGGCGAGGTTCCGATCGACGGCGCGATTCAGCTTGGCGCCACCGCCACAGTCCGGAGCTTTGATCGCCGTTTATGGCTTTATGACGGTGCAAATCTCGCACTATTGACCCGCACCTCCGAGGGGGCTGCGGCCCGCACCTGGGTTGGCGTGAGCGCCCTGATCTACGATGATACGGAAACACCCTGGGCGCGTTTTGGCAACGAGTGGCGGATCTGGAGCGCCAATGATTGGGCGCCGTTGAGCCTTCCGGAAAGTGCCGGGGGAGCGACGTTTCAGATGTTCCTGACCGATGGTGGGCCGGTAGTTGCACTCGATTCGGCCGGCCAAGCCTACCGTTGGCAGGATGCATTTGTCGCTGCCGGGCTGCCGCTCCCGCCGAGTGTACCGGCAAATTCGGTTGATCTGCTGCTCCCCGGCGCCGATGGTGAGTGGTGGGTGCGGAGCGGCAATCGCTTGCAACACATGGCACCGGGAAGTTGCCCCGGCCCAACTCCAACGCCCGCGCTGAATACCACCCCAACGGTGGGCGGCACGCCGGTCACTGTCACCCCCGGCACATCGTTAACCCCGGTGACGGCAACGCCCACAGCGACGCCGATTCCGGTGCCATGCCTTGTTGTCGCCGGGAGTGTCACATTACCGGCTGATTTTCGGGCGCCTACAACGATCATTCAGGCCGGCGCCACGGCTACCGGCCTGACGCTGACCCGCAGCGATGGACTTCAGGCCAGTGTGAATACTGCTGCAACCGGCACTTACACACTCACCTCTACTCAGGGCACCCCGCCACGCCTGCTTGGTCAGCGCGAAAATCAGTGGCCGACACTGCGCACAAATCAGGTGCAACTTCCCGACGGCAGCACAGCCTACGACCCGATCACCACGCTTGTGAGTGATCCCAGCGGTTTATTCGCCCAGCGCCCCAGTACCCGTGCGTCGCTCGCAACCGCAGGGATCACGCGCCTTGCCGGCCGTCCGGCTCTGGATGTCGGCTGGCTCCGCTGGGATCGCAGGGGCGCGGCAGGTTATTATTGCCGGCACCAGCGGCCCGATCGCTCTCACGCCGGCACAGTTCATTGTCGATGGGCAATTGATCATCGAGCCGGTTGAGGCCGTCCTGGCCCAGGGGCCGGACACATTCTTTGTTGCCAACCGTTTCGGTATCTGGACTTACCGCCAGGCAAATGCCGCTTTCGAGGGCGGGACGATCGCATGGCAGCCGGAGACGCTGCGTGGCCCGATGGCGGCGGTACGAGGGCGCTTTCTCACAGCCGGCGGCGATATTGCGCCCGGTGGAACCCTGCAAACCGCCGTCGCCGAAGAACAAGTGCGGCTGGGCGCATCCGGCGATGTGGAGATCACCGAACAAGTGCGCAGCACCGGGGTGAGCGCGTCCTTTGTGCAATCAGGCCGGACGCGTAACGGCTTAAGCGATTCCGGTTTCACCTGGGATCGCAACCGGCGCGGTGTGGCGTATGATGCCGCCGGGCTCCTCGTCCAAACCGATGCCGGTATCCATCCAGCCACAGCATTTGATTCATTCGATGCAGGTCCGGCCGTAGATGGCCGTCTCGTCTCTGAGGGCAATAGCGTGCTGCTCGCTCCCGGCACACAGTGGTACCGTCGCGATAGTAACGGCTGGCAACAGCTTAGCGCCGATCCGGTGCTGAACCGCAACCTACTCAGTAACACAATCTGGACTTGGCAGCTTATCAACGGCGCACTACAAATCGGCTTGAACGGCCAGCCATTCAACTTTCAGTACGGCGCAAGCGATCGTGGTTACGGCTTTACCTTTGATCGGATCAACGCCGCCGCCGCGTTCGATGACGAACTGTTTGTGATGAGTGAGGCATTCCTGGAGATCGCCGACTCGCCGGATGATCTCGGCGACCTGAGCGCCGATCGCCTCCAGCCGCAGGCGACAAGCCGCTTTGAACCGCTTCAAGCCGCCGACGGCAGTGCGGCGCTCTTCCAATATGACGGCGGCGCCGTCGCACGTTGGGATAACGCAGCCCGACAATTCACCCGCCTGCCGCCGAACGCCGACCCGGCGGTTGAGTGGCAACTGATTGATGAATCACGCCTCCGCATAACCAGGCGCAGTGATCAAGTGCTCAAAGAAGTGCGACTCGATCTGCCGAGCGGCGGCGATCGTTGGGTGGCCTTCGACTTGATCGACGGTGATTTTCCGTTCGACCGCGTCACCTCATTTGCGGCCGACGATGCGCAGCTTTATGTCGGTACAGCAGCGGGGCTTGCGATCTACGCCGGTGGACCCGACTTCGATTTTAGGCAACTCGATCGCCTGTACGACCTCAGTGACGCAAACGGGCCACTGGCGGCGGTTGAGCGGGTTGGGCGACCGCTGGTCGCGCCGAACCTGATCCTCGCCCGTGCCGGCATCTGTATCGAACTGAGTGGACTGCAGAGTACCCCGTGCCGCAATCCGGCCCAACTCAATACCCGGCTACGCCTTCAATCGGATTTTTGGCGCTGGACAGGCGATGTGAACAACGTTCTGAGCGGCACCTACCTCGCGCGTAACAGTACAACACCGTTGGCGGTTCAGATTGGCGCCGGGCGCTTTCCCCACGATCGACTACAAGATGCCGTAGTGTGTAGTAACAGCGTCAGTGCGCTCTGGGAGGATGGCTGGGTCACCTCCCATCCGACATCAACCCTGGATCTGCAACTGGGAACATCAGTGCAATCCGGCGTGAGCAACGACAATCTGGCCGATGCGGTGCCGCAACGATTTGTGTGTCTGGAGCGCGAACTCCGCCTGCCAACGATCACTACCCCAGCCGGCCTTTACCTTGAGACGGAAACCGGCTTCCTGCGGTACGACGGGAACACCTGGAATCCTCTCAGCGATCCGGTTCTGAACGCTGCGCTGGCTGAACGGGCTGCGCGGCCACCGATCGTTGATCGCCGTCAATTGCGACTTGTGACCGGCTCCGATGACTCCGGTCTCGTTTTCGAACAACAGAATCAGGCCGGTCAATGGCTGGCGATTCCCTGGGACGGCGATCGGTTAGCGGCCGACCGCTGGAACGAGGTCATCACCATCGATGATACGCTCTGGACGGCAACCCCTTCAGGCCTTGTCGGCTTTAAACGACGCTCCGACGGCGGAGCATTTCTCGACCCTGATAACCTGGTTGTGGTTCGTGAACCACTGAGTGATGGCGACGCATGTGCAATCAGCGATCTCGCCCTCAATGGCTCCGATCTGTTCGTGCGGTGCGCCGCCGACAGCGCCCAGGTCTATCGCGGCGTGCTTGACGGCAGTCGTGATCGTGGTATTTTTAACGCCCATGGCGAAGATCCGTTTAGTGAGCAAACGCTGGTCAGCGACGAAGAGGGGCAATTCTGGCGCTGGCGCATTACCGAACGGCGAGGCGGATCGCAAGGCCGGGTGGTAGTGGAACGGATCGGCCAGTCGGTAGAAGAGCCGATTAGCCTGGCCAACGGTCGCTTCGACTTCGACGGCTTACGTTCCCTGGCGCTCTTCAGGCCCGGTGAGATCGAGATCGCCACTGATGGCGGTTGGTTCACCACCGGGCGCACTGCCTTTGATGCAGCCTCCTGGCGCCGCCCGCGGGAGACGCTTATTGAGCCGGCTGATGTCCGTGCGGTTGGGGTAGCCATTATCGGCACGGACAACCAGGCGTTCCTCTGCCTCAATGCGCCCGGCAACACCGGCAGCACGAGTGCGACAGTAGCCGCCGATGGCAGTAGCGAGCCGGCACTCTGCGGCGAACACCTGGGCGATGATAGGCTCTGGCGTTATAGCCGACCGCTCTCGACCGACGCCGTGCAGATAACCGGCAAGGACGGCACCGGCGAGCGCAGGCTGATCGCGGGGCGCTTTACCGATACGATCGTTCGCGGCTTACCGCTTGCGGTTCCGGCCGGCGAAAGTCCCGGCTACCTCATCCCCACGGCTGCCGGAGTCTTGCAACTCGATGCCGAGTTGCGGACGGAGGCGCTGATCAGTTCGTTTGCGCCGCTCACAGCCGACGGCAGTCCGAGCGCATTGTATCTTTGGGAGGGCGACACCCCAGGCTATGTGACGAGTGACGGCATTTACCGGTTGGCAGATAATCAACTGCTGACGCCGATCACCCTCGATCTACCCGTAGCCGCCATTATCGACTCGTTGGAGGATGGCCCGGGTGGACTCCTCGTCGCCCGCTGGTCAAGTGGCGAGCAACGCGGCTGGAGTCTGTACGATCCTGCGAGTGCGCAAGGGGCTATCCGCAACCGGCTGCTGATCAATTTCATTGGCCTGCGGCGCTTTCAGCAGAATCGACTCGGCTGGGGTAATCCGGCGCCACAGGCAGAGCTTGCCGTAGATGACGAGCGGGTTGCATTACTCTGGCCAAATCCTGCCGCACCATTTGAACTAGCCTATCCGGAGTCAACTGCGATCATCGCCGCATTCGCCGACGAAGATCGCGTGTTGCTGTTCGGACGCCACGAAATCTACGCAGTTCAGCTTGCACCGGTTTTGCGATTGGCGACAGAGGAGTAGACGACACCATGAACGACCCACGCTTCGAATACTTCAACACCTCGGTGGACAAGGCCGCCAATCGGGCGCTCGTCGAGGCGGTCAGTGGCGCTGTGATCGCGATCGTGCGTCCGAGAGAATCCGTCGCAACCCCGTACGTCATCGGGCCGTTGCTGGAACGAGCCGCTCAGGGTGAAACGGTGCGCGCCGGATCGGACGCCGATTTCGGCCTGGGGGGCGGGAAACTCATGGCATATATCGTGGTGCCGCTCGTCACCCAACTTGTGAGCGGCGCCTTCATGTCGGCTGGTGTCGCCGGTGTCGGCGGATTAGAGACACTCCCCGCATCATTGCCGCAAGTAACCGCCGACGAGGTACTGCAACAGGCGCAGCGCAGCGACTTGAAGCTAGGCCGGAAAGAAGCCGCCAAAGTGGCAGTGCAGATCAATCAGCTTTTCGTGCTCACATTACAACGGAGCCTGCCTGATCCGGATACTCCCGAGCCAACGAACCGATCACGGTGCGCTCCTTACCATTGTCGGCGGCTGCGCCGCATCTTCACGAACCACTTCAGCCGTGAAGAGATCGCTCAACTCTGTTTTGATTGCGAACTGCCGCACGAAGACATTATGATTACTGAACACAGCGCCAGTGTGCGCCGACTGATTGAATACATGTTACGGCGAGGAAGGCTTATGGAACTGGTTGAATTGGCTCGTGAAGACCGCCCCGAGATCGATTGGGAGGCAGCACGTGAGTAAATGAAATTTTTGCTTACAGGATAAATGAAAAAGCACTTAACTTAAGACTATAATTAACGAAGTAAACAATAAGGTCTTTAGAAAAAAATTACAAGAAACATTCGATATATCTGAGCTTCAATCGCTGTGTTTTGAATTAGAAGAAAATCATTATATCGTTATAGGTGTAAACCCTAGAGTATGACACTTCCAAGTTATTCAACACTTCAAAAGTAGGGGACGCTTACAGGAACTGATCGATTATTGTCGAGAAGAACGGCCTCACGTAGACTGGAATGAAATTTATCACACAGATCAAAGCGGGGAATGATGAACGCTCGACCACATCTGGACATTCTACGCCTACCGAGTCAGATGATAACGATTGTGGTGCTTATCGCGCTCGTACTGGTCGGCGGCCTCGCCGCACTGAATGCCGGTCGCAGCGATCCGATCTTCATGTTGTTGGCGCTGGGCCTGCTGATCGTTTCATTTCGCCAGTTACTCACATGGCCGGATGATGAACGGAGACGCTATGGGCTTACACCTAGCGACGAGCAGTTCGCCCCGCTTCAACAACGCATCCAGCGCCTTGCGGTACAGGTCGGTTTACCACGTAGCCCCATCTTGCTGATAACTGCGGAAGAATATGATGTGCGCGTGTTCGGTAGTTGGCGCCGTTGGTACATCGGAATGGATCGCCAACTCGCCGAACGATTCCTCACCGCGATCGACAACCCCCAACAAGCTCAATCCGTCGATGCAGTTTTGGTTCATGAACTCTTTCACTTTCGCCATAACGACAACATCTGGATGGGCCTTGCACGATCATTGCTTCGCAATGGTCTCATCCTCAATTTATGGTTTGGCTGCTTAATCATCGGCATGGTGATGCTGGCGAATCTGGCTCAGGATAACTTCTTCGCCAACTATTCACCCGATCAACTTGCTCAAACCTTCAATCAAATCCTAGCGGGGCAAGGCGGCGATTTAGCCTATACACTCTTCGGCTCACAGGAAGAGTTTGAGCGGATCCGCGATCAAGCCCAACATATTAGTTTTTCTCAGACGATCTGGAATATTGTCTTAAATATTTTTCCGTTCCTGCTTTTCGGCGGTATTCTGCTGCTCCAATTCTGGCGGCGCTTTCTGCGTCTACGCGAGGTTTACGCTGACGCCGGTGTAGCTCAGATCCGTGGCGAAGTGTATAGTTTAATTAAGGCAATTCCGTTAGCCGGCGGTACGGCGAATAGTCAACCTACCAATTTTGCTGCCTGGCTAGGCCAAGGTTTGCGCGCTCTGCGTACCCGCTATTTAGCCTCCGACCATGATCTCATCGATCGGATCAACTATCTGCATCATCCCGAGCAGTTGTACGGCGTGGCCTGGAAATATGGCCTGTTAAGCGGCTTTTTTGTAAACTTTCTCAATCTCGTGCTCGTGGGTACGTCTGCAATCCTGGTTATCGGTAACTGGCCGCTGCACTTCCCCGTGGTTGCGAGTGTGATCCTGATCGCGCTCTATCTGTTGCCGGCCCTGGTGATGGGTTCGTTGAGGCAAGTGTTTTGTAATAGCCTTGTGATCCTTATGATTACCGTCGCAATCTATGGCGGGTTAGTGCTTTTTGTGCTGATACTGCTGATAGGCGGGGCGCTGATCGATCCGGCCTTTGTCAATGAGGGGCTTGAGCTTGCCGTGAATGCCTTTATCTGGTACAGCGGCCCCGCGACTGAACCGCTTGTCGAAGATACCTGGGGTTTGCTCCGTGAGGTTGCGTTGATCAACTTGCTGCAAATCCCCACACTGATCATGGTGATCGGCGGTTCGGTGGCACTGTTGGCAACTCTGATTCGCCGGATGCTCACCTGGTACGGGATGCCGCAGATCGAACGGCGCCTGATGCGGGCGGTGGTGATCCTGATTCTGCTAGTGGCTGCGTTCGTGGGTCTGGCAATCCTGCCGCCAATCAGCGACCTGATCTTACGCCGTGCGCCGCTGAGTCTGCCCTCACTCTGGTTCTGGGCCGGCGCTACCATCGGAATGCTTGGTTGCCTCGCTTTCGGCATCTGGTTTCTGCGTCAGGATCGGCGCTACGCCGGGCGTTGCCCGCACTGCAGTGCGATTGTACCCGGTCCGTATATGTTTGGCCGGCGCTGCGACAATCCGGCTTGTAATCAGGCCTTACATCCCTGGCTAGAGGCACATTATCGCGTGGAGGCACAGCCATGAGCCGCACCGCACGCACGATTGGCCTGACATGCTGGGCCATTCTTGGATTCAATTTCATCCTCGCCGCGATTGTCGCCGGCTGGCAATTCAGCGCGGAACAGATGACTTTCCTCTTGCTCCTGGCGGGCTACCTGATCGTCAGCATATTCATTTTCCCAGCGATTCTGGCGATCATCTACCGCAGCAGTTTCAATTATTGGTGGATCTGGACTGCCTTGATCGGTCTGTGGATCCTCGGCGGTGTCGGCAATCAGTTGCAGGGTCAGGTGCCGGGCTGGCTTTCGCTGCTCGGCAGTTTAATCTTTTTCGGTAGTTGGGTGGCGCTGCTGGTCGGGGCGGGTGTTGTGCTGTTTCAGCGCGATATCGCCCTGCCGCTGATCGGCACGCTCTCGCTGGTGTTTGTCTGGGTTGCGACGATTACATGGTGGGTGCGCGGCGATCTGATCGCGGAGATGCTGGGGATCATGCTGGGAACGCCGGGTACCGGCGACGGCATCTTCTGGCTCGCGGTGTTGCTTTCCAGCATTGTGTGTTTACTGCCGATTGCGATCGTTGGTTTCTGCGTGACGACGGTACGTGCGATTCGCCGTGAGATCCGTGGAAACACACTTCCCGCAGTCGCACCGGTGCAGACCGAGTCGGCAAGCACAAGCAATCACTGATACTGCGGTCGTGGTAGATTGCCCAACTGCAACTCACGGTAGAAATACGTCATGGTGACTACCTGGAGTGGAATCAACAAACCGGTACTCAGATTGGCGAACACATGTGAGAGCACCAGCCAGGCCAACAGACTCGCTGGACTGCCGTCACTGACACGAAAGGCAAGATCGCGCTGCCCATCGGGCGAAATCAGGCCAAACATAATCGGCAGCGCCGCAAGCACGAAAATAAACAGGGCCATCATGAAGGAGGGCCGCAGACCGGAGAGGAGGCGCCAGCTACGCCCGATCGCGCGGAACGGACCAAGACGATCGATCACAATTGCTTGCGGAGCCAGCGTTAAGCGCACAATAATAATAATCGTCATCGGGATCAACAGGACAAAGGCGATAATGACGGCGGGGGCAGCTATTGCCGACAGGAACGCCGCGATCGGCGGCGGCCAACTGATCAAAGCCGTCAGCACGATCAGCAGCAATCCAATCACGGTCGGCGCGAGAATCAGTACGCCGCTCAGAAATGCCACCACCAGGACATTCAAATATGCTGAGAGCGGCAGACGATACCCGAGCAAGCCTCGTGAGTCGGTGTGAGCGGTTTGAATAACCGCGCACTGGATCACATTCTGGGCGATGAACGACTCAGAGATCATCAGCCCAAACCCCAAAAGTACAAAGATGGCCGCATCGTTCAAGGAAACAGCGTTGCGGATCTCGTTGAAGGCGTCAGGGCTCATTGCCGCACGGACAAAGAAGAAAGGAGTTAATACCTCCAGCATATCGCCTGAAATGGTATACAGCAATATTCCATGCACTACTTGTAAGGGCAGCCAGAGGATGAGCACCACCAGGACGTAGGTAGCGAGATGCTTCCAGAGCGTGGTTAGTGTTTGGAAGAAGATATGCGTTGCATCGAGAAGATCTTCGAACAGAATTGAAAATAGTCTCATAGATGTAACTGATATCGGTAGCTTTTAGTGACTCTCATTATTGTATAATAACATACAAGTATCTTTTTCGCTCTTCACATGGAGATAGGCCGTACAGCTATGCCCCTCCAGAATCTTGAGACGCTCCTCAAGGCATGCATCGTCCGTGTCAGTAGTGAGCGCGGCCCACAATCGGGCAGCGGCTTCTTTGTTGCTCCGGGGCTGCTGCTGACCTGCGCCAACCTTGTGGCCGAACGGCGCGGTGATCACCTGATTGCCCTGAATGGATCGGTGATCCGAGTTGATCACGCTCCTGGGAACAGCGAATACGGCGAGGTTGTCCAATGGTGGGGCGAGGCTGATATTGCCCTCATTCGCGTTCCCGTCACCCAACATGCCTGTGTGTTCCTCCATCCCGAGTATCAGTTGCGGGATGCGCTGCGCTGCATCGGCTACAGCCCAGGACGCGAACGTGAGGTTCATACCACCAGCATTCGCAGCGAACTACGAACGGCATGGCCTTCAATAAGCGTAGAAGCATTCCCCCGCGCCGCCAGGTACAGCGGGGCGGCCCTGTTGAATGAGCGTACCGGCGGCATCTGCGGAGTGATGGTCGGCGTGCGCGCGATCGATCATGCTCGCCGCAACCTGATCAATGCCCTCTACCACTTCATCCTCGACCATTGTAATGAGGATGACGTTAAACAGATCTGCTTTCAGCTCAATAAAGCGTATGAACAATTGCCGGACCTAACATTCACCGGCAAAGTCGCCGCGCTTGCCGTCGAATTGGAGCGGCAGCATCAGGTTGAGCAAGTGGTCGAGTTGTTGTACGCCCGCGGGGTGAAAGATCCGTGGCCGCGGTTGACGCCCTCAACTGAAGCCGGCACAGCCTCCCATGTTCCCGCCACTGCCGTCGATACAGCGTTCCAGCGTGAATACAGCGACGACCAGACACGGGCAATACCGATTGCGAGCCTGTTTGATGCCGGCTTGCTCGCGGAGATTCAGGCGGCGCAACAGCGCTACCATGCCGTCGATACCCGCTGGATCGACACGCTGATCAGCGATCAGTTTGTTGCGCCGGGGCCGTTTTTTCCGCCGGAGGTGCCGCGTCCGCCGCGCTGCCCCTATCCTGGGCTCCGCCCGTTTTCGATCGATGAAAGTGCGTATTTCTATGGGCGGGAGCAAGTGATTCACGAGATCGAGCAACTGGTTTCAGAACCGCGTCTGCGTCTGATCGTTATCAGCGGCCCTTCCGGCAGCGGCAAATCTTCACTGGTAAACGCCGGATTGTACCGGCATCTCAGCGCCGGATTTCCGCAGCTCCTGGTGTTGATTGTGCGCCCCGGCAGTAATCCGACCCATAATCTACAATCAGCCCTTGAGATGGGCGAGCTTGCGGCTGATCAAGCACTTCAGGCGGTGGACGCACTCCTCGAACGCCGGGGATGTGAACGTCTGCTGCTGATTCTTGACCAGTTTGAAGAGGTATTTACGAATCAGCATGAGTCGCGCCGACATATCGACAGCGACCAACAGTCTGAATTTGCGCGCATCCTCTCCGCACTGCGCCGACATACGGCGGTTCAAGTCACGCTGATGCTCGTCATCCGCGATGATTTCGTAGCTGATCTCGCAGCACTGAATCTCGCACCCCAGACCCAGAGTGAGCACTACCTGCTTGGCCCGCTTGATGCGAAGGGTTTACGTGCGATCATTGAACGGCCGGCGCGCCATGAGAACATTCCGATTGAGCAGCAACTGGTGGCGCGACTCATTCGTGAGGCCGAGGTACTGCGCGATCAAGGTGCCTTACCACTACTGCAGCTTGCGCTCGAACGGCTTTGGTATGCCAATCAGCACCGTAACTTAACCGAGTCTTTGTACGACCAACGGATCGGCGGACTGGCCAGAGTTGTCCAAACATATGCCGACGGCGTGATTAGTGAACTGGAAGCACATCAGGGCGATATCACGATCGCTCGGCGCATCTTTTTGCGTCTGATCAACTTCGGCGAAGGCCACGACGATACGCGCCGGCAATTACCGATCGCCCGTTTGCAAGCCCCTGATGATGACGAACACTTTGATCACACCCTTAATCACTTGATCAACGGCCGATTGTTGACGACCAGCGACACAAGCGCCTCCGCACGGATCGACATCGTCCACGAGGCACTGATTCGGCATTGGCAAACCCTCCGCACCTGGCTCGCAGCGGAGCCGTATCAGGGCGGTGAACAAAGCTTGCGAGAGGCCGAACAGACTCGCCGCACCCTTGAGCAACGGGTGATGAGTTGGCGCACAGCAGGAGAAACCCTAAGCCGGCATTCGCAGATCGAAGCAGCACAGCAGTGGCGGGAGAGGTATAGTTCCGCGCTTGGGTCTGTTGAAGGGCTGGATCTGTTGATCGCAGAGAGCCGCAATAAGCTTAAAATGCTTATCGTCGCCACCGTTATTGCTGTATGTCTCGGCTTAACGATCTTTTGCGGCGGGCTTTATATCTTTTGGCTACGCACATCAGCGTTGCTATAGCAATCTCATCAGAGTTGTGAAGGCGGTTCTGCGTACTGATACTGCGGTTCCTGGTTCTGGGTTCTCGGTTCTGGTAGGATTGCTATATGCCGCCCAGCGCATTTTGCTACGCAAAGTTGGAGGTGGATATATTTTCACTCATCGATTGCTGATGGAGTATTTTGCACAACTCTGGCACGAAAATTAATCCCAATTAGCGGCGGTCATAATGGTAACGATGAGGTATAATTAGTGAATAATCTGAATCAGCGCACTGCTCTTTTCGAAGGGCTCAAAGCACATTTTAGTCTTAGTGAGCTGCACAATATTTGCTTCAATCTGGGTTTTAGCCATGAAGATATACCCGGTGACACTCGCCCTGCATTTGCGCGTGAACTGATCCTGTATTGCGAGCGGCGGCGCATGGTGGCTGAGTTGCTGGATACCTGTCGTCGTAACCGGCCTCATGTCATCTGGCCCGATGCAGGTGAGACCGAGTTCCCCCCAGCGGCGATAGCACGTACACTCTGCTCGCAGTTACCGGAACATCAGCAATCGCAGGTGGAACCACTTGCGGCGCTCCTCGCACCATTAATGAGCGATCCGACTCAGGCCGCCGATATTGAGCGCCTGCTGCGCGAGAATATTGCGCTTGGACATGTGCTCCGCGACCTCGCCGGGTATCAGGTGACCTTTGGGGGGACGTTGCTGCAATTCGGCTCAGACAATCAAGTGGGTGATATCACTATACGTGATGTTGCCGGCGGCAATATTGTGCATCTCACGATCAATATCAACACACGCGACTAAGCTCGACTTTATCCATTCCCGAAAGGAACGCCTAAAAGCAACCTGAATTCCGGCCCTATAATCAGGTCTGCGAACCCTGTCATACTGATTGCGCCCGACAGCCCGACGCTGAAACTGAGCAGGATTGCGTTCTGCAGCGATGCGGCGATGCCCTAATTGGGTTGCGTTCGCAAATGATCTTCGGTCTCCTTTAACAGAGTCCGTGTTGCGACCGCAATAGCGAGCGCATCAGCAAGCGGCAGGGTGATCTACCTTCCAAATTCTTTTTCTGAAGATCTATAGAAACGGTGCTTCGCGAAGATGCGCTCGCTCCACCTTCTGCTCGCTCCGTTTCCTTATGACACGCTGACTGGCAACCTTCTGCATCGGCGATACGTGCGAAGCTTGCACCGCGCAGCAGGCCGGCGTCACTCCAACTCGGCTGGTAGCCACAATCGCTAGGGCTGCCAATCGGGTCGATCCTTGCTATGCAACGCGCTGGAAGAGGTATGCGTCGGCTGAATGCGTATAGTCAATGCCGCGCTGGGTGCGCTCAAGATCTTCTTTCGTGGCCGGCTCCCCGCGACGTGGGATGAAATAGTGGTCGAGGTGGCTCGTCTGCAAGCGATACACATCATCCTGCTCAATACATGCACCAAGCAGGGTATAGGACGGATCAAGGGCCGCCATACTCGCATCGCCATGACTGTCATTCGCGACCAGGAAACCACCGATGCGCAGATAGCGCCGACAGTGCTGTGACACGAACCCGGCAAACTGCGAAATCAGCACATCCGCCCCTTGATCTGGCTCCGGGAGCGGATGCAGATAGGAGACGGCGTGGAATCGCACCGTTGGATCGTGCGCGTACTCCTTGCGGACTTGGATAAACGCGATCAGATCCGGATCCGCGAAAAAACGCCGGGCGTGTTTATCCGTATCCACATACACCGTGGTTGGAAAGAAAAACGATGGAACAATATGCACAAAACTTCCAGGATAGAGTGCAGTACTGATCGCGGTGTGTGCAGCGAGGACGCGGAAGAGACTGCGGCGATCGTGCCGTGGATCGCCATAGTATTTCTGATAGATGGCGAGCGATTTGGCATGCATCGGCTTCCTTTCGCTTCAAAACCGAAGGAATGGTAGGACTTTGAGCTTAATGGTGCGGCGTGGGGAGGGCCAGAAGGCTTGCTTCTCTGAACAAACCACCGCGCACCCGCTCGCTGCTGCAATCTGCGCTTGCAGACATTTAAAGAAATTGCACTTCTTCCCGAATGATATCAGTGACACTGGTCATCGTGTCGAAGAACTCCTTATACACCTTTGAGAGCGGATCATCACTATGCAGCAGTCGATCCAGGGCGGCATAGTTCGCGAGCTTGAACACCCAGATTGCCGACGGACCCGGCCCAATACCGCCGCTGGCCGCCAACACTTCCTGGATCCAATCTTGTTCAACAAGCAGATCGTGCAGCGCACGTGCTTTTCGGCCATGCTCCTGCTGAAAAGGCGTAGGAAAGTCAAATTGTATAATCAAGTACAACGATGGATGCAAAACGAACCTCCTTCGCTTGATAGGTGCGACCATCAGGGAACATAGGACAGAATGTATTGCTCACCATTGCCGCCGAACGCTTGCGGCATCAGATGAATCCAATTCAGATCGCTATTCTGGCCGGCAATTGCAGTGCTGGATCAGCCGGCACGATACCGAATGCTCCCCAGGCATGATCGCCGGCTACAGTGGCCGCAGTGATCTGGATGTCAACCGGGGCGCCAATCATCCCGGCGATACCATCCGGCAGTTCATTCGAAGCCGTGCATACCGGCCCGCTACTATATACCATCCGGCTATCGCCAGCGTGCTCTGCGGCGCCGGCCGGGATAAATGCACCAACGTCTCCGTCAACCAATGGGGCATGGCCGCCGATGCGGGCCGGCCCAACCCCCTCTCAGGTGTAGGGTTTTTGGGACATGGTAGGCCATGTGTAAAGACTTATTGAAGGCGAGGCATCCGTCTGGTACGATGCGGTTTACCACCACCACAGCCCTACCAGGAGGATCGGATGACTCGCCTCACCGGATTATCGCAATGGCAACAGACCGTGTCAACCCACCTGCCGCACCTGAGCACACCGCAGGTGGTCGTGCTCAGCCGGTGGAGTTCTCGGCATCGTGCTCGCCCAACGCTGTGGCCTGACCCAGGTCGCGGTCGTCCTCGCGGATCTGCTGGGTCGCCGCGAGCAGGCGGTGCGCGAACAGCTCCGCGACGGGTATCGCGATGCCTCTGCCAAATCCGGGGCCAAACGCGGTGACAAGCGCCGCAGTCTGGAGGTATCGACCTGTTTTGCTCCCTTGCTGCGCTGGGTGGTGGCGCTCCATCCCCCCGACTGTACGCACCTCGCCTTGGGCATGGACGCCTCGACGCTCGGCCAGCGGTTCACTGTCCTCTCGATTCATGTGCTCATCCGGGGCTGCGCGATCCCGGTGGCGTGGACGATGGTGCGTGCGACGGCCAAAGGTGCCTGGCAACCGCATTGGGAAGCGCTCTTTCAGCACCTTCAGGGCAGTGTGCCCGCCGCCTGGACGGTCATTGTCACGGCCGGCCGGGGGCTGGATGCGAAGTGGTTGTTTCAGGCCATTACCGCGCTGGGCTGGCATCCGTTCTTGCGGATTAACCGCCAGGGCACCTATTGCCCTGACGGTGTGGACACCTTTCGTCCGCTCAGCCAGGGCGTGACGATGCACGGCGGTCGCTGGAAGGGAACCGTGCGCTGTTTTACGACCCCGAAGCGCCAACGGGCGTGTACGCTGGTGGCGCGCTGGGATGCGGGCTATCGGGATCCGTGGCTGGTGCTGACCGACCTCCCGCCGGCGGTGGCCGATGTGGCCTGGTACCGCCTGCGCGCCTGGATCGAAGCCAGCTACAAGGCCATGAAGCGGGGTGGTTGGCAGTGGGAACAGACCAAGATGACCAACCCGCGCCGGGCCGAGCGGCTCTGGCTCGCGCTGGCGCTCGCCACGTTGTGGGTCGTCAGCGTCGGATGTTACGCCGAGGCGACCCAACCAGCCGTCGTGCTGACCGCCCTGCCGGAAACGCATGTCGCCCGCCGACGGGCAACCGGACAACGACCGCTGCGGAGCCTGAGTTGCTTGCACCGGGGCCGCTTGCGGCTTGTGGCCGCGTTCATTCATGGACACGCGCTCCCGCCCATGCAGTTGATCCCGGAACCCTGGCCGAAAAGTCTTAACAGTCATATCGTACGACCCTTGGCGTACCGACCGCTTCAGAACGCGGCGTAGCAAAAACCCTACACCTGAGAGGTAAGCCACCCCCGGCTCGCGCCAGTAGTCGTAGAGCGGCACGATATGGGGATGCTCCAGACGCGCGATCATCTGGGCCTCGGCCTCGAAGCGGCGGATAAACTCCGGCTGGTCGGCGAAGCGCGGCAAGATGATCTTCACCGCCACCTCGCGCCCAACAAGGGGTTGCATAGCGCGATAGACCGCACCGAACCCGCCGGAGCCGATCCGCTCGCCAAGTTGGTAGCCGCAGACGGCGCGCCCGCTGAGATCCTCCAACCCGACCTCCTCGGGGGTGGGTGGCGGCGTTGGTGGGGGCTGCGGCGTCTCGCGCCCGTCGGGAAGGCTGCGGCGAGCGAGATGCACAAAGGCGGCCCGGTCATCAGGCGGCACCGCCAGCGCCACGGCGAGCCGCTCGGCAATTTGCTGGGAGGGGCGCAGCGCACCGGACTCGATTTTGCGTACCGTGATCGCCGCACAGGCCACCCGGCGGGCCAGTGCATCCTGCGTCAAGTCCAGCGCCCGCCGGCGTTCACGCACCACCTGGCCGAAAGCGATCTCCTGCATGGCGCCCTCCTCCGGATTGGCTCAGCAGCGATACACGCATTCTAATGTCTGATTTCACCATTGTGAAGATCGTACGCGGCACATGTATCGGCTCTTGTATCGCTTGTGGCGAGAGTCACAAAGCGAACTGTATCGCAAGCGCTATCGCTGCGGGACTAGCGCGCCGGCCCGGACAACTGCTTTACTGCGAGCAGGGTGACAAAGCACAGCACATCAGGAGGATCCAATGAACCGGCAATAAACCCAGCAGGTGCGCAGGCGGATGTCAGGATGGCGGCTGAGTGGAATCGTAGGCGTAATCGGAGGCGTAGCGCTCGCTTTGAGTATCGTGATCGTCTGGGGACACCCGGGCGGTGCGGCACTGAGGCATGGGACGTACAACCGCTTCTTCGCAGACGAAGCCGGCTACACGGCCACGATCACGGAATACCTGGCGCCGGATCTCGTGCCGCTTGACACCTACGCAACTGAGTCCATATGGCATATGACTGCGCAGCGCGACAGCCGGCCTGTATGCCGAGTGCTGGTCGGGTTTGGCGTAGCGCCCTGTGAATCGGCCGACCGGCCCCATATGGGCGACCGCACGTGGCTGAGTCCATTCACGGGCCGCGCTAAGTCAGAGAGATGTGCCGCTGCTGGGCCCGGCACCCAGCAGCGGTCGTTCCATTGGTTGGCGCCTTTCTCTATTCACTCTTCTTCATTCTCAATGTGATTGGCCAGCGCCTACCAGTGCATCCTCCGCCTCGCCCGCACCATCGCCGACCTCGCCGGGGCAGAACAGATCGGCGCGGCGCATCTCGCGGAAACGTTGCAGTATGTGCACGACCAGGCTTGTAGTTCCGTCGCAGTGCGGAGCGTCGGGCGCAACGACATGCGCACACGTTGCCCGGCGCTCCACACCATTGAACGAACACGTTTACCCGTTGACGGATAGGAACATAAGTGCTATTGTGTGCGGAACATCTGTTTGACGGAGCGATCAGCCATGGCTCGTTCAATTGATCACGATGCGGTATTCAAACTCCTGCTTACCGCCTTTTTTCGCGAATTCTTGGAGCTCTTTCTCCCCGACCTTGCGACCGCCCTGGATCCGACACCGCTGACGTTTCTCGACAAAGAAACCTTCAGTAATTTGATCGACCCTGATCGGCGCGAGGCCGATCTGGTGGTGCAGGCGCGCATGCGGAACCAGCCGGCGACCCTGCTTATTCATCTCGAACATCAAGCGCAGCACGATGCCATGCTCGACCGGCGGCTCTTTCGCTATTTCGCGCGGTTCTACGACGCGTTTGATCTGCCCGTATTTCCTATTGCGCTTTGCTCCTATACCAGCCCGCGACAGCGTGCTGCCGATCGCCATCAAGTGCGAGTACTCGACTACACGGTGCTCGATTTCCGGTATCAGGTGGTACAATTACATCAGTTGGACTGGCGCGATTTCTTGCAGACACAGAACCCAGCCGCAATCGCCCTGATGGCGCGCATGCGGATCGCGCCACGGGATCGCTGGCAGGTAAAGGCGGCGAGTCTGCGGCTCCTGGCTGGTGCCGCGTTGACCGCAACGCAGCGACGGCTGCTCAGCCAATTCATCGATCTGTACCTGCCGCTTCGTGCCGCTGAGGAGCAGGCATTTCAGGCCGAAATCGCGACCTTTTCTCGCCCGGAACAGGAGGCTATCGTGGAACTGGTAACCAGTTGGGAACAGAAGGGGCGTGCCGAGGGACGTGCCGAGGGGCTGCTTGAAGGACAGCGGCTGTTGGTCGAGCGGCAGTTAACTCGCAAGTTGGGTGTGGTACCGGCCCCCCTGTGGGAACGCGTTGCAAGCCTGAACGATGCACAACTGACGGCTCTGGGCGAAGCACTGCTCGACTTCACGGCACCGGCGGATCTGGAGGCATGGCTCCAAGCATCGCTCGCTGAGCAACCTGGCGATCGCTCCGCCACGCCGTAGGCGGAACCAGTGGTTCGACGCTGCCATGAAGGAGGTGTTTCAGGCCGAAATCGCGACCTTTGCCCCAGCAGAACAGGAGGCTATTGTGGAACTGGTAACCAGTTGGGAACAGAAGGGACGTGCCGAAGGGGTGATTGAAGGACAGCGACTGCTGGTGGAGCGGTTGCTCACCCATCGCTTTGGGCCTCTGCCAGGTGATCTGCGTGCCCGCCTTAACGATTTGATACCAATTTAATTTGAGCATTCCGCAATCTCGGGAGCATGCGGAAAGGGGCCGACCTCGTCAATGACCTGCCGCAGGTATGGGTAACGGGTCAACGACTGCACCATTGCGGGTGTAAAGCGGTCGAGTTGGGTACACATTTCCGCTTCCAGCGTGTCGAGGTCATCGAATAGGAGCCAGGCAAGGCGTGCGCGCAGTTCCTGCCACAGGCGCTCGACAGGATTGAGTTCCGGGCTATAGGGCGGCAGGAACACCAACGCGACATTGGCCGGCAGGCGCAGCCGCTCGGTCGTGTGCACCGCACGGTTATCCAGCACCAGTACGTTGAAGGTCGCGGAGAAGGCCGCCGCGAAGGCATCGATGAAGATCTGCATGTTGGTGGTGTTCAGTTTGGGCAAAATCAGCGTAAAGGCATCACCACTCGCCGGTGCGACGGTGCCGTACAGCCAGGTGTTCGCGTAGCGGTGCTGCGCGATGCCGATGGGCGTGACCCCACGGGCGGTGATCCGCCGGCGTTGCGTGGTTTTCAGGCCAAAGCGGGCTTCATCCTGGCAGTGGATCTCGACGGGCAGCGCACAATCCGGAGGCACCGCAGCACGGATGTGCTCAGCCACGTCGGCTTTGAACGCCGCTTCGGCGTCAGGCTTTTTTTATATGGCGTGGGCGCACCACCTTGGGGTGGGCCTGCAATTGGTAGGCGACCAGGTGGTGCGTGGCGCCATAGCGCATCGTCACCCCGTGCTGTTCGGCGAGCCACGCTTGGATTTCGCCATAGGACGCAAACCCATCTTCCGCTTCGAGCCGCGTCACCAGGGCCGCACGCACCGCAGGCGGCACACCGGAGGGTTTGCCGGGCGACACGTACAAGTCGAGCAAGCGCTCACGCCCGCCGTCAGCATATAAGGCGAACCAGGCACCAATGGTATCGCGATTCACCCCAAGCAGCCGGGCAACGGCGGCGCGACTGTCGGCCTGTGCGCTGGCCACCACATAGAGCGCGTGGAGCCGTTGCCGCGCTTTGAGGTTCCGTTCCTGCTTCATCAGCGCCCGCAATTCCTCAGCGCTTTCCTGGATCTCCGGCATTGGCTTGTACATCTGCTTCCGCTCCCCTACCTCCCGCCTCGCCCTGCACCAGCGTACCGCATGCTTGCGGAAAGTGCAACTTCATTTGGTATAATACCGATTGATGTTACATGAACCCTGCTACGCCTTGCGCGCCAACTTCAAGCTGACAATCACCCGACCACTTTTCTGCGTCCGGGTGCCGGCAACCTCAACGCGCGCCGCATTTCCAACTTTGTAGCGCTTGTCCAAGCCTTCGCCTTCAACCACACCAAGGGCTTTATCGTCAGCGAAACCGGGAATCTCGATCAGCATCGCCGTATCGTCCACACCGAGAATTTTCCCTGGAAATACATCGCCGATCTTGGGAATCTCCGGTGCCGGTGGTGGAGCAGTGTTCACCTGAGAGACTGATTCTTCAACGATACGATCATTACCGGCAACACTGCGACGCGGCGCGGCATCTGGAACGGCACGATAGTATCGCAGGATCTGCAGGCTCCAGGCATAGGTTGCGAGGAGTTGTTCGTAGTCGCCCTGCAACGAGCGCAGATGACGTTCGCACGCCGACTGCAAGTTACGATAGTAATCAATAGTTCGACGCGAACGGACAACTACCTGCCCATTACTGACTACTGCCTGCAAATACGTAAACAAAGCCTTGCCGTCACCACGCTTGCTGCGTAGGTATGCCAATGCCTTCTGAGCCTCGTTCGCATCAACTTGCGAGCCGGCCAGGTCGGCGGCGAGGAGTTCAGCGCGAGCAAAGTCGATTTCATTCTGTTCAATCATATCTGTGCCTCCAATTCCTGACGCCTTTGTCGAACCTCGCGCTGTCGCGTCCGGGCATGATCACGCGCCTCATCGGTTTCATCTTTGTCACCCACAATATTCCTTAAAACCTTTTCCAGTTTCCTCATAATGGAAACTGAGTCTGACCAGTAGTCAAGTGCTTCTTCAAAATGGTGTTTGGCTTGATACCATCGAGTTTCATCAAAGTAGATATCACCGAGGTAAAGGTGAGGCTCATAACCCGGCTGCAGTTCCAATGCTCCTATATAACAACTAATCGATTCCTTACGCAACTCTTGCAGAAGCCAGGTATCAATCAGGTTTGAACGTTTGAGATCCGATCGTTGAGCTTCAAGTCGCTTTGCACGTTCCATCAAACGACGATACTTTTCTTGATGCCTTCGCCCATATTTCTCAAGCGACAACTCAAAGCGGGCACGGTCCTTCTCGTATACGATATGCTCTTCCGGACGAGTATCAACCTCATTACTTGGTGGCGTTGCATTCAGCAAAAACTCGTTTTCGCGTTTTTGTTCACCGTTGACTTCTGGGTCAATCTCAATAATTTTAGCACTTTTCGCTTGAAGGTATAAAACCGGAACAGCCCAACCAAAAGGATCGTGGGTGGCTCTCGTCCATAAACGTGCTATCGTCATAGCCTGACTTACATCACCCGTATCTCCCAGAAAGTCGTAAAAATAGCGAATCAGTTGTTGTACAGTTTTCTGATCTGCTAAAAATTGCATGGCTACTACTGCCACACCTTGAAAGAGCGCCAAAGAACCGCCCACACTACTAAATGGATTCTCATCGGATTGATTCGCACTTACACAGGCAGAAATAAATACCAAGCGAGTTGAGTCACGATTTGCATGGAGATGCATCCAAAAATCATCTGCTCCAATTTCATCAACTTCCCCGTAATCATTCTCAAATAGTAAATCCCCAAAATCACTATGATTTCTTTTTACTCCATGACATACAATATCAATAACATGTAATGGTTGCTGTAATTTTTCGCGCAACTGAACGAGCGTTGCCGATCCGGCAATATGTTCAATAGTTGCTATTTTCCGCTTTCTATTCAGTAATTCAAGTGACTGATAATACTCGTCTCGTGAAAATTCTTGAAATCCCCATCTTTGAGGCTCAGCAACAATACTGAGCATACGCAACTCATCAACTGCTGAAAGCACTCGCGGCGGCGCTTCATCATCCTCTGCAAAGTAACGCACCAGAGCCATTTGTGGAGTACGCGCCAGATACGTTACCCCACCAAGGCTAGATTCGCTTGGCCCTTTGTAATGCATGAGTTCCCAAGGCAGCTCGGCTAGAGAAACCGGAAGATCGAGTCTGATAAGTAAGGTATCAAAGCCAGAGTTACTGTATTGTGAAAGCTTCCAAGCTACTTGAAAGACTCTTAGAACGTCGCCCTGAAATACGCTTGAAAAAAGGTACTGCCCGACAGCTTTGCTTTTTGCTTCAAAGCTGATTTCATCCGGCTCAATTATCCACAGTTGGTAGGCCGCCAAAATCCATTCCTGAATTGTGAGGATAGATTTTTTCGGTCGCTGTTCTAGGTTTTCCAAACGAACGAAAACGGGCGAGCAACGGATTGTCGATTCTTCTGAGGCGACACGAATTTCAAAGCCCTGCTCTTTCCGCCGGACTATCAAGCGAAAATCGAGGACAGCCATAGTCCAACCGGGTATATAATGTCGGTTTCCACCTTAATAATTCCGATCCGGGCATTCCCGATCCTCTGCCGGCGGCCAGCGCAAGATTTCGGCGAGATGTTCGAGTTGTGCGGTTTCAAGCAGGCCTTCGGCGCGTGCCATGCCGAAGAGTGCGATTGGATCGAGCGATTCCGGTTTCGCATCGAAATCGCTGTAGGCAGCGGCGCCACTGTACGCGGTGATCTGGGGATCAGTGACTGCAATCGTCCCCAAGCAGGCCGGTTTCGCCCCACCGAGTTTGGGATAAAACGACGGATCGCCCAGGCCCATCGCAATCAATAACAGGCCAAGCTCACCGGCACTCAGTTGTTCAAAGTCCATCCGTACTGCAAAACGGCTGCCTACATCACACGCTTCCAGCGGAAGATCGCCTTTTGCCGGCTTGCCGTGCATGTAAAACTTGCGCCCTTTCGGCAAGACACCGTCGAAATAGGTGCGCACCGATTCCGGACGCGGCCGAAAGAGTTGTACCGACTCAACTACTGTGGTCGTATACCCTTGCAGCACCGCATTGCCAAAACGCACACAGCCTTGGTAACCAAGAGTGCCGAAAATCCGTTGCGCCACATCAAGTTCATCGACGCTCCGACCAGCGACATACTGGCGCGGTAGTTCGCGCGCGCGCGTTACTTGCACCCGGGAGCGGCTGATCGCCTCAACAATCGCCCGGATGCATCCCTTTAATGATGTACCGGGGATAACCGGTCGCAACTCGCCATCGACCATGCTGCGTACTATGCCCTTGACTAAGGGATGTTTTCCGCGCATTGGCTCCAGCAGGCCGGAACCGATATGCACCGGTGAATGCGCAACAATCTCAGCCGTCAGGCTGCCGGTATAGCGTTGCGCGGCATAGGTGTGATGCCCGGCCGGCGGTT
>JAAUQO010000235.1 GCA_012032775.1 Oscillochloris sp. | reverse complement strand
ATACCTTCGTCTCGATTGAACAGCTTTCATGGCTTCCGGAAGCCATGGAATGCATATGCCCATTACGCCGCAGCAAGTGGCGAAAACCTGATGACACTACCAAAGACACGTGGAGTGGTGCCCTGCGCCTGATACAGCTCTACAGCTACAATAATCTGGGCAACATGACTCACAAAGAAGGCGCGGGGATGACCTACGGCACCCAGAGCAGTGGCTGTGCCGACGGGGCGCTCTCCAAGCCGCACGCGCTGGTAAGCGGAGCCGGAAAGAGTTATTGCTACGACCGGAATGGCAACATGGTGAGTGGCACAGGCCGCAGCCTCGTCTGGAACGCGGAAAACCTGCCGAGCAGCATCACCAGTGGCGGTGTAACTGAGAGCTACGGCTATAACGCGGACTCCGCCCGTGTGAAGGTGGTGCGCGGCAGCACGGAGACGCTCTTCCTCGAAGGGTTGTACGAGGAGATTGAAGGTGGGGCGATCACGAAGTACTACACACTGAACGGTAGTGTCGTCGCGATGCGCCAGCACCCGGCTGAAGGTGTCGTGGGAAGGGATGCCATTGGGCAAGGCCAAGATGCTGCACAACCACCCCGACTATCGGGATTATCTCTATTCGCTGAATTGCAGCCCCAGCGGGGTGAAACGCTACTGCGATCATGTCCGTGATCTGATCAGCGGTCTCGGCGAGTGTGCAACGCCGACAATGCTGACATGGCAGGCGATCACCCACGAGCGAGTACGTATGGCCCGCCGCGGTTGTAGCGGCGGCTCGATCGGCAATCGGCTTACTGCCGTGCGCTCGTTCGTCAAGTTTTTGATACTTCAGGGTTATCTCAGTACCGACCCCACGGTCGGCATTGAGTGGCCACGCCGCGAAGACCCGGTGGTGCGCGCGTTGTCCAACGCTCCGCTTTACCGGCGCCGCGGGCACCATTGTGGAGCGAGACAGCAACCGAATGGGGGAAAGCTGCTCAAGTTACGCCCAGGTCACAGGCCGCGCCTGCGGCGTCAGGTGCAAGCGGTTGTTCGGCGGCTGGGCGGATGCGAACCGTGATATATGGCTCCTTGATGCGGCATTTCTCCAAACAATATCGTTACGATTTACGTGCCATCATGCGATTCTGGCTCCTCCCGAACAAGATCATTCCAGAACGCCTCATGGGTGATCCCGTGGCCCTCGCTGATTTCTGTTCGTGCCTGTGCCAACACGTCCTGAAACTGCTTTGAGTAGGCCAAGACAAGGCGTTCAAGTTCCTCATCATTGTCAACCGGGACAATGGCGGCGACAGCTTTGCCATTGCGCGTGATCACGACCAGTTCTTCCTCGCTTGCTTTAAGATAGGAACTGAGCTTGGCTTTGATGTCGGCAACCGATGCGATCTTCATAGGTCGATCTCCTCCCCTCCAACGTACAGTTGGTCTCGCTCCTTCGTCCCAATAGCTAAAATATGCACTTCGTGTTCGCTGACGTGGACATCATAGAACACGCGGAAGACATTTTCCGGGCCAAAGCGCAATTCCCACGTTGCTTCATCAAATACCGTACGTTTGAGCGGCTTACGATTACGGTTCTCGTTCTGGGGCTCATGCGCTAATCGCTCCGCGATAGTATCGCGTATCAGTGAATAATACTTCTTGTCGATGGTGCGAAGATGGTCGCGTATGATTGGGGCATAGATGATTCGGTAGGATTGTTTCGGTGACATCCGCTGTCCTCAGGGCAGTCTGAGTAATGACTAGAATTATAGTCATTAAAAGAAGCATTGTCAACCCTCTTGGTACTATTGAGTCCTCTGGCGATAGGTACGGCATCAAGCAGCCGAACAATGAACTCAGCCAACTGACCCAGGCGATCATTTCGCCAGAAGATTTGGCTCCGGAAGAAGCCTTTTACTGGCAGCGCAATCGTCGGGTGATCGTACTCATGCTTTACAGCGGGCTGCGCATCAGCGAGGCGGCGGTGTTGCTCTGGCGCGATGTGTATCTCGATGATTCGACCTTGATCGTCCAGCGTGGCAAGGGTGGTCGCCGGCGCGAGTTGCCGATCCACCCGGCGCTGCGGGAGGAACTGCTCACGGAGCCGGTGCGCCGCCCGATGCGGCCGGTGGTCGGCACAATCGATCACACACCGCTGACACCCAAGTCGATGGCCCATATCTTCGAGCGCTGGCTGCCGAACCTCGGCATCACCATCAGCGCCCATACCCTGCGGCGTACGTTTGCGACCCAACTGCTACGCCGCGGCATAACCTTACGCGACATCCAACTTCTGCTTGGCCACCGCAGCCTGAAAACCACCGCCGTCTACCTGGGCGTGAATCCGAAGGACTTGCAAGAAGGGCTGAATAAATTGCCAATGTGCTGGTAGGGCTTCAGAATCGTGTTTCCCTGGAAACGGTTGACCAGGGTAGAGGGAGTGTTATAGTTGAGCGATGGACGACGCCGAGGCACGAGATCGCGAAGAGCAGTTCTGGCGCGAACGCATTCAGTGGCGGGTGCGCGAGTTGGCGCGGGCGAAGGGTATCCCTTCGGCGCTGCAACTCTCCGAGCGCATCAAGCTCAACAAGAACTCGGCCAACAATTTGTGGAATGGTACGGCACTCCGTATCGACCGCGATACGTTGGCGAAGCTCTGCCACACCTTGGAATGCACGCCGGGCGATCTGCTTGTCTTCGTGCGGGACGAATCGGCAGCGGAACGGCGGTAGGAAAAAGCGAAACCCACCCTGACGATGCTTGGCGGCAAACAGAGTGGGCTTCGGCAAGGCTGCCTCGGCGTCGGTCGTAAGGGCATTGCTGCGCTTACGATTCGTACCTTAACAACCAGTTGTATTGGAGGCGCCGGACTAACCTGCGCGCCGGACAATCGGGCAATCGCGCTGAGGGAGACGCGCAGTACGGAGCAATTGGGGCAGATGTAATTCCGCCGATTTTCTCGTACTGCGCGTCCCAATGCCTCATAAGGGCCGGGTGGTGGAGATGGGGGGAGTCGAACCCCCGTCCAGAAAGCTAAATCGCAGATATACTACAAGCTTATCCTATCGTTTGTATCGCCCTTGACCGCACGATAGGCAGAGCGGCCTTTGGGCTAACCCGCTAATCTTTTCCTCAGGCTAGCAGGTGGTTACCAGAGGAGCACCCGACTTGTTGACGTCTGACCTCTTACCATCGGGGGAGTCAGAGCAGACGCGCTACTTAATTAAGCAGCGAGGGCCAGACGAGAAGCCTGAACCCGAGTGTTGTTGTTGGCAGTTATTGCCTTTGCCCTTTTTACGTGACTGGGCGACACGGCTTGCAATCTACGACGTTTACTCCCTGTCGAAACCAAGCATCCCCAAAGATTCTCAGCTATATGATACCATACCCCTAAGCGGCGTCAATTAGCGAATTGTTTGAATCTGCCCTATGTCTGAATCCCATCCCTACGATCCACGGGCGCGCATGGTTCGCCTGCCTAGCACCGTTCTCGGTGTTGCAAAGTCGTTTTTTATCTATCTGCCGCCGGAGTACGAGCAGGGCCAACGCGATCTGCCGGCGCTTTATCTGCTGCGTGGCCACGAGCGTGAGTGGGTGAATCCTCGTGAGGACGATTCGCGCAACGGTAAGACGGTGATCGATCTGTATGCCGGTTTGCGTGCGGCCGGTTCGATTGGGCCGCTGATTCTGGTGATGCCCGGCCTGGCTAGTGATGATAACGCTGTGCCGAGTATGCTCGCCAATATGTGCGCTCCGCAGCTTGCAAAAAGCGCTGGGATCGGCAGCGGCGCATTCCTGAGTTACTTTTTTGATCAGTTGATCCCCTATGTCGAACGCACCTTCGGCGCCCATCCGGCGGCGCGGGCGATCGCCGGGTTTTCGCTCGGCGGTTTGATGGCGATCAAAGCCGCCGCCCGTTTTCCCGATCGCTTCGCCAGTGTCGGTTGTTTCGATGGAACCGTTCTTTATGCCGCAGATAGCGGGCGTTATGCGCGCCACGATGACACGGTGCTGGCTAATCCAATGTTCGACGCGGCCCTTGGCTTGCCGCGCAATGCCGCATTCCTCGATCAGGATCATCCGATTACGCTTTTGCTGCGCGCCGATCGGGTCGCGATCCGGCGTATTCGCTGGCTGATTCAGTATGGCCCCGAGGCGATCGAGCCATGGGGTTCGAATTTTTACCGCGGGGAGTATCTGCTGCGTGCCTTGCATGCACTCGGTATTCGCAATAGTGCGCCTGTCGCTGCGCTCCCCGATGCTCGCCATAGCTGGTACTGGGCCGACCGCCATATCGAGCAGACGCTGCCGATCCACTGGGAAGCGATTCAGGCCTATGCCCGCCGCTGATCCGACCGATCGCCCCGATATTGTCGCTGCCCTCCGTCGCCTGCGTTGGCCGCTCGCTGCGGTGATTGGGTTGATTTTTGCGCTCACCCGTCTGGCTGAGATCAGCCTGGTTGGGGCTGCGCCGAGCGGCACGTTCCTGCGTACTATTGAGCCGATCTTGTGGGGTTTGCTCGCCGCTCTGGCGATCTGGTCGGTGTTGAGTTGGGCCGCCCGCCAGGAACATCTGCGCCGTACGGCCGAAACCGCCATGCTGGCTGATCTGCGTCGGGCCAACCGGCGCCTGGAGCAGTTGTACGAGCTTAATCAGCGCATCGCAAGCAGCGCAACCCTGGATGATGTACTGGATTATGCGATTGATTTGCCGGCGCGACTGATCAATGCCGGCGCTGCCGCCCTTGTGCTCGGCGATACGCAGGCCGATCCGCTTACGGCCCGTTCCGTCGGCTTGAATGATGATGCGCTCCAGAATACGCGCATGGCATTTGGATTAGCCGGCCTTACCACGGCGCCCGACCAACCGGAATTGCGCCTGCCCCGTAGTCCGGTTACACGCTTTGGCGCCTGTGTGGTGCTGCCGCTGATTGAACGGCATGCGCTCGCCCATGGTTGGATCGAGGCCTACCTACAGCAACCGCTCGATCGCGAAGCCTGGGATGAGTTGCAACCACTTTTGATCACGGTTGGTGGTGAGGTGGCCGAGGCGATTACCGGGAGCCGCCGCCGGCTGCGCGAACTCGCAACGATCGCTGAACTTGAACAGGCGATCACGGCTGAGCGTACGCGGATCGCCCGCGATCTGCACGATGGAGTCGCCCAGAGCCTGGCCTTTATGCGTATGCGGGTCGATCTTTGGGAGGATTGGATCGAACAGGATCCGGCTCGCCTGGGCGAGGAGTTCGTCAATCTGAAGGCGAATCTGCGCACTCAGATCGAGGAGTTGCGCCGCGCGATCTTTGAATTGCGGCCACTTGAGGTTGGTCAGTTGGGGTTTGTCGGCGCGCTCCGCCGCTTTGTCCACGAGTTCGCCGACCAGCAGCAGTGGGAGGTCGATCTGAATCTGAGTGATCTGCCGCCCGATTTGCCCCATGTGCTTGAGTTGGCGGCCTTCCGTTTTGTGCAAGAGGCCTTGAATAATGCGGCCAAGCATGCCCGCACGGGCCACGTTTCCGTCGCATTGCAGGTTGTGGATCGCGGTCTGCAGATCATCGTCGCCGATAAGGGGGTCGGCTTTGATCCCGGCGCGATCGAACAATCTGCGACCAGGCACCTCGGCCTGCGCCAGATGCGCGAACGGGCCGCCGCACTCGATGGCCAACTCACCATCCTTTCGCGGCCCGGCGCCGGCACCGAGGTGCGGGTCTGGCTGCCGATTCGTTCGTAAAGCGAGTTTGCGTAAGGGCGAAGTATTCGCCCGCGATTCTTCTGCGAGACATATTCTATTCAGGCGAATGCTTTGCTCGTCCAAACGATCAGGATCATGGTCGCATCACCGCCAATCCGTCGTAATCCTGGGCGCCCCAGGCGGCCATGAAGGTGTCCCAGGTGACTTCGTATTCCAGCGGGCGATCACGGCCGCTGCTGGTGGGGCCGAGTACATCGCGGATGACGACCACCTCGTTGTTGAAGCCGATCGCCACCACGGCGTGATCATTGCCGAGTACCGTTTTCAGGCGCGCGCCGTCGGGCGTGATCCAGGTGGCCGGTCGCCATGGCTTGAAATCGACCGTTGTTTTCATCCAGATCATCTCGCCCCGCAACAACGCCGCCTCAACATCTGCGCGCGTACGCACCGCCCGGCTCTCCAAACCGTACTGCGCGAAGAGCCCGCTGAATGCGGCGCCGGTGGAGCGGGCCAAAAAGTTGCCGGTATAATCGCCCGAGAATGCGTTGCGGATGTCGCCGCCGTAGATCAGAAATCCTTCGTTCCGATCCTCGACGATGTATGGTTCGAGGCTGGTGTCGATCGGCATGCGGGCGATCAGATCATCCACGCTCAGGTCGAAGCCGTAACTCTGCAAGATCACCCAGGCTGCGTCGAATTCACAGGTGTACTGAAAGCGCTGGCCGTTCTTTACCGCTGCCGGTAACAGTACTGTGTAACTCCGGTCGCCAACCACCACCGCCGTCGGCGGGGCCGGCGTGGCGGTCGGCGGGGATCGCACTCGGCGTGGTGGTCGGCAAGGATGTGGCCGGCGGATCGGTCGGTATGTCGGTCGGCACAACTGTGGCGCCTGGCTCCGGCGCCGCCACCGTCGGTAAGCGGATCAGCGCGGCTGTTGCTGCCGGTGTCGGCACCGTCAGCGCGATCGGCGTCAACGGCGCCGGTGGCTCGGGACGTACAATCGCCCGCACGTACGGCCGACCAACCGTCAACAACAACCCGGCCGCCACTACCGCCACTACGAACAACCCGATCAACCAGCCGAACCGTCTCAAATCCACCTCCATGTGAAGATATAAGGAAATCTGTGGTTGTTTGCGGCGAAGCCGTAAACAACCACAATCACAAAAAGAAGGATGCGCGACATGCGTCGCGATCCTTATACCATATTCAGCCGTATATTGCCCGGCCCCGTATCCTAACTCACTCCTCCTCGCGCGGCAGCACCGCTTCGGGTTGGCTGCTGTCGGGCGGTGTCTGCGGCCAGGGCAACAACGGCGAAATCGGGTTGACCAGCCGATCGACGATTGCACCCAGACGGGCAAACTGCGGGCCGAGTTCGGTTTCGGCGAGCGGAATGTTGACCGGCACATCCAGTTGAACCGGAATAGAGGTCACCAGGCGCACGTCCATGTTCAGATCGACCGGCAACTCTAATCCGGCCGGCAACTCAATATTGACGGTGGCGTTCAGGTTGCCGCCGCCGCCGGGGAAAAGAATGCTCGCCGGCACATTCAACGGCACGGATTCCGTCAGGCGCACGGTATTGCGTGGCGTGAGGATCGTCTCGGAGTTGATCGGCACATTCATTTCGATCGGCAGCATGGTGTCGAGCGGCACGGTATAGACAATGGTGGCGGTTTGGAGATCGGCGACGACATCCTGCAATTCGGCCAGATTGTTCGCGGCAAATGCGGTGCCGTTGTCGGCAAGCCCAAGCAACTGACGCTGATTAGAGATCACGACGCCGGCCAGCACGCCGATAATGATCAGCAACACCACATTGATCAGGAACGATGTCCAGATCAGGGCTTTGTAAAGCGGCGCAAGCCGCGCATAGCGCTTCCGCTCCCTGGGTGTGCGGCTCTCGACTGAGGTGCGCTCTGCCTCGGAAGATGAGGCGTTCATGGTTGTGTTGGCGGCCATTGCGCCCTCCTGAATGGCTTGTTGCGGAATGTCGCTTTTGCGGAATGTCGCTTTGACGGTTGCAAATGGTATAAACAGGTTTGATAATACCACGCTCGATGGTAACTGTAAACCATTTCTATTCCGTTACCGGTTGACGTAGTAGCTGTGGATCACGTATGATCAGCTCACCGCCGAGCCTCAGGAAGAGGAAGTGGTTGGCAAAACGGCACCATTAATTCAAGCTATTTACACGCTCGGTACGCTACGGATTGTCGGCGACGCCGGCCAGATTCCGCTGCGCTCCGAAGACGCACGGCGCCTGCTGGTATGCCTGATTGTCGCACGTTCCAGCCCGCTTCAGCGTGCGCACCTGATCGATCAACTCTGGCCCGATCACGCTCCCGACGCCGGTCGCCGCCGGCTGCGTGATGCATTGTATCGTTTGCGCCACGCACTCGGCGCTGCCGCGATTCAGGTTGAGGCAAACGCGATCCGGTTGCAGGCCGATCTGGTGATTGATTATTGGGCCTTTTGTGACAAGATCGCCGGTCGTGCATCGGCCGATCTGCAAGCGGCGGTGGATCTGTATCGCGGCGAGTTGGCGCCGGAGATTGTCGATGAGTGGATCGTGCCGTCCCGAGCCGCCGCGCGCGAACAGTTGCTGCGCGCACTGGAGCAATTGGCCGATCAGATCGCTGATCCGCTGCCGTTGCTGCGCCGTCTGACCGCCGAAGAACCATTGCACGAGCCGGCTTGCCGGCGCCTGATCGAATGCCTCGCGCGGGCCGGCCGGCCGGTCGATGCCCTGGCTGAGTATGAGCGCCTGGAACAAACGCTCGCCGCTGAACTCGGCATCATCCCCGAAGAAGCCACCCGGCGCCTCGCCGAGCGTCTGCGCGCCGAACTTGAGCGGAGCCGTCGGCATGAGCAGCAGCGCTATCTGCATCCGCCCTTTGTCGGGCGTATCCATGAACGTAGTCTGCTGCTGGCCCGCCTGGAGACGGCTCGGGCCGGGCGCGGCGGCTTGATCTTATTGCTGGGCGCGGCCGGAGTCGGCAAAACCCGGCTGGCGGAAGAGTTGGCCGCCGGCGCACAATGGCGCGGGTGGCATGTTGCCTGGGGCCGGGCCGAAGAGATCGATCGCCCGCCGCCACT
>JAAUQO010000234.1 GCA_012032775.1 Oscillochloris sp. | reverse complement strand
ACCGGGAGCCGAGAACCGGGAGCCGAGAACTGAGAACCGAGAACCGAGAACCGGGAGCCGGTTGCTGGTTTTTTGGATTGGAATGCTCTCGGCGCCAGTAGTATACCATCCCGTTTCAACAAAACATCCGGTTTCTTGCGGGTATCGGGGCAGTGTCGGCGCCTGAATTGCCCCTCGCTTTGCCATATCGCCGGATCGGTGCGAACAATCCTGCTACCCGGAATTTCCGTCATAAGTACCAGGTATGAGTCAGAATCTTCGGTGAACTTGTCGGTTCACAAACTTTACGCTATAGTAAAGACAATAGTCGTGCAAAATCTGGGCAACTTTGTACCCAGGAGGTTTTGATGGCACCGCGCCACCGCGAAAAATTGAACGGACTAGCGATCTCGGATGTGTCGATCCGGCAACCAGTGTTTATCACCATGGTGATGCTGGCGATCATCACATTCGGGATTTTGGCGTTTCGTACCACACCGGTCAACTTGCTGCCCGACATCGACGTTCCGGTTTTCTCGGTAACAATTGCCTATCCCGGCGCCGGCCCCGAGAGTGTGGCCGATCAAGTTGTGCGGCCGATCGAAGATGAGGTGAATACGCTGGCCAACCTGGCCCATATCACCTCGCAGGCGAGTGAAGGCGTTGCCTTTATTCTGTTGGAGTTCGACGCAGGCACGGATATCGAGACGATCGACCGTGATGTGCGTGAAAAAGTCAATGCGGTGATACCGCGCCTGCCCCGTGATGTACGCGACCCGGTGTTTCAGCGCTTCGACCCCAATCAGGCGCCGATTATGCAGGTGGCGGTGGCGGGAACCCAGAACCAATCGCCGTTGGATCTGCGGCGGACGCTCGATAACGAGATTGCTCCGCTGTTGCAACGGGCCGACGGTGTCGGCTCGATTGATGTAAGCGGCGGGCAAACGCGCCAGATCAATGTCTTGATGGATCTGGAAAAGTTGCAGGCCTACGGGATCTTGCCGGTGCAGATCACCGGTGCCTTGCAGCAGGCGAACGCCAATCTCGGCCTGGGCAACATCACCTCCGGCGACCAGGAGATCAGCCTGCGGGCGCCATCACTGTTGCAATCGCCGGAGAGTATTGCCGAGATTCAGATTACCGGCACGAGCTACCGGATCGGGGATGTTGCGACGGTTGAAGATGGGGTGGCCGATGTTGCGAGTTTTTCGCGGCTGGACAGTTCCGAGGCGATCATCCTCAACATCCGCAAGCAGAGCGGCACAAATACCGTCGAGGTGGCCGACAATGTACGGGCCACCCTGGAAGAGGTGTTCCGCACGCGGCCCGATCTGACCTACACCATCCCCCGTGACGACTCCGAAGCCGTGCGCGACTCGGTGCTCAGTTCGATTGAAGAACTGATCTTCGCCTCGCTCGCGGCATTTCTGGTAGTCTGGTTTTTCTTCGGTAATTTGCGCAGCACGATCATCACCATGATCGGCCTGCCGGTGATCTTGATCGGCACCTTTATCTTTATGCCGCTGTTCGGCCTGACGATCAACCTGATCACCCTGTTGGCGCTCTCGCTCTCGGTCGGTCTGGTGATCGACGATGCGATTGTGGTGCGGGAAAACATCTTCCGGCACCTGGAACGCGGCGAGAATGCGCGGGTCGCTTCGTCGAAGGGTACGTGGGAAGTCGGGCTGTCGGTGCTGGCGATGACTCTGACGATTGTGGCGGTGTTTGTGCCGGTGACTTTTGCCGAAGGCACGGCCGGGATCGTCTTTAAATCGTTCGGCCTGATCATTGCGATCGCGATTTTGCTCTCGCTGGTAGAGGCGTTTACCTTTGCGCCGATGATGTCGGCCAATCTTTTCCCGAATCATAAGCTCCAGTCGAAGGCGCATCACAAGCAGGCCAGCGATCCGCTGGTGCATGTGCCGGATGTCGATGCGAACGTGAGCGAGCGTGACATCAGCCTGTTGCAAGAGGCGCACGAAGATCCGGGCCGACTTGGCCGGGCCTACGGAAAGTTGCTTGGCTGGTCGCTGGCATCGCTGCGCAACCGCATGATCGTGGTGGCGGCGGCGGTTGGTGTGCTGGTGCTGAGCGGCGTGGTGGCAAGCGGCTTGAAGTTCACGTTCTTCCCGGAACAAGATCCGCACGAGTTTGTGATGGGTTTTGAGGCCGCACCCGGCACCACCCTGGAAGCGACTGATGGGTTGGCAAAGCAGGCCGAGCAGGTATTGCTGGCCGATCCTGCGGTTGAGACCGTGATCAGCACGGTTGGTTTCGCGGGCAATCCTGAGCGGTCCGAGTTCTTCATCAAGTTGATCGGCAAGACGCCGACGCTTGAGACCCAGGAGCGGCTGCGCGCGCAATTGGGGTTCCTGCCGGAACTCTCGTTTGCGGTGCCGAGCTTTCAGCCGACGAGCACGGGCGTGGCCGGGCGTGAGTTGCAGGTAAGTTTGCAAAGCACGCGGCCGATCAGCGAATTGCAGCCGCTGGTGAACGCGGTCCAAACCGAGCTTGGGCAGGTGCCGGGGCTGGTGGATGTTGCGACCAACTACCGGCCCGGTAAGCCCGAGTTGCGCTTTATCGCCGAACCCGGCCGGATCGGCGAACTTGGCGTGACGAACGACGATATTGCCAGTTCGGTGCGGGCGCTGATCAACGGCGAGCGGGCGACCGTGCTGCGGGAAAACGGCATCGACACCGATATTGTGGTGCGGCTGGAGGAATCCGATCGCAGCGGTGTCGAGTCGTTGAGCGCGATCACTATTCCGACCCGTTCGGGAAGTGTGCCGCTGAGTGCATTGGGCACGGTGGAACTGGCTTCGAGTCCGAACACGATTCGCCGTTACGACCGGCTGAATCAGATTTTGATCGGAGCCAATCTTGAGGGACGTAACCTGACCGATGCCCAAAATGATGTGCAGGCGGCGATCAAGGGGCTCGGGATTCCCAACGACATAGTGGTGAGCTATGTCGGCACGGTGCAGCAGACAAGCGAAGGCTTCGACTCGCTGATTCTGGCGATGGCGCTCTCGGTGCTGTTCGTCTACATGGTGCTGGCCTCGCAGTTCAGTTCGTACAGCCAGCCGCTGGTGATCATGATGGCGATGCCGTTCAGCTTTATCGGCGCCTTTCTGGTGCTGCGATTGCTGGGGATCGATCTCGACATCACCGGCATGATCGGCTTGATCTTGCTGCTTGGGTTGGTGGTGAAAAACTCGATCCTGCTGGTCGATTTCACCAACCGACTTCGCGATCTTGGTTTACATAAACATGACGCACTAAAGCTGGCCGGGGCGATCCGGCTGCGCCCGATCCTGATGACCTCGGTTTCATTGATCGCCGGTGCGTTACCGACCGCCCTTGGTTTGCACGTCCTGAGTAGTGGTGACGGCAGCGAATTCCGGCGCGGATTGGCCTGGGTGATCATCGGCGGCATGACCACCTCGACGATCCTGACAATGGTAGTGGTGCCGACGGTGTACAGCCTGATGGACTCGCTGACCAGTGCGTTGGCGCGCCTGTTCGGTCGATCGGATGATGACGCCGAGACACCGGAGGCGCCGCTGAAACCGGCCGCTCCGGCGCAGCACGAACCGCAGGTTGCCCAGCATCAGGGGCCAAGTACGACCCCGAAGCCGGAACCATCGGGCGACTAAGGTGATAGTTATTGCTGGTTTTCCCGGTAAAGCCGGGAAAAATCAGCAACAAACGATGATTTTGTACAGACAGTGCGGTAATAAGGAGTATGCAAGTGCGTCGCACGCATCTTATGACGGGGGCGTTGATCGCGGTTGTGGCCCTGGGCGCATGTGCGTCACCGGCCCCCGATCCGACGGTTGAGCCGGTTCAGCCGACCATGATCCTGCCGACGAATGTGCCGGCTGGGGCGGTGGATTTGCCGCAGAGCGCGGCTATTCCACTTGGAGTGACGGCGTCGGGCGAGATCACGCCCCGGCAGACGGCGGATCTTGGTTTTCGAGTTCCCGGCACGGTTGCCGTGGTGTTGATTGAAGAAGGCACGGTGGTTCAGGAAGGCCAGGAATTGGCGCGGCTGGATGTGCGTGAATTGGAGTTGCAGGTGCGGCAGGCCGAGGCGGGCCTGGCCCAGGCCCAGGCCAATTATGAGCGCCTGATCGAGGGTGCGAGCGACGAAGAGATCGCCGCTGCGCGGGCGCAGGTGGATCAGGCTCAGGCGGCGTTGCGCCAGACCCGCGGTTCGGTGACCGATCAGGATATTGCGGCGGCCGAAGCGGCGTTGCAACAGGCACTGGCCCGGCAGGCCGAAGTGCGGGGCGGGCCGAAGAGCGCCGACCTGACCCAGGCTCAGTCGGCGGTTGAGCAGGCGCGCGCGAATCTGGAGGTGCAGCGCACCAACCTTTCGGCGGCGAAGACAAATGCCGCGTTGCAGGTTGAGACTGCGGCAAATGCGCTACGCGACGCGCAACAGGCCTACTCGGATCGCTACTGGGACAACCGCAACCTAGAGCGGCAATTGGATCGATTCGGGCAAGATCTGCCGCAAGAGCTTCAGGATGCCGAGGAGCAATTGTTGCGGCAGGTGGAGAATGCCGAGGCGCGGCTGGAGCAGGCCCGGCTGGGATTGGAGCAGGCCCGCCAGAATGAGGTCGATGGACTTGATGCGGCGCAGGCGCAGGTACGAAGTGCTGAAGCGCAGTTGCAGCGGGTACTCGACGGCCCGACCAACGACGTGATCGCGGGCGCCGATGCAGCGGTGGCCCAGGCGCGGGCGAATCTGGATCGGTTGCGCGGCGATAACGGGCGGCGCAGATTGCGCAGGCGCAGGCCGGAGTGAGTGCGGCGCAGGCCAATCTCGGCCGGGTTACCTCGGATCCGACTGAAGCGACATTGGCCGGTGTGCTGGCGCAGGTACAACAGGCCGAGACCCTGGTTGAGTCGGCGAAGTTGAACCTCGACAAGGCGATCTTGCGGGCGCCGTTCGGCGGGATTGTCTCGCAGGTCAATATCGATCCGGGCGACGCCGTGGGCCAGAGTCCGCTCGCGGCGATCCAGGTGGTCGATGTGAGCGAGATGCGGGTTGAAGTCAACATTTCCGACACCGACATTGCGCGGGTGCGCGAGGGCCAGGTGGCCGAGGTGCGGGCCGATGCCGTGCCGGACGAAGTTTATCTCGGCACGGTGAGCTATATTGCGCCGACAGCGACGGTGGTTGGGAATGTGCGAACATACACCGTGCGGATCGTGCTGGATCGCCAGGAGGGCCTGCGATCCGGGATGAGTGTGCGGGTGAATATTCGGATCGAGTAGCGTGCGGCGCAACGACGCGCCTTGCACATAAAGAAAGGTTCCACAATGACAAGCAGCCTACGCGAGCGGCGGCGAACGATGCTTCGCGACGAGATCCTCGCGGCTGCACACCAACTCCTGACCGAAAAGGGCTATTCGGCGATGTCGATGGACGAACTGGCGGCGCGTGCCGGTGTCTCGAAGCCCACGGTTTACAGCCATTTTTCGGCCAAGGAGGAGTTGGTGGTTGCGATGGCGTCAGGATTGATGCAACGACTGCGGGGGGAACTGGCCGCATCGGATGCGCCGACTTCGCCGCTTGAGCAGCTTTGCGAGTTACTGCATTCGGTGGTGCGGATCCAGTTGGAGTTGCGAGCCGACGCGATGCGGCTCTGGATGCCGGATTTTGTCACGATTCTGGAGACCCATCCGGAGACGCGTGAGCAGATTGTGCAGATCGACACAGCGGTGGTGGGATTAATCAATGCGGCGATCGCCGTCGGCGAGATCCCATCCGACGCCGACCCGAGCAGTGTATCGCGGGCGTACTATGCCTTGATCTGTGCGCCGAATGTCGGCCGGCTCAGCGCACTTGGTCGTCCCGACCCGGAAACACTGGCCGACACGGTGGTACGCTGCTTCCGCTCGGGGTTGGCGAACGGCTAGTACGTCGGTAGCGTAATCGGATTTGTGAGCGTTTCGGGCCGGCGGCCCGTAAGGATTCTGTGTTGTGATGCGGCGCAGCTTCACTGCGCCGCATCACAACACAAATACGCTACCGACGTTCTAGGCGCACATGTAGGGGCGAGGAGCGATATCCGCGCGTAGAACTGCACCATGGTGCGGCGCTGCGCGCGGTATTTTTTACCCGATCAATGCCCATCAGGCCAAATCCGAGGATCAACAATCCTGAGGCGAGGTTGATCCAGCGCAAGCGGCCTGGATTGATGAATCGGCGCAGGGATGCGACAAGGCTGCTGAGCAACAACCACCAGCCGGCGGAGCCGAGAAAGACACCCAGCACCAATGCGATCCCGCCGCCGGCGATAACGAATGTAGCGCTGCTGGCGGCGATAATCGCGGCAAATGAGAGGATCGTCAGGGGGTTGGTGAGTGTGAGCACAAATGTCCCGATATAGGCGGCGAACAGGCTGCCGCCCCGCACCGCTGCGGCTTCTTCCGCCGGACGGCTGAGCAGCATGCGCAGGCCGAGGTAACAGAGAAATGCTCCGCCGAGGAGTTTGAGCCATAGTTCAAGGCTGAGGAGCCATGTGCTGACGGCGTGCATGCCCAATGCGGCGATTGCGCCATAGAGCAGATCGGCGCTGGCGGCGCCCAGCCCGGAAACCAACCCGGCGATACGACCCTCCTGCAGTGTGCGCCGAATACAGAGGATGCCGATCGGCCCGACCGGCGCCGCAATTGCGAGACCGATCACCATTCCGCGCGCGATGAGTGCCGGATCCATGCTGGTGCTCCCTTGCTTGCATGAAGCATAAAAAAACCCGCCGGAAGATCTCCGACGGGCGAAAACGAATCTGGCGACAGCTACACGATGCAAGCGCCCCGTTTTCGCCGGGGCCGCTGCTGGAAGCGATCAAGATGTGTGCGGTGCCTCATATGCGTAGGATAGGTCGATGGAACCGAACTGGGATCGTGCCGAAGACCGAGTTCGCCTTTGAAATACGCCTTTTGGCGGGGAACAATCATTCCGCTCCCGTCGTCTAAACCGTATAGAACGGCGAAAACCGGCGACGTTCATATCAATCCAGCCCGGCATCGAGTTGTTATTCTGCCGGTAGAAATAGATGATTTTCGGCATGGCTATGGGAATACGAGCTTTCATGAAACAAGCGCCGGTTGGCGCTGAATATACAAGGAACGGCTTTACGATCGTGTGTGCCTGGTGCGGCCGGATGCGAAAACGGTTTGGCTGGCGCCATGGCGTACCCGATCGCGATGCCCAAGTGAGCCACGGGATCTGTCCGGCGTGCTTACGGCGCGAGATGGCAAAGTTGGAACAGTCGTAGAGCAGGTAGCGGCGACCGCGCCGGGTTAGGTGTTGCGCTGCTGATTTGCCTGAACTGAAAACCCGAGTACAATTCTGTGGTAGGCGCCCGGCATCTCTGTGAAGCCGGGCGCTTGTTGTATCTCGACGGAGCATACGCGATGAATGCTGCTGTACACCTGCCCTTGCCGGATCTGGCCGCCGAGTTCTTGTTACGCCGGGACATCGCCTTTCTCAACCACGGGAGTTTCGGCGCTTGCCCGCGCCCGGTGTTTGAAACCTATCAGCACTGGCAACGGGTGCTGGAGACACAGCCGGTAGCGTTTTTGGGCCGGCGGATCGAGGGGTTGCTGGCGGAAGTGCGCGCGACACTCGGCCAATACCTGAATGCCGCCGCAGACGATCTGGCGCTGGTGCCGAATGCGACCTACGGCGTGAATATCGTGGCCCATGCACTACGGCTCGGCGCCGAGGATGCGATCGTAACCACCGACCACGAGTATGGAGCGGTGCAACGGACATTGCGCTATGTTTGTGGGCGCAGCGGGGCGCAGTATGTCGAGGCGCAGGTGGGCCTGCCGCTGCATGATCCGACCGAGGTGATCGAGCGGCTCTGGGCTGCGGTAACGCCACGGACACGCCTGATTGTGATCAGCCATATCACGTCGCCGACGGCGCTGATCTTCCCGGTGGCCGAGGTGTGCCGACGGGCGCGTGCAGCCGGGATTTTAACCCTGGTGGATGGAGCGCATGCACCAGGGCAACTCGATCTTGATCTGGCCGCAATCGGGGCGGATTTTTATACCGGCAACTGTCATAAGTGGCTTTGTGCGCCGAAAGGCGCGGCATTTCTGTATGTGCGGCCGGAATGCCAGCAGTTGATCGATCCGCTGGTGGTGAGTTGGGGCTATGAGAGCCGGCGGCCCGGGGCATCGCCGTTCGTGGATTATTTCGCCTGGACGGGAACTGCCGATCCGGCGGCGTATCTGAGCATCCCGGCGGCGATCGCCTTTCAGCAGCAGCATGACTGGGCGCAGGTACGAACGGCCTGCCGGGCATTGCTGGCCGAGGCGCGAACGCGGATCACGGCCCTGAGCGATCAGGAAGCGGTGTGCCCGGATGATCCAGGCTGGTGGCAGCAGTTGGCGATCGCACCGTTGCCGCGTTGTGATGCGGAAGTGCTCAAGCAGGAGCTGTATAATCGGCATCAGGTGGAGGTGCCGATCATCGATTGGGGCGGGCGGCAGTTTGTGCGGATCTCGGTGCAGGGCTACAACACCCCTGATGAGATCGACCGGCTGGAGCATGGCATCCGTCAACTTGTGCAAGTTTGACTGATGCGACTTCGTCGCAAAAGAGCGAAATGGTTGGGTGCAGTGCTTTGGCGGTTTTGCCGACAAAGCACTGCACCCTGTTTTATTCGTAGCGCAGGGCGATGGCGGTGCCGCCGCCGAACAGGCAGCCGTGGCCGGAAAGCAGCGGGCCATCCAGCGCCTGCAGCACGCGCGCGGTGGTCGACTT
>JAAUQO010000233.1 GCA_012032775.1 Oscillochloris sp. | reverse complement strand
CGTCCGCGCTGTTCGTGCCGGCCGGATCGCCACCCTCGACGGCAAACCGCCCCATCTGGGCATAGGTCAAGCCACTGGCACTGTCAGCGGCGTGGTGCTGAATAATATCCGCCATACTGAGCGCGGTAGCCATGTCGGTCACGGGTGCGTTGGGAATCGAGGCGTCCTCAGGCGTGGTAATCTGCTGGGCGGCTAACTCACCCTGCACAAATGTCAGGATATAAACACCGATTCCAGTGGCAACCATACCGGCGAGTGCAAAGGCGATTCCAAGAGCGATGACCAGTTTCGGAAAGAGCTTCAGGGCGTTCATTCGATCCTCCAAACTACGGGCGACATGCTTGTTACTGATGTCACAAAGTATAGCAGTTGCAGCGGGTGCGTGGTGTAAACTTCCGACTACCTGCGGGGATCGCGCAGCAACAATGTGTACTTTTCCACAACCATGATAGCTTTTTGACAACCAGGCGATCCGGCGGGAGCACAACTGCTGAGAAACCGTGAATGGATCTTCTCGAGTTGCGAGCGAACCTTTTCGCCACGGTCGGTGCCCTGCCATAGCATGTGGAGAGTGGGGATACATAATGGGCGAATCTGATCAACGGCCTTGTTGAGGCTGATGTGCGCTGCGGCGATCCTGCTCACGGCTGGATCCGATGGCGCGGGTAGATTAACGGCGCTCGCCGCACCATAAGAAGGACTGATCCTATGAACACACTCTATGCATCGCTCCTTCCAACCGGCGATCCGGCGCCTGCGGCTGTGCCATTGCTTGCCTTGCTCAGTGGGATCGGGATGATTCTGGTGGCGCTCGGGTTTGCGGCGTACGCGGGGCGGCGCCGGCTCGGCTGGGGCGCGTTCGGACTCGGCGCATTGGCCTGGGGCGTAAGTGTGGCCTTCAAGTTCGCCTGGGCAATCCCGTGCAATCCGCCCATTTACACGGCGCTCAACCAGGCCATGCCGGCGCTCTGCGACCCGCTGTTTATGGTGTATGTCGGTGGGTTGACCGGTATCTTTGAGGTGGGATTGGTGGCGCTACTGCTCAGATACACACGCCTCGGCAAGGTCGCCTGGCCCAGCGCCCTGGCGTTCGGTATTGGATTCGGCGCAGTCGAGGCACTGTGGTTCGGCGTGATATCGCTATCGAGTACCCTGGGTGCGATGGTGATCGCAGTGGTTCATCCGCCGCCGCCCGAGGTAGCGGCGCGCCTGGGCAATATCTTGTGGGTTCTCGCACCGGTCGTCGAGCGTCTGGCGGCAGTCTGCATACATACCTGCGCCAACGTACTGATCTTCTATGCCGTGAAGACACGCCAAATGCGCTGGTTCCTGCTGGCCTTCGGGTATAAGACAGTGATCGATGCCCTGGCGGCGGTCTTCGTGCATATCATTGGTATCGACACGCTCGGGCGCGGCTGGGCATTCGAGTCGCTGATGATCCTGTTTGCCCTGGCCGGCTGGCTGGGACTACGCTGGCTCGCGCCGCGCTACCGGGCGCTGCCGATCAGGGAGGTGGGCGCGCCTGTGGCGCGCCCTGGCCCAAGCGCCGGCTAAGAAAAGCGATATTGGCTATGGTGCGTTTGCTGTCGTCAGACTTGGCAGGAACACCCGGTAAGGCATGCTGCAATCGCATGCAACCGACGGCTCTGCGCCCAGAGCGGCGGCGGCATCGAGGCGGACAGGCACCGGGCCGCAGATCGCGTGCCCCGTTTCGGCCAGCCGCCTGGTCACACTAACCGCGTCAAGCTGTGAATCCGCCGAGCGCACCAGGGCGGCCACTCCGGCAACCAGCGGCGCCGCCATCGAGGTGCCGCTCCAGGTAGCATACTTGCCGTCTGGAATGGCACTGACGATCGCCTCGCCGGGAGCCGTCAGGGCAATCCACGAGCCGTAGGTTGAAAAAGCGGCCAGATTATCATTAGCAGTGCTCGCAGAAACCGCCAGCATGCCCTCAACCGACTCGGCGGCCGGGTACTGCGGCACGTTGTTGCCACCGTTGCCGGCCGCAGCAATTACGACAACTCCGCCTGTATCGACGCAACGATCATCGTCATCGTCGTCGTCGTCGTCATTTATAATGCCGTCGTCATCATCCGAGCCGCCGTCATCATCATCGTCGTCGTCGTCCCGACACGTAATCTCGCCGATAATATCTTCCAGCAGATTCGTCCGTCGCAGCGTGCCGAGACTAAGGTTGATCACCCGGGCCTCATCACCCGATAGCGCGATCCCGTCGGGGCCATGCTCGGCCGCAAAAATCAACCCCTCAGTCAATACCCAGAGATTGCCGATCCCATCTTCGTCTAATACCCGCACCGGCATAATCTTCGCTTCGGGCGCCGTCAGGGCAATCAGGCCGGCAACGTGGGTGCCGTGGCCAAAGCCGGGATTAACGCCATAAATCCCTTCTTCGCGTGGGTCGGCGTCGAAATCGACAAAATCGAACCCCGCGCTCAGGTGCCCGGCGAGCGCCGGATGAGTGGGATCGACACCGGTATCAAGCACGGCGACTGTTACTCCGGCGCCGCGCGACTGGGCATGGGCGGCGGCAAGTCGGATGGTTTCCGGAGCCCACTGGGCGGCGAACGTCCCCGAATCGCCGCCGATCACCCACAGCGAGCGCCGGCGGCTCTCGGGATCTTGGGCCAGATAGTTCGGCTCGGCGAACTCAACCCGGAGATCGCCGGCGGCCGGCTCGGGCTTGATTTGCGTGGCTTTTTCCTGCGGGTCGCTGCCGTCGCTGATCCGGAGGCGAAAAATCGGGCGTGAACCGAACTGATCAAGCGGGGCGGGATTTAAGCCGTAGTCGCTAGCCACCGCGCCAAGATCGGCGGCATTGTAAAGCTTGAGCACAATCTCGTCAGGCAGATATTCACCGGCTGCCTGCGCATAAAGCCCGATCGGCGCAACACCGGCAATCGCCGGCAACAACACAATCAACAAACTGCACAGCAACTGGATCGATCGCATTGAAATTCCTCCTCACGGCAGAAATCGCAGCACTAGAAGGCATCGCAACAGAGCACCGAGGGGGAGAAAAAATACATCACCAGCGACCCATCAAGACAAAGGGCGCCCAGAAGAACGGGTGGGGATGATCGCGCAGCAGGGCGGATTGGGCCGCCCGCAGGGCCGTCGCCGGTCGATCACCGGCCCGCAAACGGCGGTAAAACGTCGCCATCAATTCGGCAGTCGTCGCATCATCAACCGTCCACAGGCTCACGAGCAGGGCCGGTGCGCCGGCGGCGAAGAAGCCGCGGGCCAGGCCAAGCAACTCATCACCGGGCGCAACCGTGCTGACGCCGGTTTCGCATGCACTCAGCACCACCAGGTCGCAGTCCAGCTCGAGTTTGTAGGCATCACGCACCGTGAGCCAGCCGTCGGCGAGGCGCAACGATGAGAAGAGCGGGCTATCGGGGCGAAACTGGCCGTGGCAGGCAAGATGCAGCACGCTCGCAGCGGATGCGTGGCGCTGTAATGCCGCAATTGTCGCCTGATCCTCAAGCAGCGCCACTCGATCGGGCCAGAGCGGCGCCAGGGCCAGGATCTCGTCGCGTACTCTGGGGGCGCGGGCGTCGGGCACACCGAGCAACAGCGCCTGCTGCTTGCCTGACGGCGGAATATTCTGGCAGCGCTGAAAGATCGCGGCACTTGGCGCAGTGACGATTTCGTGGGTCTCGATCAGATAACGAGCGCCGTCGTAGAGTGCCTGGAACGGTACGTAGTGCAACATGCGATGCGGAATAATCACCAGTCGCCGTTCTGCGAGCAACCCGGCGATCGGTCGCATCAGCAGATCGTACAATCGCCCGAGATAATGTTGCGCCCGGCGGGTTAATTGCGGCAGGTGGGCCGCATTCCGCCCGATCCCGCGCCGCACGGCATCGGTCTGAAAACGCAGTTGATCGACCAGGCGCGCAAGCTCATCTTCGCCGGCCAGATCGCGGACGACATGAACATCGGCGCCGGTTACCACAAAGGCGATCAACTCATCATCGAGGCTGTAATACTCAACCAGGGCGGCGGCCGAGTCGAGATCACGCTGCAAGCGAGCGAGATCGAGCCCTGCGGCGGTGCTGAGTTGATCGCCGCCGCGCTGCTGGATGCGGCGGGTCATTTCAAGGATCTGAAGTTCGCGTTCGCCGGCCGCCGCCTGAAGTTGCGCGATCATCGCGGCGCCGGGATCGGCGCGCTCCAGGCGGCGATTGATCTGCCGATACAGCCAGTTCAACTCCTCGCGCACCTGATCGAGCCGCTGGATCTGCTCGGACTCGAAGGCGTCGCGGGGGCGGGCTGCGAGATAGCGCACCTGGCTGCCGAGCATCTCCAACAAGGCCCGTGAGCGGGCCTGCTCGACAAAGGCCAGGGCATCGGCAGCCTGCGGCGTGTCGGCATCAAGACAGATCCGGGCCATTTCGGCGAACGGCACCAGTTTATCGGCGACAAAGGCGGTACGGAACTCTTCAGCCGGCAGCGGCATGCGCAGCGATTCGATCAGTTCGATCGCGCACTGAAATTCGGCTGCCGCGCGACCGATATCCTTGTGTGCAAGGGCGATCCGGCCCAGGGCCGTGTGGCAAATCTGCGCCAGTTGCGGCAAGCCGCCGTTTTCGGCGGTGTGTAGCGCCTGCTCAAACACCATTTGGGCGGCATCGAGCCGGCCCAGGGCATGGAACGCCTCGCCGCGTAATGTTTGGGCTGCGACGAGTTGGCCGAGATTGCCGGCGGCCCGCAGCAGCGGTTCGGCTTTGGCTACGTGCGTTTCAACCTCGTTGAATGCACCGCTGCGCAACGCCAATTGCGCCTCGATCACCCCGACCAGCGCCCCCCACAGGCCGTTCTCCTCAAGCTTGAAGGCGGCTTGAGCCTGTTGCAAAGCTGCGCGAGCCTCGTCGAAGCGGCCGAGCACCAGGCAGGCGCGCCCATAGTGGGCCCTGGCCCAGGCGGCCTCGAACTGAAAACCGCTCTGGTCGAAGATCGGCAAGGCCCGCTCGTAAAGCGCCAGCGCTTCCGGCGCCAGATTCAGCTCCAGGTAGGCATCGGCCATCTCAACTTCGGTCAGCGCCGTATCTTGCGGCAACTCCAGGCGCCCATAGATCCGTCGAGCCTGTTCCAGCAAATCAAGCGCCTCGTCGTAGCGACCGCGAAACAGCGCCAGGCCGCCCAGATTACCGGCGATCCCGGCCTCAACAACCGTCAATCCGGCGCTGCGGGCCATCTGCAAGGCGCGGCGGTACAAGCCATCGGCTGCATCGAGTTGGTAGCGCCAGGCGAGCACATTGGCCAGATTCGTCAGCAGATTAACGACGAATTCCGGTTCATCGGCTTGCTCGAAAAAGGCCAGCGCGCTGCGATACCAGGCTTCCGCCTCGCTGTACCGATCGCGCCGAAAAGCGATATTGCCGAGATTGACCTCGATTTTATGGGCCAGTTTCAGATCGCCGTGCTGTTGGGCCACATCACGGGCGGCCCGCCCACAGGCCATGGCCTCGTCGTAGCGACCGAGCATGGCCAGGGGGATAAGTTTGCTGACCTGAGTTGCCGCAACGGTCAATGGTTGATCTAAGGCCGCGAAACCGGCGGCGGCGGCATCAAGCTGATCGATCGCCTGCTCCATCGCACCTTCCACCAACCCGGCGATTCCGGCCGTCCAGGCCGCAAGTGCGACCACCTGCGGATCGGAAGTGCGGGCAACGATCAGGGCGAGGATAGCGGCGGCAGCCACAGCCCGGCCCGGCTCACTGGCCCAAACCGCATAACAGATATCTTTCAGCGTTGCGGCCAACGGCACGCCAATCAGGGTGGTATGCCGTTCAAGCAGCGCCACCCTGGCCGATTCATCGGCGTCGATGAGTTGTTCGGCGAAGATCGTTAACTCTGTTGCGGCAATAGCCCGACCTCCAGATCTTCGATCACAACCTCACGATCACCCTGACGCAAAAGAAACTGGTAGCGATCAGCCGCAACCGGCGGCAACACAAATTCGCCCAACTCGCTCAACTCGGCGCTGACGAATGTCTGATCGTTGCGTAGCTCGGCCGTGCCGGACTCTTCGGGGCCAAGTACCTGGCCGCGCACCTGCCAGAGTGCGCCGCTTGGGAGGATTTGCAGATCAAGATCGCGATCCTCGGCATTATAAACAAGATTACGCGCAGCAGACTGTTCGGAACGCATCCCCATCGCCAGCGGCATCTGGCGACTATCGCTGCGGAGGACGGCGGCAATTCGCCGGAGCAAACCCGGCTCGACTGAGGAAACGGGGGGACGCATCAGGCGTAGGGCGCGATTGATCACATGCTCGGGTGCATCAACACTATCGTCGCTGCGCATCAACGCAATCAGCGCTTCCACAGCGCGTAACTCCGTGAGTACAGCGGGCTCAGCGGCGATCTGCTCACGCAGCGCGGCCGCCTCGACAGGTGCGATTCGTCCTTCAGCGAGATCAATCAATTGTTCATGAGTAAAAGATGGCATCTCCACCCTCTTTCGGAACGATTATGGCATTCTAATGTGATAGAGCGGATTGCCGGTCGAAAAATACATCATTGCTCAAACTCTTCGAGCCCACGTCGTAGCTTTTGCAAACAACGAGCTCTGGTTGGGCCGATGCTGCCTGCCGGGACACCGATCTGCGCGGCGATCTCACCATAAGCCGGTGGATCGTCCCGATAAAACAGCAGCCGTAACAGGGTACGACAACGCTCATCGAGCGTCGCTAGTGCCTGCCGTACCTGATGTTGGCGCTCCATCCGTTCAAGCACTTCTTCCGGCAAAAAGGCCGGATCGGGCAACTGCGCCACCTGATCGTCTTCGCCGTCGCCGATCGTGACAGTCGCTCGCACCCGGCGACTCTGGCGCCAACTTTCGCGGCGCGCCGTGGTTGCCAACCATGCGCCGATCCGCTCCGGGCGCTCAATCGTCTGAATATGCTCAAGCAAGGCGACACAAACCCGCTGAAAAACATCGGCAACCAGATCGTCAGCCAGCCCGGCCCGCCGTGGTATCGCATAGATCAGGCGTTGGTAACGCCCGATCAAGACCTCCCAGGCATTTGCATCACCCTGACGGCAGGCATATACCAGCGTCACATCGTCGATTTCGGAGGACATGGAACCTCAGTATCGCATGTGTTTCATTAGACCCAATCCTGTAGTAGTGTAGCACGGAAAAGATGCAATGTTTTGCAAGCGTGCCCATACGAGGGCTGATGCAACGCTCGCAAAAGCTGTCATGCTGCGAGGGCGCGCTCACACGATCTTCACCAACTCCACCCGTGCATCGTAGGCCGACTGGCCGCCGGGGATACGTCGCGCATCAACCAGATCGACGGCATCGACGGCCAACGCCCCAACGCCGCTAGTGGGTCACTTAACATGACTGTAGCCATTCGAACGACTCTCGGGTATGATGGCACTCATCGAACCACCTTCGCTGGTGAGGAATGCCATGGCCCGTCGCCAGAAATACCCCTTGCGTGTGCTGACGAACGAGGAACGTACGCTGTTGGTGGATATCAGTCGCTCGCGCAGCGAGCCAGTCGTGCATGTCGAACGGGCCAAGCTCATCCTCGCGGTGGCCGATGGGGCCAGTTACACGGCTGCCGCGCACGCGCTCGGCCGGCGCTCCAACGACGCCGTCTCCCGCCTGGTTCAGCGGTTCAATCACGAAGGGCTGGCGGCGTTGGCACCCAAGCAGGGCGGGGGAGCCCCCATCCAGTACGGCCCCACCGAGCGGGAGCGGGTCTTGCGCGAATTCCACCGGACACCCGACCGCGCGCAGGACGGCACCGCCACCTGGTCGTTGACGACCCTGCAGCGTGCCCTCCACCAAGCAGCCGATGGGTTGCCGACCATCAGTACCGGCACCATCCTCCAGATCCTCCACGATGCTGGCTATACCTGGCAGCGCAACCGTACCTGGTGTGTGACCGGCCAGGTCAAGCGCAAGCGCAAAAGTGGTACGGTCACGGTGACCGACCCCGATGCCACAGCAAAAAAAACTTGATCGAGGAGGCCTACACGCGGAGCGAGGCACTGGGGCTTGAGCTCTGGTGCGAAGACGAGGCTGGACCGTTTCAGACCGTGCCCCAGCCTGGCACCTCGTGGCAGCCGGAAGGCCAGCCGGCGTGCCAGGATCACGAGTACATCCGCAATGGCACGGCAAAACTCTTAACCCTTTTGCGACCCCGGGATGGGAAGGTGCGGGTCGAAGGCGCGACGCGTTGTACGAATGAGGTGCTGCATGGCTGGCTGAAGGCGGAACTCGCCGCCATCCTCGGCGATCTCCCCCCCGCCCAAGTGACCTTGGAAGCGGAGGCGCAGCGGGCGGTCTGGCTGGCCTGGCAAACGGGCCTCTCACAGCCGATCCCCCTGCCGGACCAACTGCCACCCTTGCGCATGCTGCTGATCCTGGACAACCTGGCGGGGCATACGACCCCAAGCTTCGTGCAGTGGTGTGTCGCGCATGGCATCCTGCCGCTGTATACGCCCTTAGGTGGATCCTGGTTGAATATGGCCGAGTCCATCCAACGGATTCTGCGGCGGCGCGCGTTAGAGGGAACCCATCCGCAAACGCCGGAGGAGATCATTGCCTGGTTGAAGGCGGTTGCGGCGGCCTGGAACCGCGACCCCACGCCGTTCGAGTGGGGGGGCAAGCGGGCCGCACGACGGGCGCGCCAGCGCGCCCGCCGGCATCACCAGGGCGGATCGGGAGCGGTAACCCGCCGGGCCGTGGCCCGCCCGCGACGAACAAAGCTGGATGAATGGCGACGAGCAAATCAAGTG
>JAAUQO010000232.1 GCA_012032775.1 Oscillochloris sp. | reverse complement strand
TCTCGGTTCCTGGTTCTCGGTTCTCGGTTCTCGGTTCTCAGTTCTCAGTTCTCGGTTCTCAGTTCTCGGTTCTCGGTTCTCGGCTATCGGCTATCTTCACGTTAGGGCGAAGCCTTCATAGCCCCTGGCGGCGACTTCGGCGCATTTCTGGCGATAGTTGCCGACACCGCCGACATAGGGCATAAAGATGCGCGGTTTGCCGGGGATGTTGGCGCCGATATACCAGGAATTCGCCAGCGGGTAGAGCGTGTAGTTCGCGACTTCGTTTACATGGGCGACCCAGGCTTCTTCGGCTTCGTGCAGCGGTTCGATCCGGGCCAGATCATGCTCGCGCATGTATTTCAGGCAGTCGCTGATCCACTCGACGTGCTGCTCGATCGAGACCGGCATGTTGCTGAGGACGGAAGGACTGCCGGGGCCGGTGATCATAAACAGGTTGGGGAAGCCTTCGCTCTGAATGCCGAGGTAGGTCTTCGGCCCGCCGGCCCACTTCTCTTTCAGCGCCATGCCGTCCTTGCCGCGAATATCGATCCGGAACAGCGGGCCGGTCATGGCGTCAAAGCCGGTGGCGAAGACGATCGCGTCGAGTTCGTATTCCTTGCCTCCAGTGCGCAACCCTTTTTCCGTGATCGCCTCGATCGGCGCGTTGCGCACATCCACCAGCGTCACATTCGGCCGGTTGTAGGTTTCGAAATAGTTGGTATCCATCGGCGGGCGCTTGGTGCCGATCGGGTGATCGGTCGGCGTCAGCACGCGGGCCGTCGCGGGATCTTTCACAATCGAGGCGATCTTGCGGCGCACGAAATCGGCCAGGTGGTTGTTTGCCGCCAGGTTGATCTGCAAGTCGGTGTAGGCCAATAACGGCGCCCAGCCGCCGCGATTCCACAACCCCTCAAAGGTGCGCTCGCGCTCCTCGGCACTCACTTCTAAGGCGGAACCCTGCGGATCGATACCGTAGGTCAGGCCGCCGGGCGAGGCGCGTAAGATCGCGCGCAACTCGTGGTAGTTCGCCTTGGTTTCGGCGATCTCCTCCGGTGTCACGGCGCGATTGCGAGCCGGGAAGCTGAAATTCGGGGTGCGCTGGAAGACATAAAGCTGACCGGCCTGCTCGGCGATCACGGGGATAGCCTGAATGCCGGTCGAGCCGGTGCCGATCACGCCGACCCGCCTGCCGCTGAAATCCACCCCCGCGTGGGGCCACAACCCGGTGTGGTACACCGCACCCTTGAAGTCGTCGATGCCGGGGAAGGATGGTTTGTTCGGCGTCGAGAGACAGCCGACGGCGGTGATCAGATAGGTAGCGGCGACCGTCGCGCCACTGTCGGTGGTCACCGTCCAACGATTGGCGGCCGGATCATAATGGGCGCTGCTCACGCGGGTGTTGAAGGTGATCTCGCGGCGCAGATCGAAGCGGTCGGCGACGTGGTTGAGATAGCGCAGAATCTCGGGTTGGGCCGGGTAGGTTTCCGACCATTCCCACTCTTGCTCAAGTTCGGGCGAGAACGAGTACGAATACTGCGCGCTGAAGCTGTCGCAGCGGGCGCCGGGGTAACGGTTCCAATACCAGGTTCCGCCGACATCGCCGCCGGCCTCGAACACTCTGGTTGTCATCCCAAGCTCGCGCAGGCGATAGAGCTGGTACAAACCTGAGAATCCGGCCCCGATCACCACCGCGTCAACCGCGTGGGACTGCCCATCGAACATAAACCCTCCCTTGGGTTCACATGTGGCGACTTCGACACAAACCGTGGATGCTAAAGCGAGCAGCGCATATCAGCGCCGTGCGACCATTCCGTGCAGGTTTTTTCTTTTACCCGCTGTCGCTCATCCTTGAGCAGGGAATGCAGCACGACCGACGGCTGATCCAACTATATCAGCGCGTCGGGTATGAAATTTATTCAAGCCAGATATGAAAAATTATAGAATATATTCTGTAGCCCGTCAAGCGAGCTTAAGAACGAGCCTGCTCGGCGTCGGCCGGCGCGGCGGGCCTTCAATCTGCTGGAATTCGCCGGCCCGGCCACATGAGTTAGGGGATGAACATGCACAAGGGCGCGAAATTCATAACGAGAATTCCGCGCCCTTGTGCTTTTTGGCTCCCCGACGTGGATTCGAACCACGAACCCTCTGATTAACAGTCAGATGCTCTACCGTTGAGCTATCGGGGACCACCGTGTTTTTCCAACGCGGCGGAGTATAGCATATCTTCGCCGGTTGTGCAAATTGCCACCCATTCGGCGCTGCCGCTGATCACCTCCGGTTCAATCGGCAGCGAGACATGACTGGCGCCGGGGATGCGGCGAAAATCGCCCATCCCCGCACGCCGTGGCGACGATTGTGTCGGCGCCAGGGCGGAGTACGGCGTCGCGTCCGGCATAGTACAGCAGCAGTGGTGGGCGATCCGGCCGATCGTTGATTAGCGCCAGGCTGCCGAGTAGATCCAGCGCGTCGAACAAGTCCCAGGTGCCGATGTTGGCCCTGATGCCGCTGGTATTCCAGGCCCGCAGCACATGGTACGGGCTGCCGTCGCGAAACAGGTGCGCAGCGTCGGCCGGCCGATCCGGCGCATCTCGGTGATACGCACCTGCCGGTATTCTTCCGCCGTCAGGCGCAGGCTCGCCGGCACCGCCCACAGTACCAGTGCATCACACGGGGCGCCTTCCGCCACCGCCCGCGCCGTCACCGCGCCGCCTAAGCTCATGCCCAGCAGCGTCACATGCTTGTAACGCGCACGCAACCAGGCTGCCGGGCCACGCACACTTGCCACAATCTGCGGGAAATCCTGTGGCCGGCAACTCTCGCCATGACCGTCAAGGTCGATCAGCAGCACTGCGATTCCGCGTTCGATAAAGGCATCGACCAGCCGCCAGGCATAGAAAATCTTGTCGCAACCTGAGCCGTGGGCCACCAGCACCACCGCCTGCGCCCCGCCCTGCGGCACAATATGCAAGGCCGGCACCGGCCCATGCTCCGCCGGAATGTCGATCCGGGCGATTCGTCGATCACGGTACACGCCCGGCTGGAGCAAATGCACCGGGTTGAGCGTATGTCGGCGCAGGCTCGCCAACCCGATCTGCAGCACCGCCGCAATCGGCAGGCTTGCCACAAGATTGCCCAACCCCGGTCGCTGGATGAACCCGGCCACCCCGATCAAAGTCGCCAGTTTGCCATCCGACCAACTCAAGCCAATCAGGCCACGCCGGCGGGCCAATTGGTTGCCGGTGCTAAGCCAGATCGCAACTGCCGCCAGAAACCGCTGGATGAAGTGCATGTTCCGTCGCTCCGAAGCACGTATGGGCCACTGTGTGATCGATGGCAAGATGCCTGATGCGTAATGCCCGACTGCGCTGCCGCGCAGTTCGCCAGTCCGGTATGCGCGATTGGATCAGGCTCAAGCGTTCCGTTCATCGCTCTATTGTAGCGCAGACAAAGGCGCGCTCAAACCGCAAGAATCAGGTATCAGGTCGGATGTTGCGCGGAGCGTAAAGGAATAGTATAAACAGCGCGACGATTATACGCCGGATCTACCGGTGGCTCCGTTGTCGTAGGATACCCATGTTACGCGCTCAACGCTATGTTTCCGGCGTTCTTCAATTCGGCCCCGATGTCTGGCGTTACTTTGTGGCGATCGCGTGATGGGTTTCGCCATCGACGGCGGGATCTATGCGGTCTTGCTCAATCTATTCCTGGATCGATTGAGTTATACGCCCGAAATGATCGGGACAGTCAATGCCTCCGGCACGCTGGCTTTTGCCCTGGCAAGCTTGCCGGCCGGCTTGCTTGGTGAGCGTTTCGGCAGCCGCCGGGTGTTGATCGCCGGGCTGTGGATGATGGCCGCCGGTGCATTGACACTGCCCTTCGCCGATCTGGTGCCCGCCGGAGCGCGCCTGTTCTGGTTGATCGCCAATACCGTCGTGATCTATCTCGGTCTGGCACTGTATTTCGTCAATACTGCGCCGCTGTTGCTTGGCCTGGTGCGGTCGGATCAGCAGAATCAGGTGTACGGCGCCCAGACGGCTGTGCTTTCGCTGGCCGCTTTTCTCGGTAGCCTCTGTGGTGGCTTCCTGCCGCCGCTCTTCGGTTTCCTGCTTGGGCTGAGCCTCGATCTGCCGGTGGCTTACCGCTATGCATTACTGGTGGCCGGGTTGGCGGTTGTGCCGGCGATTATCGCGGCCCAGGGGATCCGTTCGCCGCAGTCCGATGAATCCGCGACCGTTCCTGTCGGTACGCCGGGAACGATCGTGGTTGCGCCGATCCTCGGCTTGTTGCTGCTGATTACACTCGTGCGTGCCTTGCAAGTCTCCGGGATCGCCGTAACCAGCACCTATATGAACCTTTATCTCGATACGCAACTCAATCTGCCGACCGCGCAGATCGGTTTGTTGTTGGCCCTCGGCCGGCTCGTGGCGGTGCCGGCGGCCCTTAGTACGGCGGCCCTCACCGCACGTTTCGGCAATCGCGGGGTGGTGATCGCTACCTCATTGGCGACGACGCTGGCTCTGTTGCCGCTCGCGCTGATCCCTCATTGGGGGGCCGCCGGCCTGAGTTTTATGCTTGTCACCAGCCTTTCCTGGATCCGCTATGCCGCCTCGATTGTCTTCTTCCTCGACCTGGTGCCGCCCAATCGTCGCGCAACGGTTTCCGGCGTTACAGAGATGGCAGCCGGGATTTGCTTCACCGGCCTGACCTTCGGCGGCGGCTATCTGATCGCTGCCTTCAGCTATCAGGCGCTCTTCTTGCTCGGCGCGGCCTTGACTGCCGTGAGTGCGTTGCTTTTCTGGATATTTTTCGCAAGCGTGGGCGGTGAGTCGAGGGGGCGCGGCGGCGGCGGGACGCGGGCGGGACGGGCGGCATGACGTGCTGCCGCGCCGTTTACTGAGCCGCATGCTGTGTTGGCTGCCTTCGCCGCCGGATACAGCCTGGTTTTTGTGGAGCTATACTGCTTTACCATAATGCCGAGCGCCACATCCAATTCCGCATATTGAACGTGACGCCGACGGATAGTGTACCGCCCGATTCAACCGGCCATCCAGAAGAAATGTATGAAGTCGATCAAGTCTGTTCAACAGCAGTCGCTGGAGTTTGTCGTCTTACTGCTGGGGGCCACACTGTTGGTGGCAGCGCTGTCGCTGATGCCGGTCTTCGATTACTACATCTATGTTGAAGGCGCACGGGCGTGGATGGCCGGCAGTTCACGCCTGTATGATCCGCAGGCGGCGGGCTTTTACTATGCGCCCTGGGCGATGGTATTGTTGGTGCCGTTGTCATTTCTTCCCAACAATGTTTCCCAGGCGATCGTGAACCTGTTGTCGGCGCTGGCGATGGTATGGAGCGTCCGCGCACTGGTGCCTACGGCGTCGAAGAACGTGCTCGCGCTGGCGCTGCTCTCGCCCTGGATGCTTAACTTGCTGCTGATCGGCCAGTGGGATTGCTTTATCATCGCCGGCCTGGTTGCGGCCTGGATCGCAGTACAGCGGAAACAGCCCTGGTGGTTGGGTATGGCCTTGTTGGTGGTAGCAACCAAGCCGACCTACGCACTCATTGGGGTGCTCCTGGTCTTATCGTGCCTACGGGATTGGCATTGGCGCGAGGGATTGAAGATGCTGGTGCTCCCGCTGCTGGTGGGAGTTGGTTCATTGCTGATCTTCGGCTGGGATTGGCCGTTGCGTTACCTTTTCTTCGTACGCGACAATCCGCCGGAAGCGTACAGCATCGCGGTTCGAACAATGTTCGGCTTACCGCTGACGCTTCTGATAGCGGCGCTGCTGGGGATCTGGTGGATATGGCGACCGCGATCGTTTGGCCTGCATCATGAAGACATTATGCTTGCATTGCTGATGAATCTGATCATCTCGCCGTATTTGTCCACCTACCATCTTGTGGTCGCTCTTCCCGCTCACGCCTGGGTGATGCGGCGCTCCTGGGTGTTGGGCCTGGCGCTGTCCGGTTATGCCTTTTTCGCCTTTACACTGTTTTTTCTGCGTATCAGTTTACTGCCTTCAACCCTGTATCTGCTTGGTCTGATGATCCTCATGTTGATCATGTGGCACAAGGAAAGGCATGCGGCGTAAGGTGTGCATGCGGCGGGGGATCGTTTGCCTTCAGGTTGTACGCCCGGCGCGCAGCGCCCTACAACGCCTTGCGCAAGGTAGCGGCGAGTTCGTCGTCGCTCAGGCTGATCGGGTTGCCCTGCATGCTGCTGGCCCGCCGCGCTTTTGCGACAACAGTGGGAATTGATTGTTCGTTCAGTCCATAGGTGCTCAGGCCGGGCAAGCCTAACTCGGCCCACAAGACATCCACCCAACTTGCACCATCTTCCGGCTCTGCCGCCGGATCACCGGTCAATATCTGCGCCGCTTCGCAATAGCGCCCAAGGGCCGGGCTTTCGGCATCGCGCCGGCGTAATGCCGCGATCGTTGTGTGCATCACCGGCCCCAGCAACCGCCCGCAGATCACGCCGTGCGGCGCCGGGAACATGCCGCCCAACGGGCCTGCGAAGCCATGTACTGCTCCCAGCCGGCGTTCGCAAGTGCCAGACCGCCGCACACACTCGCGATCGCCATCTCCTCACGGGCATTGGCATCGGCGCCATGGTAAAAGGCATGGCGCAAACTGTGTGCCGCCCGCCGCATCCCCTCGCGGCAAAACCCATCGGTGAACGGCGTCGCCAGATGGCTCACGAACGGCTCTAAACACTGCGTGAGCGCGTCCATCCCGGTGCTTGCAGTCAGATCCGGCGGCAGGCTGTGGGTCAACTCGGGGTCGATCAGGGCGATTTTCGGCAACATCAGCGGGCTGCGCAGGCTCACCTTCACCTGCTGCTCCGGCACGCCGAGCACGGCGTTACGGGTAACTTCCGCGCCGGTGCCTGCGGTCGTCGGGATGGCGATACAGGGCAGCGGCGCAACCTCAAGCGCCCGGCCCTGGCCGACCACTTCGAGATAATCGAGTGGATCGCCGGGGTTGCTGAGCAGCGCCGCGATCGCCTTGGCACTGTCGATTGCGCTGCCGCCGCCCAATCCGATGATCAGGTCGCAGTTGCCTTGGCGGGCCACCTGAACCCCGGCCAACACCCGCTGAACCGTCGGTTCGCCTTGCACTTGAAACACACCTGCGCCGACACCGCCGGCATTCAGTTGTTCGATCAGTGGATGCGCCCGTTCGACGGTGTTGTTGCCGACAATCAGTGCCCGCCGGCCGAAGCCTGCGGCGAGCGGCCCGATCTCCTTGATTCTTCCCGGCCCGAAGATGATCCGGCCGGCGCTGGCAAATTCAAAGTTCATGGCACCAATTCCCACTGCTCCGGCGCCGGGAAGATCGCGCTGTAGCGCGTACTGCTGCGCGGCTCCGCCATCATCTCGGCCACGGTATCGCGCCAGGTTGCATAATGCGGCGTGGCTTTATGCTGCGACGGCGCATTCGGGCTACGATATATTTCAACCAGTACGAAACGTGTCGGGTCGTCTTCCTGCTGGATCACATCGAAGCGCACGATACCCGGCTCCTCAATACTGGCGCGCGCATTTGCCAGGGTCGCCTCACGAAATGCGTCAACATGTTCCGGTTTCACGCGAACGTACACATGCACGATCTGCATCATACAGCGATCCTATTCGGGTTGTGCAGTCGGTTCTACGAATGAATCAGGGTGTTTGCTGCGCGGTCACTCTGTGATCAAGAATCATACCATTCCAAGTGCGCCGGTGGGTTATGCTTTTGTTCGTTCGTTCTCCTATACTCATTCTCAGCTAACCACAATGAAATAAAGAGCTCGTTTTCGCCTCGTTCTGCACCAAGGGAAGCTCTGTATGTCGCGTCGACAACGTCTGTCGCTCCTGCCCACGCTCGTACTCCTGTTACTCGCCCTGCCTCTGCTCGCTTTGTCGCTTGTTCGCCTCACATCGGTAGTAAGCCCCGACCCGATTCGCGCCGGTTGGCAGCGCGCCCTCGACTCCGGCGCATATAGTTTTAGCGCCGATGCGGTTATCCTCGCTGAACCATCTGTCTCACCACTGAGTGCCGGCCGTACGCCGCAGCGCGACGAGTTGTATTTCGAAGGCCGCGCCGACCTTGAAGCCGATCTGACCGAGTTTCAGCTCTGGACCCAGGGCGGCAGTGTCGCCAGCGGCGATGGGAGCGTTGAGCTGCGCATCGACGGCACGCAGACCCTGATCCGTCAGGATGACGCGCCTGGGAAGCCTATCCCGGCGCAGGCGACCTCTTCGCCCCCGGCGGCGATCTCCTCGGCTATCTGGCTGCCGTGCGTGATGTTGAGCCGTTAGGCGAGATTCAGCAGGCCGGCGCCACGATTTTCCGCTATGGGTTTCAGCTCGACGGCCCGGCTCTGGCCGAATATCTGCGTGATCGGCAGCAGGAAGCGCTGATCCGCGCCAATAAATTGCCGCCCGGCGTGCAGTTGTCGCCCAGCGAGCAGCATCGCAGCATGCGCGGCGACGGCGAAGTCTGGATCGACGCCGATGGCTTTCCGGTGCGCCAGATCCTGAACGTCTATCTGCCTGGATCGGCCGAACAGGGCGCAACCCGCGCCGAGATGACGATCGATTTCCGCGATTTCGGCCCTCACGCCGTTGCGGTTCCGTTCGCCTGGCAGGAGTTTTTGCGCAATGCCGGCGAAACCGCCGGCGCCGCTGCTCCCATGAGCGCGGGCCTGGTGCTCGGCTTGCTCGCGTTTGCCGCTCTGCTGCGCTGGCGTGGCTCGCGCCGTTTTGCCGGTGCGCTCTCGATTGCGCTGATTATCTCGATCGTCGGCGGCCCACTCGGCAGCGC
>JAAUQO010000231.1 GCA_012032775.1 Oscillochloris sp. | reverse complement strand
TCGTCGATGGCCACCATGCCGGCTACAAGGCGGTGCTGTTGGCGGCAACGCATCTGCCGCGCATCTTTCCGATGCTGATGACTGCGGCAGGCACAATTACGCCGGCGCGGGTGTTTGTGATTGGCGCAGGTGTGGCCGGCTTGCAAGCCGCTGCAACCGCGAAACGGCTCGGCGCACGCGTCGAGGCGTACGATGTACGGCCGGTGGTGAAAGAACAGGTCGAGAGTGTCGGCGCGACGTTTGTCGAGTTGCCGATTGCCGCCGAAGGCGCCGAAGACAAGGGCGGCTATGCCAAGGCCCTGGGCGAAGATTTCTACCGCCGCCAGCGCGAACTAATGGCCGAAGTTGTCGGGCGCAGCGATGTCGTGATCACCACGGCGGCCATCCCCGGCAAGCGCTCGCCGGTGCTCGTTACCGCCGATATGGTCGCCGGCATGCAGCCCGGTTCCGTGATCGTCGATCTAGCCGCCGAGCGGGGCGGCAACTGCGAACTCTCGCAACCCGACCAGACGGTTCATGCCCACGGCGTAACAATTGTCGGCCCGACCAATTTGCCGGCCACGGTGCCGAATCATGCCAGCCAGCTTTACAGTCGTAATGTGACCAACCTGCTCAAGCTGATGATCAAGGACGGCAAGCCGCAACTCGAAACCGAGGATGAAGTCGTTCGCGGCACACTCGTCACCCATAACGGCAATGTCGTCCACGAACGCATCCGCGAACTGCTGGCGGCACCGGTCACGTCGTAGGAAAGAGGAGCACACCATGGAAACACTAGTCGTGGCGCTGACTGTCTTCGCCCTGGCGATCTTCATTGGGGTTGAAGTGATCACCAAAGTGCCGCCGACGTTGCACACCCCGCTGATGTCCGGCTCAAATGCAATCTCGGGGATTACGCTGGTTGGGGCGATCATCTCCGCCGGCGCCCAAGTTTCGTTGCTCAGCACGATTCTCGGCTTTGTAGCCGTCGTGTTTGCGACGATCAATGTCGTCGGCGGGTTTCTGGTCACTAATCGAATGCTCGCCATGTTTCGACAGAAGGACTGAGCTATGCGCGAGTCGCTGATCAATCTGGCTTATCTTGCGGCGGCGGTTCTGTTTATCTTCGGTATCAAAGGGCTAACCCATCCGCGCACTGCCGTACGCGGTAATCAACTCGGCGCCCTCGGCATGCTGATCGCAAGTGCTGCGGCACTGATCGATCTGCAGGTGCTCAGTTACGAATGGATCATCGGCGGGTTGCTTGTCGGCGGGGCGATTGGCGTCGTAATGGCCCAGCGCATCCAGATGACCGACATGCCGCAGATGGTGGCGCTCTTAAACGGCTTCGGCGGGATCGCCTCGACCCTGGTGGCCGGTGCTGCATTGCTGGAGGCGGTCGCTCAGGCGGCGCCGACGCTTCAGTTCAGTGTGTCGGTGGCGGCCTCGGGCCTGATCGGGGCGGTGACATTCTGGGGCAGCCTGGTGGCTTTCGGCAAGTTACAGGGCATTCTTGGTGATATTCGGATCAAAGGCGCGCAGATCTTTAACGCAGTATTGCTGGTAAGCGCACTGGTGCTTTGCGGCTGGCTGATCGTCGATCCGAGCGCCGTCTGGGCCTACTGGGCAATTGCAATCATCGCCTCGATCCTCGGTGTCTCGCTGGTGGTGCCGATCGGCGGCGCCGATATGCCGGTTGTGATTGCGTTGCTGAACTCGTACTCGGGGCTTGCCGCTGCAACCACCGGCTTCGCCCTGAATAACAACGCGCTGATCATCACCGGCGCTCTTGTCGGCGCGTCGGGATTGATCCTGACCAGCATCATGTGCCGGGCGATGAACCGCTCGCTCACGAATGTGTTGTTCGGGCTCTGGACACCGGGCGAAGATAAGTCGGCCGGCGACGATATTTACGCCGGCCGGATCAAAGCCGCCGATGCCGAAGAATTGGCGATGTTGCTCGATACCGCCCGCCGGGTGGTGATTGTGCCCGGCTATGGGATGGCGGTGTCGCAGGCCCAGCATGCCGTCCGTGATCTGGTCAACCTGCTGGAAACGCGCGGTGTCGATGTCGAATTCGCGATCCACCCGGTTGCCGGTCGTATGCCCGGCCATATGAACGTCTTGCTGGCCGAGGCCAACATCCCCTATGATAAAATGAAGGAGATGGACGAGATCAACTCGTCGTTCGAACAAACCGACGTGGCGATTGTGATCGGCGCGAATGACGTGGTCAATCCGCTCGCGCGCACTAATCCCAGCAGCCCGATCGCCGGCATGCCGATTCTGAACGTCGATCTGGCCCGCAGCGTCGTGGTGATCAAACGCAGCCTGAGCCCCGGCTTCGCCGGCATCAGCAACCCGCTCTTCGCCGCCGACAATACCCTGATGTTTTTCGCCGACGCCAAGCAGGGCGCGCTCGATATTGCCACGGCGCTCAAGGGGTAGCGCTGGAATGCGGAATGGTGTAGCCGTACACAACTTTGTGCGGCTACAATCATTGTGCGTCGCACGCCGCCTGCATGCAACAACTACGAACCACGCCTCACGCCTCACGCCTCACGCCTCACGCCTCACGCCTCAAGCATCAGGCATCAACCCTCAGGCATCAAGCATCAGGCATCAACCCTCAGGCATCAGGCATCAAGCATCAGGGATTTTTGTGAAGGTGTGAGTTAGCTGCATGGATGTTTCCCTTACCCGCCGTATCCGAACCGCGCTCCTGTTTTCATTCTCCTGCCTCCTGCTCCTCCTGAGCGCCTGTGCCGCCCCGCCGCCCACTGGTGCCGATGGCGCGCCAAGCGTGGCCCGTCTGCCCAGCGTAACGCCGGTTCAGCCTACTGCTTCGCCGCCGCCGGATCTGCTGCTGCCCACCGCTGCCCCAACCCCCACCGCTGCGCCAGCCACGGCGACACCCGAAGTGGAACTGACGGCGAACGGCCCGGTGACGGCGAGCATGGCCCGCTTGCAGTTGGCCGGCGAACCATATGCCACCCTCGGCGACCCCAATGCGCCGATCACCGTAGTTGAGTTCTCGGATTTTGGCTGTGAATTCTGCCGGCGCTTTCACTTGCTTACCTTTGGGGCGATCCGCCGCGAGTACATCGAAACCGGCAAGGTGTTGTTTGTGTACAAAGACCTGCCGGTGACGAGTCGCCATGGCGCACTTGCCGCCGCCGCCGCCGAATGTGCCGGCGTGCAGAATGGGTACTGGCAGATGCACACATTGTTATTCGCCGATCCCGATCCCTGGTACGGCAGCGAAGCGGAAGCGGGCGCCAGGATCGCCGCCGCCGCCGCAGAGGCCGGCCTGGATGTGCCGGCGCTTGAAGCATGTGTCGCAGCGGGCGACATGACGGCCAATATTGATGCGAACTTCGCCGAGGCCCAGGCCCTGCGGATCTTCGGCACCCCGGCCTATTTTATCAACGGCAAACTATTGGCCGGCGCCCAGCCGCCCGAGGTATGGCGCGAAATTCTGGATGCGGAATTGAATCCGACGCCGTAGAGGCCGTGCATGCTGCCACCCCTACGGCGTTTATGGGCGGACAGAACCCATTGCTGACGAGGGATTCATGGCGTTGGGACGGGCGGGCCGGCCCTCACCCCCGGCCCCGCTCCTTTGGAGGGAGCGGGGAGTCGCCCATCACGACGCCATGCATGCGGGGTACGAACAGGATTGCTGCCCGCCCTTAAACCCTACGGCGCCTGGGTTATACCGACACCACTTGTGCGCCGTCGGCGCCTTCAACCTCAACCTTGCCCTGTTGCTGCGCCTGGCGATCGCGGCGGGCCACCGACAGATCCGGCTCGGCGCCGTCGGCCAATGCCCGCTTGAAGACGAAATAGCTGCGGCCGGGCATGGTATGTTGCACTGCGGTAAGTTCCCAGCCATCGGCGCCCATCCCATTTAGAAAGCGCCGGGCGAAACCACTGTTGCGCTCACCCTCTTCGGGGCGCGTCTCTACACCCTCCACCGACACCCGTTCCCAATTCTCGACAAACACGGCCTTGTATTCCCATCGCGTACTCATCGCTGATCCTTTCATAAACTAGCGGCTCCGGCTGCGGCAACCAGTCGGGTCCGATCCGGCACATTCCCTGTGGCAGACAGAGTCTAGCACGCGCCGGTGCAATGGTCAATTACAAAATTACAGGTAATTCGGCTAGGTTTCTTTGGCTGATATTCCTCGGTTGCAGCTCCGTTGTGACAAAGGAACACCGACCCTCAGAATAAAAGAACTTTTTGGTTGAAATATTGACAATACTCGCAAACGCTGGTAGACTGCATAGTAGTTCGGAGGATGGCGACTATGATCAGTTACAAATTTGGTGGTGGACACCCGGCCGAGCAAATTCTGGATTATCTCCAGCGGCAGGGTGAAGCAACGGTAAAAGATTTGGCCGATCTGCTCGGTGTGAGCGGAACGGCGGTACGCGATCATCTATCGGCATTGCAAGCCGATCAGATGGTGGTTGTGCGCGCCGAGCGGCATGGTCCCGGTCGGCCGCGTTTGGTATACGCGTTAAGTGAGAAGGCCCACGCGCGCTTTCCCCAGCAAACCGATCGCCTGATCACATCGCTGTTGCGCGAATTGCTGGCCCGTGAAGGCCCGGAGAAGGTCGCTCAACTGTTGAACGGCGTGAGCCGGCGTCTGGCCAACGAGTACAGCGGTCGGATTGCCGGGGTTGATATTGCCGTCCGGCTTGATGAGTTACGGCGCTTACTGGAGCAGCGCGGCGTTCCTGCGGTGGTGCCGAGCGACGGCGATGAAATTCAGCTTTTCGCCTGCCCGTACTACGACGTGGCGGCGATCCACCCGGAAGTATGCTCGATGGAACGCCAGATGATCGAGTATATGCTGGGCGAGCAGTTGGTGTTGAAAGACAGCATCCGCGAAGGCTCGCATCATTGTCGCTTCGTCTTGCGTCCCGGCCATATCGCGCTGACGCCGCAGTCATCGTCCGAAGGATAAGCGGTTTTGTGTTACGGTTTCGACTATAGTTTTGTCTTGAGGAGCACATGAGCAACGATCTGGTGATTAAGGATCTTCAGGCGAACATCGGCGACAAAGAGATCCTCAAAGGGGTGAATCTGACGGTGCGCGGCGGAACGATCCATGCAGTCATGGGGCCGAACGGCAGTGGAAAGAGCACCCTGGCCCACATTATCGCCGGCCATCCCGGCTACGAGATCACCGGCGGCGAGATCTGGTACCGCGATCAGAATATCCTTGAGCTTGAAGCCGACGAGCGCAGCAAGCTCGGTCTGTTTCTGGCGTTCCAGTATCCGGTGGCCGTGCCCGGCGTCAGCGTGGCGAATTTCCTGCGGGCCGCGATCAACGCCCACCGCGCCGAAGAAGGCGTCGATCCGAAGAAGACCGCCATCCCGGTTGCCGAATTCCGCAAGCAGTTGCGCGAGGGTATGAAGAACCTGGAGATGGACGATGGCTTCGCCCGGCGCTATTTGAATGAGGGCTTCAGCGGCGGTGAGAAGAAGCGCCTTGAGATCCTGCAGATGACCTTGCTCAAGCCCACCATGGCGGTGATGGACGAGACCGACTCGGGCCTCGATATCGATGCGCTGCGCATTGTGGCCGAGGGCGTGAACCGGCTGTCCGGCCCCGAGATGGGCGCCCTGGTGATCACCCACTACCAGCGCTTGCTCAACTACATCAAGCCGCAGTTCGTCTCGGTGATGATGGATGGGCGGGTGGTACGCGAGGGCGGCCCCGAACTGGCGCTGGAACTCGAAGAAAAGGGATACGACTGGCTGCGGGCCGAACTCACCGGTGCTGCGTAGGCGTACGAGTGAACTTGTCAGGGCGGAGCATGCTTCGCCTATACCTATAGAGCTATGACAACACTGACATTAAAAGAATTTACCGCCGACCAGATCACCGAACGGGCGCAGGCCGCCGGCGAACCGGCGTGGCTGATTGAGCGCCGGGTCGAAGCGTGGAACTTCTTCGCGCAGACCCTGCCGCCTGTGTGGCGGCGCACCGACTTAACCGGCCTGAAGCCGGAGGATCTTGCGCCGTCGGTTGGTGTGCATGGGACGGCGATCCAATGGGATGAATCACTTGCCTCGCAGGGCGTGGTCTTCACCACCATGGCCGCCGCAATCGCGTCCCACGGCGAGCTGATCCGCGCCAAGATGGACAGCGCTGTGCCGGCGCTCGACCATAAGTTCAGCGCTTTGCGCGCCGCACTCTGGCAGGATGGTGCGTTCCTGTACGTGCCGAAGGGTGTTGCGATCGATGCACCGCTGCGGGTGATCTACACCCTGGCAGAAGGCAGCCAGGCGATTTTCCCGCGAACGCTGGTGATCCTGGAGGATCAGGCCAGCGCAACCTTGATCGAAGAGTTTACCTCGCGCGATCGGATTGAAAACGGCTTCGCCGGGCCGATCAGCGAGATCTTCGCCGGTCAGGGCAGCAGCATCCGCTTTATTAGCGCCCAACATTGGGGCCGCGGCGTCTACCATGTCGGCGGCCAGAAAGCGGTGCTTGGCCGTGATGCCGGGATCGAGTGGACCTCGATCGCGCTTGGCGGTAAGGTGCAGCATGTCGAGGCCGAGGCCCGTATGGAGGGCAATGGCTCGCGGGTGAATTGGCTCGGCGCCACCTTTGCTGCCGAGAAGCAATTGTTGCTGGTTGCGCCCTGGCTGCGCCACGTCGGCTATAACGCCGAGAGTTTTATGCAGTTCAAGACAGTGGTGAATGGCGAAGGCTATAGTGTCTTCGACGGCATGATCAAGATCGAGCATGAGTCGAAGGCCACCAGTACCCGCCTCGAAGAGCACGCCCTGCACCTTGCGCCGACCGCCCGCAACGACTCGATCCCCGGCCTGATGATCGACACGAACGATGTCCTCAAAGGCGGCCACGCCAGCACCAGCGGCGATGTCGATGATGAGCAACTGTTCTATATGCAGTCGCGCGGGATCAGCAGATCCGACGCCAAACGTATGATCGTGATGGGCTTTTTTGAGCCGGCGCTCAATACAATCCCGGTGGACGATCTGCGCGACGAGTTGACGGCGATTATTGAAGCCAAGATTTAACATATCTGCCTGGTTTGCTAACCGCGCAGAAAAAACGTATGGCAACCCTCTCCCAATTTGATGTCCTTGCGCTGCGGCGGGAATTCCCGATTTTGCAGCAAGAGGTGCATGGCAAGCCGCTGGCGTTTCTCGATAGTGCAGCTTCATCCCAGAAGCCGCGCCAGGTGATCGATTGCCTGGAGGACTACTACCGGCGCTTTAATGCGAATGTCCATCGCGGTGTCTACAAGCTCAGCGAAGAGGCGACGTTCGCGTATGAACGGGCGCGCGGGAAGGTGGCACGCTTTCTCGGCGCTGCAAGCCCGCGCGAGATTGTTTTCACCCGGAATGCGACCGAGGCGATTAACCTGGTGGCGTACAGTTGGGGGGGCGCCAATCTTGGCCCCGGCGACCGGATCTTGCTCACGATTATGGAGCATCATTCCAATATCGTGCCCTGGCAGATGCTCGCCCAGCGTAGCGGCGCCCAGCTCGATTATCTGTCGATCGACAGCCAGGGACGGCTGGCGCTGGAAGAACTCGATACCAAGCTCAGCGAGCGCACAAAACTGGTGGCGGTCGCGCATCAGTCCAATGTGCTCGGCACGATCAATCCGATCGCCGAACTCGCGCAACGTGCGCATGCAGTCGGCGCATTGTTGCTGGTCGATGCGGCGCAGAGTGTGCCGCATCTGCCGGTTGATGTACAGGCGCTCGGCTGTGATTTTCTGGCCTTCAGCGGTCATAAGGCCTGCGGGCGACCGGGATCGGTGGGTTGTGGGCACGCCGCTCATTGCTCGAAGCGATGCCGCCTTTTCTCGGCGGCGGCTCGATGATCAAGATCGTCGAGTTGGAGGCCAGCAGTTATGCCGACGTGCCGACCCGTTTCGAGGCCGGGACACCGGCGATCGGCGAGGCAATCGCCCTTGGTGCGGCGCTCGATTTCCTGAACAATATAGGGATGGAGCCGATCTTCCAACACGAGCGCGAACTGACCGATTATGCCCTCGGGCGTCTAGCTGAGGTGCCGGGTATCACGATCTTCGGCCCCCCGGCCGGCGCGCCGGATCGCGGCGGCGCAGTCAGTTTTACCCTGGACGGCGTCCATCCGCACGATGTCGCCTCGATCCTTGATGGCGAAGGGGTGGCGGTGCGGGCCGGGCATCACTGTACCCAACCGCTGCATCGCGTGCTCGATGTGCCGGCGACGGCACGAGCCAGTTTTTACCTCTACAATATGTTCGACGAAGTCGATCGCCTGGCGGTAGGATTGGAAAAAGCCTATCACATGTTCAATGGGTAGAGGTCGCTTATGGATGATATGTATCGCGAGCAGATCCTGGAGCATGCCAAACATCCGCATAATTTCGGGACGCTCGAAGCACCGGCGATCAGCCACGAAGAGCATAACCCGCTCTGTGGTGATCGGGTACGGATCGATTTGATCGTGGCCGACGGCGTCATCACCGACGTGGCCTTTAGTGGTCGCGGTTGTGCGATCAGCCAGGCTTCCGCTTCACTCCTCACCGACGAACTGCGCGGCATGGCGGTTGAAGATGCCAAGACGTACAGCAAAGAGGATCTGCTGGAGTTGATCGGTATTCCGTTGGCAAATAACCCCGTACGGCTCAAGTGTGCATTGCTCTCGCTCAAAACACTGAAAGCCGGGTTGTATGGGGTCGGACATATTCACGACGAGGACGAGTTTTAGAAGCTAGAACCTAGAAGCTAGAAGCTAGAAGCTAGAAGCTAGAAGCTAGAACCTAGAAGCTAAAAGCTAGAAGCTAGAAGCTAGAA
>JAAUQO010000230.1 GCA_012032775.1 Oscillochloris sp. | reverse complement strand
GTTACGGTGGTTGAGGTTCTCTCGCCGACCAATAAGCGCCCCGGCGAGGGACGGGCGCAGTATCTGCGGAAGCGCCGCGAAATCACGAGTTCGTTAACCCACCTGGTGGAAATCGATCTGCTTCGTGTCGGTGAACCAATGCCGGTTGAGCGCTGGCATGGTGTCAGCGACTATCGCATTCTCGTCAGTCGCGCCGAGCAACGCCCCCAGGCGGTGTTGTTTCCCTTCAATGTTCGCGATGCGATCCCGGCGTTTGGGTTGCCGCTCTACCCCGGCGACCCTGATGTGCCGGTCGATCTGAATCAGCTTGTGCATGCGCTGTATGATCGCGGTAGCTACGATCTGCGGCTGCATTATCGGGATGAACCGGAGCCGCCGTTATCTTCAGTTGATGCCACATGGGCAGATGCGCTGTTGCGAGATGCCGGTCTGCGATAGCCGGTTCGATTTGGCGGGAGATAGATCTGCGACGGCGGCTATGCGACCACAGAAGGCGGATGGCAGACGGCCGTCACTTCGGCGGCCGTCGATTTCCTACGGAGGAGCTTGAGTTTCCGGAGGATGCCGAAGATGAGGTGTAGGCACAAGATTGATGTGGTATGTCTGTAAGCAGGAGGTATCCTATGTCACCGGCAGAGCGTACTGCTGCATTCCAACTCCTACTCACGCTTGATCATCTCGACCCGCCGATATGGCGGCGCGTCATCGTCGATCCCGACCGCACATTGGCTGATCTGCATACAATTATTCAATGTGTCATGCCTTGGCAAAATTCACATTTGCACCGCTTTACCGTGCGGGATACCGAGTACGGAGTGCCGCATCCGTCTGATTTTGCACCGATCCACGATGAGCGAACATTGACCCTCCGCGCAGCCCTGTCACGTATTGGCGCCAAGATCCGCTATGTCTACGATTTCGGCGATGATTGGCAGCATACGCTGCAACTCGAAGCACGTTTGCCGACGCCGGCGCCGCTGCCGCAATGTGTCGATGGCGCCAATGCCTGCCCGCCGGAAGATTGCGGCGGCCCCTGGGGCTATGTCGAATTGCTTGATGCATTGGCCGATCCTGATCATCCCGATCATGACGAGAAAGTCGAGTGGATCGGTGATTCGTTTGATCCGGAAGCATTTGATCGTGATGCGGCGAATCGCTCATTGGAAGCAGCGTTACCCCTAGCCGGAGGTTCTGACCATGTCGCTTACCCCTGCCCTGCGTGATGCCCTTCAAGAAACTGTTCCACCGGAACAACGTGCTACTCTGCCGGTACTGCTGAATGTACTCGATGAATTGATGCAGTCACAGCATCCGAATGCTGCTCTTTCGCCCGATCTTGTACCATTGTTTCAGTCGCTGGCTGGTCGGCAGATTAAGCGCGAAGACTCGTTGATCAACTTTGGTTCCGGCCATCAAATGGGCGACATTACCTTTCAGGGGCCGGTTGTGGGTGGGAATGTGATTCATCTTCAATTTTCCTTGACTCCCTCCGCCGTTGAGGCTGCGGAACAGGCAGAACAAGTCGCTCCACACGTGTTTCTCTGTTATAGTCGCGCCGATGGCGCTGCCGTTGAAGCCTTGAGTCGGGTCTTGCACCGATTTGGGTTGCGCACGTGGCGTGATATCGACGATTTACACCTTGGCCGTCCGGCTCTGCGCTCGATTCGCGCGGCGTTGGAGTCGGTGGCTGGGATACTGGTGTATGTGACGCCACAAAGCTTACGTTCACCCTTTGTGCAGCATGTTGAACTCGCAGCCGCCCTTGAACGTGCGCGCCATGATCCGAAGTTTCCGATCATCCCAGTCTTGGATGGGGTGACCCTTGATGAGTTGGAACGGTTCAGCCGTGATCGCCGTGATGATCCACGGCTCACCGATTTCCAGTTGTTTCATCTCACGGTGGGGGATCCTGAAGAACGAGCCGCTCAATTGCACCAACTGGCGCATGAGGTGCTACACACCATCCTGCCCTACAATTTACGTCATGCCCCCAAACGCACCGCGTTCACGGTTGAACTGTTTTCACGCTCGGTGGTCAACTACGATTATCCGGCCGAGGTTCGGCTGGATTGGGTTGGGAATACCGACAAGGGGATTCCAAGCCTTGAAACATGGGGACACGAACTACATCCGGCCCTTGAAGAGCTGGCAAGTGTGTTTCAGCGCATCGGCCACCGATTGCCGATCAAACTTCGCCCTCACGGCTCCCGGTTGTCGGTTGCACTTGCGTTTGGATATGTGTTTCGCAAATCGGCCGGATTTCAGCTCTGGGTTGAGCAGATCACTAGTGCGCAACAGAGTGAAACCGGTGCCCAGTGGTGGCGTACGGATGATCCGGCTTCTCGCGCCGACGACACATCGCCATTGGTGCAGCAACCGACCATCGACCATGATCCCGCCGGCACTGATCTGACTCTTGAGGTGACGATGAGCCAGCCCATGGGGCCGGCGGTTGCGGCGTGGATAGCGGCGACAGGTGCACGTATTCATCGGCGTGCGCAACTCCAACTTGACGGCAACGAGATCAATGGCAGTGTGGCCGCACTCGCAGCAGCCCGCCAGATCCGAGCCGTGATTGATCAGGAACGGCTCAAAACCCCGGTTCCTACCCGGATCCATTTTTTCTTTGCCGGGCCGGTTGCCCTTGCCGCCCTGATTGGGTGGCACCTGAATAAAGTTGGACCATTCCTGGTGTATGAGTTCAACGGCAAAACCTATACGCCTGCGATTCAGGTTGGGACGGATTAATAAGATTGATGCATAAATAGGCTCATCCATTCCGATACAAATTCAACTGAATTGTCATCTTCAAAGCACCCCATTCGGTGGGTTGCCATGCTATACTAACGCCATCCTTTCCTATACGCCCTGGCGCATGCGTGCTTTTGTTTCGCATCTCAGCGCCGTTGACCACCGGGGTGCCATGGAAAAAACGCTGACGCTGCTTGATACCACCGGTATTCAAGACTACATTTTCGGCAGCAATCGTCTGCGCGAGAATGTTACCGCCTCCTTCCTGGTTGAACTCGCGACCGATGATTGGATCAGAGCACTCCTTCGTGCTTATCCCCAAGGAAGTAACCGTCTCATCTTTCGTGGCGGTGGGAATGTCGCCATCCTTTTCGATCGCGCCGAAGATGCGAAACAGGTCGTACGTGATTTGTCGCGCAAACTCCTGATCGAGTCACCCGGTCTGCAATTGATTGCTGCCCACCATACCTTCGATGATACACAGCATGCGTTGGGCGGTGCCGATGGCGTGTATGCGCAACTTAGCCGGAAGATCCGCACACTTGGGCAGCAGCGCCGTGATGTGCATGCGCTGGCTGGTTTAGGCGTCACACGGCTCTGTCGCTCTACCGGGCAACCAGCTGTCGGTGAGGATCAGGAGGAGCCGGGGCGACCGGTGAGTGCCGAGGTTGCCGCGAAGACGAATCGCCGTTATCGCAATGCTGCGGATCGACGTTTGTACAAATTTCTCCGCCGCGGCGGTGTGACGAGGGATTTGCTGCGTCGCTATGCCTTTAGTCGTGATCTTGATGAACTTGGTCGCACTCATGGCGAGAGTAGCTACATTGCGGTGGTTCACGCCGACGGCAACGGGATGGGCCGGCGCTTTGAGGCTTTGCGTGAACGCTATCCTAGCGCTGCCGATAATGACCGTCTGCTTGCGGAGATCGAGCGGTTCTACAAGGCGCTTGAAGATGCCGGTCGCCAGGCGTTGCAACGAACGCTCTTGCGCCTGATTATCGCCCTCGACGATGATCCCGCTTTTGCCGATCTGAAAAGATCGCTTGCCCTCGCACCCGATGGTCGCCCGTACCTGCCTCTGCGGCCGATCGTGTTCGGCGGCGATGATGTGACGGTGGTTTGCGACGGGCGGCTTGGCCTGACATTCGCCGCCACATACCTGGAAGAGTTTCAGTCGGCCGCAGCCAATCTGCCCGACGAGAAGCCCGGCTATGCCTGTGCCGGGGTGGCCATTGTTAAAACCCACTATCCCTTTGCTCGCGCCTATGCGCTTTCAACCGAACTGTGCGATGCATCCAAGGATCTGGTACATGCTGAGGCGGTGCGCCGCGAACCGGGTTTTGATGCGGCGGCCCTTGATTGGCATATTGCCGTCGGCGGGATCGCCGCACCGCTATCGGAGCTCCGCAATCGGCTCTATCGGGTCAAGGAAGGGTTATTGACCCATCGCCCGCTCTTCCGTGCCGGTATCGGTTGGGAGTCGTGGGACGCGCTGGCGAAGACGGTTGGGGCATTTGATGCATCTGATTGGCGCGAACGCCGCAATAAGGTGATGGCCTTGCGCGAGGCATTGCGGGCCGGGCGTGAGGCAACGCGGGCCTTTCGAGCCGCCTACGGTGTTGACGAACTCCCCTTGATTGACGGTGTGACGGGCGACGACTATCGCAGAAGTGGCTGGTTGAGTAACCGCGACGGCCTCCACGATGTCTGCGCCTATTTTGATGCGATTGAAGCCCTGGATTTCTACCTTCCGCTGCCGAGTGTGGAGGTCACCCCGTGATCTACTACCTCAGTGTTCAGCTCAAAAGTGACGCGAGTTTCAGTCGCGGTGATGGGATCCCCGGCATGCTCGACAGTGAGATCGAGCACGATGCCGCCGGTTGTCCGGAACTCGGGGCGCGGCGTCTCAAGGGGTTGCTGGTCGAAGAGTGTGCCAATCTCTCGTTTGCTCTTGGGCCGGAGCGTTGGGAACCCTGGGCACCCGTGGCCGAAGTTTTGTTCGGACGCAGCGGTGCGACCCGGGAGGGCGCTGCGCGTCTGCATATTGGGGCGGCAAGCTTACCGGAATCGATCCGTAACGCCCTGCACGCCGAGGTGCGAGCCGGCCGACTGAAACGCGATGAAGTCCTCGCTGCGCTGACGACGATCCGCCGACAGACGGCTATGGATCCCAGCACCGGCGCTCCGGAACATGGATCGCTTCGCTCGATCCGGGTACTGTTGCGCGATACGCCCCTGATTGCGCCACTCCGCTTTCGTGTCGCGCCTTCCGAGTCAGAACTCGCCTTACTGGCTGCCTGTGTGCTGGCGGTTCGCCGTGGCGGCAGCGGACGGAACCGTGGGCGTGGGCGGATCAGCTTACTCTTGCACGAGACGGCGCCTTCCGATGTTAATCATCCCGAGATCGCCAAATTGACGCAAACGCACTTTCATACCTTTGCGGACGCACTTCGTGAGGCTCCCTGATGGACGTAATTGCCTACACCATTACGCTTGAGCAACCCCTGCTGACGACATCGTTGGTTGGCGATCCGAACAGCACGGTGAGCTATGACTACATTCCGGGGAGCGCCCTGCGCGGGTTGTTTGCCTCGCGGTTTCGTGAGGGTGCCGAAGGTGCTGATGATGCACTGTTTCAGCGGCTGTTTCTTAGTCGGCAGGTGCGTTTTCTGAACGCCTATCCGGTGGCGCCGAACGGTACCCGTTGTCTTCCGACGCCGCGCGGCTTGCAGCAAGAGAAGCACGATTCCGACGAAATGCCGGTATTGGTGAATCGGGGGATTGATCCCACCGGACTGCCCGGACGCTGGAAGACGGTCTCCCAGTCGTTCTGTGCTCTGATTCATCGTCGCCTACACCTTTTCAAGCCCTTGCGCTCGGTTGCTATCCATGTCCAGCGTGATCGTCTCAAAGGGAAGGCCTGGTTGCAGCGTAATCCCGAGGATGACACCGAAGCGCGTTACGGCACCGTGTTCCGCTACGAAGCGCTCGCCGCCGGCTACGAGTTTGCGGCGCTCATCCTGATCGATCCTGCCGTCACATCAGAAGATCGGATCGCATTGCAGCGCCTCCTCACGCCGGAAACCTGTTGGATTGGCCGCTCTCGTAGTGCCGGATATGGTCGCGCACGCCTGGCAGTCCAGATGGAGCCGGGTACGTATGCCGAGCCGGCGGGCGCAGCGGCAAGCAGCGACGGCATCTGGAGTATGACCCTCTTAAGTCCGGCGATTTTGCGCTCGCCAGAGGGTGAAGACATCCAGCAGGTGGATGATCGGACGCTGTCCTTGTACCTTAAGTGTCCCGTAACCATCATCCCCGAACGTACCTTTACGGCGGTTGAAATGGTGGGCGGTTTCAATCGGCATTGGCGCCTGCCGGTGCCGCAGCGGCGCGCCTTGGCGATGGGTAGCGTGATCACATTTCAGGTGGCCGAGCCCAACCAGTTCGATCCCGCCGAACTTGAAGCGAACGGCATCGGCGATCGGCGCAACGAGGGTTTCGGGCGGCTGACCCTGAATTGGTTAAACGAATCAACTTATCCGGGAGAGCGCAGTCAATTGGCAGCAGCGCGGTCGGATGTACAAGAGGATATCTCCATCCCGGCTGCCTTACAGCCATTTACCAGGCGCATTGCTAATCGCGTGGGAGATTCCCGCATCGATGCGGCGATTATCACCTTTGTGCAGCGCTATGTCTGGCCGCAGGTGCAACCCGGCGCAGGCAATGATCGCATGCCGACAAACAGCCAGTTGTCGCATATCCAGACGTTGGTGCGGCAAGCGACGTTTAGCGGCGATACGCAAAGCGTTCTGCGAGCGTTTCTACAACTGCGCGATACGGCCCGCTTCGGATTTGAGCGCGCACGCCTGGCGGAAAACAAAGGCTCCCTGGCCGATTGGCTGTATCGATTGCTGGAGCAACCGTCGAACGTCTGGGTTGAACTCGGTAAGCCAGAGGGTGTGAAGATTGGCAATGTCGGTTCAACAGAGGATGATCGGCGCACCCGTCAGGTTGCCCTGCGCTTGATCGCGGCGGTGCTTGCGGCACCGGGGCAACGCCGGAAGGGACCCGAGTTTAGCTCGCTGGAGAGGCGACCATGAGTACTGAAGTGGTGGCAACCTACGATCATCGTGCGCCGCGCCCGATCGCCACCCGCCTGATTGTCACCGGCACTCTGCACTTGCTGACACCGGCGCATCTCGGGAATGGCGATGCCGAAGCGATCACCGATATGCCGCTCTTGCTCGACACGGTCGGTGATGATCCGGTTCCTTTGTTGACCGGCACGTCGATTGCAGGTGCCTTACGAGGATACCTGCTTACACGTGGACAGGGCTATCGGGCGGTGGAACAACGCCGGTCCGGGCAGATGGCTGAGTTGCTGTTCGGTGCCGTCAAGGGTGATGATACGGGTGAACAAAGTCCGCTGATTGTTGATGATGCCTTAGGCGTATTACGTGATACTGCCGCACTGGAGGTGCGTGACGGCGTCAAAATCAATTATGCGACCCGCACGGCCGATGATCGGTTCAAGTACGATCTTGAGTTGTTGCCGGCCGGCACGACCTTTTCGCTGCGGTTTGAGTTGTTGCTGCCGCCGATTCCTACCCAGGCCCGCGCCTTGCGTCACGCCCTTGCGGTTGCCTTGAGTGGGCTGAGTGCGGAGCCGGGCCGGGAACATGGCGATATCTTTCTGGGCGCCCGCCGTTCGCGTGGTTTTGGCCGTTGTGTCGTGTCGGAGTGGTCGTACGCTGAGTATGAGTTGCGCGACAATATCGAAGGGCTGTTGGCCTGGATCACCGCCGAGCATAGCGGTTGGGCACCCGGCCCAACCCGGATCTGGCAGGGCGGCCCGCAAGCAGCCCTCGGTGCCGGCGAAACCGGCAGCAGCGCGACCGATGCACGCCGGCGGTTTGTGATCGACGGGCGGTTTGCCCTGACATCGATCCTCGTACGCTCAAGCGACCCGCTCTTGCCGGCGGACGAACTACCTGACGATACGCGGCGGCAGTTGCCCGATGTGACGCACATCCGCTCCTTCCGTGATGAAAACGGGATGACGGCGATTCTTCCGGGTACCAGCCTGGCCGGCGCATTACGATCCCGCGCCGCTATGATTCTGGCGACCCTTGCACCCAATGCCGAGCCGCGACGGCAGGCATTGCTGAACAGCATATTCGGCTTCGATATGCATCGTGCTGCAGGCGGCGAAGCCGCGCCGACCGCCAGTCGCTTGATTGTCGAGGAGCGGCCGATCGATCTCGGACAACTGCTGGTACAAAGTCGAGTGGCAATCGACCGCTTTACCGGCGGTGCCTTTGAAACTGCACTCTTTAGCGAGGCACCATGGTTCGGCGGTGCCGTACAACTCCACCTCACCCTGCACCACGACGCGATCCCGAGCGATCCTGCAACGGCTGAAGCACAAGCGGCTGAGGAACACGCCCGGATCGGCTTACTCTTGCTGTTACTCAAAGACCTCTGGAGCGGCGACCTACCACTTGGCGGGAGTGCCAGTGTCGGCCGCGGCATCGTGCGTGGGATTGAGGCCGATCTCAAGGCTGATGCAGATACACAGTGGCACCTACGGGAAAGCGACAGCGGGCTACTGATTGAAGAACAGCCGGCGGAAGCATTGGAACGCTATCTCCAAGCACTGCATACCTATCTGGGGTTGGTATGACACGAATACTGGGAACCACAACCACAGCGATCACACCGGTTGCCGTCGATACCAAGGCCGACATGCGCGATTGGCTGAAAGCGCAGATGGAGACTTACGGACTCACATGGCTGCTGTTGTGCCTGAGTGAAGGCATGGTGTGGGGCGTATTAGAGGGATCTATTTTGCATCTTTCCACCGATGCCGATGCCTTCCCGCAGAGTGGGCCGGCGCCCTGGATTGGCAAGATGTCGATTATGGTCGTTGCTTCGGTGAAACCGGTGAACTCATGATCTGGATGGGGCCGCATAGCGTGATGGGTCGGTTGCGTCAGGACGGCAATGACGGTATGGCGGTCGAATACCTGGATGAGGGCTATCAACTCTGGGGCGAAGGACGCAACCTGAACGGCGGCTTTGTCGGCGTCGCTCGCATCGGCGGGCAGCAGCTTGACCGCGGCCTGGCGGAGCAGCGAGGTCTGCAAGATGACCTT
>JAAUQO010000229.1 GCA_012032775.1 Oscillochloris sp. | reverse complement strand
CCGGCCATCTGGGCCAGACGGCGGCTCTGCTCGGCATCAGCCGGGCGACGCTCTGGCGCAAGATGCAACGCCACGGCCTTAGTCGGGCCGATTTCTGGGCGAGCGGCCAGCGGTTGCAACAAAGCTGAAACAGAATGTTTCAATAGTGAAACAAAACCCGGCCTTCCAGGCATAGTACCTCCCTTGACGAAGGTACTAGTGGGGCGTTATGATGGAATTATATTCGATTAACAAATTTTCAACTCACCTGAAGTGAACTGAAGGCAACGGAGCCATCGGGGAATATGTGAATCCGGTCAGATCTATGATCAGGGGTTCTTTGCTGCATGCGCCTTTACCCAGTGTCTTCCTGCTCAATGGCGAGAGGTGACTACACACACTGGTGTTCCACCACTGCCACATGTGAATCTTCTCGCGATCTGTAGCCGCCGGGCTACAGCTTGCTCTACGTTTGCCTATTTTCTGTTTGTGATCGCTCCAAAGGAGGTGAGCACCGCACCCGAGTATGGGCCACACGCGCCATGTTGCGCGGCAGGCGCTTCCACATGGAAGCAGTTCAACGGACTGAACGCGATCAAAATCTATCGTACCTGTACTGGCTCTTCGTGTTCTGGAGTTTCGAGGAGGAAACCCATCTATGTCTCCGTTCGTTGGCGAAATCATCGGTACCTTTCTACTTGTCCTGCTCGGTGACGGTGTGGTTGGCGGCGTGTTGCTCAGCAAGTCCAAGGCCGAAAACAGCGGCTGGATCGTGATTACGCTTGCCTGGGGTCTTGCGGTGTTTGTCGGTGCCTACTCGGTAGCCGCAATTAGCGGCGCTCACCTTAATCCTGCGGTAACGGTCGGTCTGGCTGTTGCCGGCGGCTTTGATTGGGGGCAGGTGCCGATTTACATCGTTGCGCAGATGATCGGCGCATTCCTCGGGGCAGTTGTGGTCTGGTTGCATTACTTCCCCCATTGGAGCGAAACCAAAGATCCCGGCCTGAAGTTGGCCGTTTTCAGCACCGGCCCTGCGATCCGCAACCCGGTGTGGAACCTGGTGAGCGAGACTATCGGCACTTTCGTGCTGGTTTTCGGCATCCTGGCGATTAAAGGGTTCACGCTTAGTGATCCGACCGGCGCAGCATTCGATGTGAGCCTCGGCGCGCTCGGTATCATCCCGGTGGCCCTGCTCGTGGTTGTGATCGGTATGTCACTTGGCGGCACCACCGGCTATGCGATCAACCCGGCCCGTGACCTCGGCCCGCGCATTGCCCATGCGATTCTGCCCATCCCCGGCAAAGGCGACAGTGATTGGGGCTATTCCTGGATCCCGGTGGTCGGCCCGATCATCGGCGCCGTCATTGCGGGTGCGCTCTATGTTGCTCTGGGTAGTTTCTAATTCAATGGAGGACGCTCTTCGATGAAGAAGCTGATCAACAATCCTGAAACCGTGGTGAAGGAGTCGCTGGCCGGCGTTGCTCTGGCTCACTCCGATCTCGTCACGGTGCATTACGACCCGGATTTTGTGGTGCGGGCCGATGCGCCGGTACAGGGTAAGGTGGGCGTGATCTCGGGCGGCGGTTCGGGCCACGAGCCGATGCACGGTGGTTTCGTCGGCAAAGGTATGCTCGATGCGGCATGCCCCGGCGCTGTCTTTACCTCGCCGGTGCCCGATCAGATGCTGGCCGCCACCAAAGCCGTCAATGGCGGCAAGGGTGTTTTGCATATCGTCAAGAACTATACCGGCGATGTGATGAACTTCGAGATGGCTGCCGAGTTGGCCGCCGCCGAGGGGATCGAGGTTGCGGCGGTGGTGACGAATGACGATGTGGCGGTGAAGGATAGCCTGTATACCGCCGGCCGGCGCGGCGTGGGTGTGACGGTGTTGCTGGAGAAGATCGTCGGCGCCGCCGCCGAGAATGGCGCGGATCTGGCCGAAGTCAAGCGGATCGCCGAGAAGGTAAATGCGCAGGGCCGCAGCATGGGCATGGCGCTTACCTCATGCACGGTGCCGCACGCCGGCAAGCCCACTTTTGAATTGCCGGAAGACGAGATGGAGATCGGGATCGGGATTCACGGCGAGCCGGGCCGCATCCGCACCAAGATCGCGTCGGCCAGCGAAGTAGCCGAGATGCTGGCGAAGCCGATTCTGGAGGATCTGCCGTTCAAGAGCGGCGACAATGTGCTGGCCTTTGTGAATGGTATGGGCGGCACGCCGCTGATCGAGTTGTATGTGATGTACAACGAACTGGCCAAGATCCTTAAGAACCAGGGTATCACGATCAGTCGTAGTCTGGTCGGCAGTTATATTACCTCGCTGGAAATGGCCGGTTGCTCATTCACCCTTGTCAAGCTCGACGACGAACTGACGAAACTGTGGGACGCCCCTGTCCTGACGCCGGCATTGCGGTGGGGCATGTAGTGAATGCAGAATGCGGAATGTAGAATGCAGAAACCGTACAGAACTCCGATCTGTAAACTGCACTACTTGGTAGTGCGAGGAATGGGCAGATCGCCTGTGAGTTGTGCAATATCCTGTATTCATAATTCTGCATTCTGCATGTTTGTTGGAGGTAGGGCATGCAGATCACCGCAGAACATGTCATTCAATTCATCGAGCTTGTTGCAGCCAGGGTAAAAGAGGAGCGCGATTTCCTGACCCGGCTCGACTCGGCGATCGGCGATGCCGACCACGGTGTGAACCTGGATCGTGGGTTCAGTACGGTGTTGACGAAGTTGCCGAGCGTGGCCGATAAGGATATCGGCTCGATTCTGAAGACGGTCGGCACCACGCTGGTTTCGACGGTCGGCGGCGCGAGCGGCCCGCTCTATGGGACGGCATTTCTGCGCGCCGGGATGAGTATCGGTGAGCGGTTCGAACTCAACGCAAGCGATGTGTTGGCGGCGTTGAATGCCGCACTCGAAGGGATACAGGCCCGCGGCAAGGCCACGCGCGGCGAGAAGACGATGATCGACGCGATTGCGCCCGCCGTCGAGGCATTACGGGCGGCGATCGACGCCGGTGACGGCTATCTCGATGCGCTGCGCAAAACCGTCGCCGCATGCGAACAGGGCGTGCAAGACACGATCCCGATGCTCGCAACCAAGGGTCGCGCATCGTATCTCGGCGAACGCAGCATCGGCCACCAAGATCCCGGCGCCACATCCGCACTCCTGATGGCGCGGGCGATGCTGGCCGTCGCCGAGGGGGCTGCCGGGGCGTAGGGGTCGCACCTCTGCCGGTCGGGCGCATGACACGCTACCAGGATAGTGTAAGGGCGAAGCACGCGTAGTTTGCATGCTTCGCCCCAAAGATACCGACGCAAGATACTGCGTCACACAGACAAAGGAGTCACCTCATGTCGAAGTACGTAGCCGCTATCGATCAAGGCACCACGAGTACCCGCTGCATGATCTTCGATCACAGCGGTGGCGTGATCGCCGTCGATCAGCGCGAGCACGAGCAGATCTTCCCCAAGCCGGGTTGGGTTGAACATAATCCCGATGAGATCTGGCAGCGCACCCAGAGTGTGATTGTCGCCGCCCTGGAGAAAGCTAATTGCAGCCGTACCGATCTGGCGGCGGTTGGGATCACCAACCAGCGTGAGACGGCGGTGGTCTGGAATCGCAAAACCGGTAAGCCGGTGTATAACGCGATTGTCTGGCAGGATACCCGCACCGATAAGATCTGCAATGAACTGATGAAGGACGGCGGCCAGGATCGCTTCCGGCCGAAAACCGGCTTGCCGATCGCGACATACTTCTCCGGCCCGAAGATTCGTTGGATTCTGGACAATGTCGAAGGCGCCCGCGCCGCTGCCGAGGCAGGCGAGTTGGCCTTCGGCACGATCGACTCCTGGGTGGCCTGGAATCTGACCGGCGGCACCGATGGCGGGCTGCATATCACCGATGTGACGAATGCCTCGCGAACCATGCTGATGAACCTGGAAACCCAGGAGTGGGACGATGAGTTGCTGGCGGCAATCGGTGTGCCGCGCTCGATGCTCCCGACGATCAAGCCATCCAGTGGCGTGTACGGCGAGTGCCACGGCGCGCTCACCGGCGTGTCGTTGGCCGGTATTCTCGGTGACCAGCAAGCCGCGACCGTAGGCCAGGCCTGCTATAGCGCCGGCGAGGCCAAGAATACCTACGGCACCGGAAACTTTATGCTGATCAACACCAGCACTGATCTGGTGCAGTCGAAGAGCGGCCTGATCACCACCCCCGGCTACAAATTCGGCGACCAGCCGACGATCTTTACGCTGGAAGGGTCGATCGCGGTTACCGGCTCGCTGATCCAGTGGCTACGCGATAATCTGGGTATTATCTCCACCGCTCAGGAGAGCGAAGATCTGGCCCGCAAGGTTGAGGATAACGGCGGCATCTACTTCGTGCCGGCTTTCTCCGGCCTCTTCGCCCCTTACTGGCGCTCCGACGCCCGCGGCGTCCTTGTCGGTATGTCGCGCTATATCACCAAGAACCATATCGCCCGCGCCGCTCTGGAGGCAACTGCCTATCAGACCCGCGAGGTGGCCGAGGCGATGCACAAAGACTCGGGCGTCGAATTAAAGGCGCTCAAGGTCGATGGCGGTATGGTCTACAACGATCTGTTGATGCAGTTCCAGGCCGATATTCTCGGCGTGCCGGTGGTGCGACCGAAAGTGGCGGAAACTACGGCCCTTGGTGCAGCCTACGCCGCCGGCCTTGCGGTGGGCTACTGGCAGAACACCGACGAGATGCGTACGAACTGGCAGATGGATAAGACCTGGGAGCCGAAGATGAGCGACGACCAGCGCGATTCGCTCTACACCGGTTGGAAGAAGGCGGTTACCCGCACCTTCGATTGGGCCGAGTAATCGGTCTACCCACCGAGTGGTCGATCATGTCCGGTTTGGGAGTGCGTAGCGGCGCGAAATTTTGCGCCGCTACGGCCCGCATGCCGGTCTCCTGGCTCCTGTATCCTGTAATTCTGTATCCTGGTGAGCTATGAGCAGATTGCCTGCCCTTAAAGGATTGGCGGCTGCGTCCGGTGTCGCAATCGGTCCGGCGCTCTATTACAACCCCGACGCCGATACTGAAGCGGCGATTTCTGCGGTTAGCGCCGGTGATGAGCCGGCGCGCCTGGAGCGGGCGATTATTGCCGCCGATGCCGTGATCGCCGGCCACGAAACGGCCCTGCGTGAGGCCGGACAGAACGAAGAGGCCGAGATCTTCGCCGCCCACCGCATGATGCTCGATGATCCGGGGTTGCGTGAGCGGGCCACTGAGTTGATGGCTCAGGGCCAATTCGCTGCCGCCGCCTTTACGCAGGCCGCCGAAGAACAGGCCCTGGAGCTTGAAGCGCTCGACGACGAATACCTGAGTGCGCGCGCGCCGATCTGCGTGATGTCGCGATCCAGGTGCGCCGGGCGATCAGCGGCGGGCGCAATCTCGGCGAGTTGTTGGATGCCCCGGCAATTGTCGTCGCCCACGATCTCGGCCCCTCCGATCTGATGAGTGTCCCCCGCGACCGCCTGCTTGGCTTCGCACTTGCCGCCGGCGGTATGACCGCCCACTCCAGTATTCTTGCCCGCTCGCTCGGTATTCCGGCGGTGGTCGGGCTCGGCGATAGTTTATTGGACACTGTCCAGGGAACCGAAACGCTCGCCCTTGACGGTGGCGCCGGCATTTTGTTGGTCAATCCCCCGGAACACGAACTGCAACGCCTGCGCGATCTTGTCGCTCAGCAGCGCGCCGAGCGGGATGTTTTGCGCACCGAGGTTGATCGGCCGAGTGTGACCGGCGACGGTGTGATGATTGGCTTGCTGGCGAACGCAGCCAACGCCGCCGATGCAAGCGCCGCTCAGGAGTGGGGCGCGGCCGGGATTGGCCTGTTGCGCACCGAGTTACTGTTTCTGGAGCGCTCCGCACTTCCCGATGAGGAAGAACAACTGGCGCTCTACCAGGCGGTTGCTGCGGCCCTGCCCAATCAACCGATTACCGTTCGCACCCTTGATGTCGGCGGCGACAAGCCCATGCCGGCTCTGGCGCTCCCGCGTGAGGCCAATCCGTTCCTTGGTTGGCGCGGCCTGCGGATCGGCCTTGACCGGCCCGAGACCCTGCTGCCGCAACTCCGTGCGCTGCTGCGTGCCGGTGCGAACGCCGATATTCGGATTATGCTGCCGATGGTAACCAGTGTGGCCGAGTTTCGCCGCGCTCGTGCATTGCTCGACGAGGCGCGCCGCCAGTTGGCCGACGCAGGATTGCCCTGTGCCGATACGCCGCAACTCGGCATGATGGTCGAGGTGCCGGCGGCCGCCCTGAATGCCGCCGCCTTTGCTCGGGAAGCCGATTTTTTCAGCATCGGCACCAATGATCTGACCCAATATACCCTGGCCTGTGATCGCGGCAACGAGCGGGTGTCCGGCCTGTACCAACCGCTGCATCCGGCGGTGCTGCGCCTGATCGCCATGACATGCGAGGCCGCTCATGCGTATGGGCGCCATGTGGCCGTTTGCGGCGATCTTGCTGGTGATGCGCGGGCGACGCCGCTGTTGATCGGCCTGGGGGTTGATGAACTCAGTTGCGCCGCCGGCCAGATCGCGCTGGTGCGGCGGGCGATTCGCGCTACCGACACAACTGCGGCTCGCGAACTTGCCGCCAGAGCACTGGCCTGCGCGGCGGCGGAAGAAGTGCATGCCCTGTTAAGCGCCTGAAACCTGTGTGCGTAAGACAAGGTTCAAATCCACTTGACAATGGTTGTTGTTTGTTCGCGGCGAAGTCGCGAACAAACAACAAACGTGTCAATCCAGATTCGGCGTAGCCGAACCATGTCTAAGGGCGAAGCATTCGCAGCAGATGGTTGAGTAGACCGGCACGATATGCGGCGAATGCCTCGCCTTTACGAAAGGATCACTCATGCAAACACTCTCGACCGATGTCCTGGTGGTCGGTGGTGGTGCGACCGGCACCGGCTGCGCCCGCGATCTGGCCATGCGCGGTCTGCGTTGTATCATGGTAGAAAAGGGCGACCTGACCCACGGTACCACCGGGCGCTATCACGGCTTGCTCCATTCCGGCGGGCGCTATGTCACCAAAGATCCGCAGTCGGCCACCGAATGCGCTCACGAAAATGTCGTGCTGCGCCGGATTATGCCCCATTGCATCGAGGATACGTCGGGCTTTTTCGTTACCACGCCCTGGGATGATCCAGGCTATGGCGATATCTTCCTCGCCAATTGTCGCAAAACCCAGGTGCCGGTGCAGGAGATCCCGGTTGCCGAGGTGTTGCGCCGCGAGCCGGTGCTGAATCCGCAGATCTCACGGGCCTTTGAAGTTCCCGACGGCGCCGCCGACTCGTTTCTCGCCGCCCACTCAACTGCGCTCTCGGCCCGTGAACACGGCGCCCAGATCCTCACCTATCACAGTGTCGTCGATCTGATCCGTGAGGGCGATCGGGTGGTCGGTGCAGTGCTGGAAGATCTGCGCACCAGCGAACACAAGCGGATCACATGCGCCTATGTGCTGAACGCCGCCGGCGCCTGGGCCGGTAAGATCGCCGGTTTCGCCGGCCTGACTGTAACCGTTGTTCCCGGTAAAGGCACCATGGTGGCCATGAACCACCGCATGGTCAACACCGTGATCAACCGCTGCAAACTCCCCGCCGACGGCGATATCCTGGTGCCGATCCGCACGGTTGCCGTGATCGGTACCACCGATATCCACGTTCCCGATCCCGATGTCTACGGGATCGAGCCGGAAGAGATTCAGTTCATGCTCGACGAGGGCGAGAAGCTGGTGCCCGGCTTTAAGCAGTATCGCGCCCTGCGCGCCTGGGCCGGCGTGCGTCCGCTTTACAAAGACAAAGATGCCGCCAGCGACCGCGATATTCCGCGTACCTACAAACTGCTCGACCACGCCGAGCGCGACGGGGTTGACGGAATTGTCTCGATTGTCGGCGGCAAGTGGACGACCTACCGGCTTATGGCTGAGGAGACTGTCGATCATCTGGCGAAGAAACTCGGCAATACGACGCCTTGCCGCACTGCGCACGAAGTTTTGCCGGTGCCCACGTCGGAATTCAAAATCCAGAGTATCGATGTTACACCCGAATCCACCCAGCCAGCGGTCCCGCACCTTTTTTGGATGGGCAAACCACTGGCCGATGTGGAAAAAACCGACAGCTACGGCGATCTGATCTGCGAATGCGAGTTGGTGACGCGGGCGCGTGTCCAGGCTGCGATCGATAGCGGCGCCAACAACCTCGACGACATCCGCCGCGATGTGCGCATGGGCATGGGGCCGTGTCAGGGCGGTTGGTGTATCTACCGCACGACGGCACTGCTTTTCGAGCGCCGGACGCAACAGAACGAAACCGTAGGCATGAATGGCGCCGATGATCCGGGTGCGCCATTCGCGATCGAGCATTCGAACGCCGCCTTGCTGCACTTCCTGCAAGAGCGCTGGAAGGGCCTGACGCCGGTGCTCTGGGGCGATCAGTTGCGCCAGTCACGGATCGACGAACTGATTTATGTCGGCGTGATGGGCGTGCATCACCTGCGGCCCCACGCCGAACAGGGCGGCGGCATGGTCACCGATCACCCGGCGGTTCAGACCGAGTATGTGAAGGCGTAACAATGAATTACGACACAATCGTGATTGGCGCGGGTATCGCCGGGCTTATGGCGGCCCTTGGGCGGGCCGAACGCGGCGAAAAGGTGATGCTGCTGGCCAAAGGCCACGGCACGACCCATTGGGCCGGCGGCTGGATCGATCTGCTCGACAAGGGTGATGATCCGGCGGCGGCGATCGCCGGTTTGCCCGCCGAACATCCATATCTGCTCGCCGGGACTGCGGCCCGCACTGCGGGGATTCAACGCCTGCGCACTGTCGCCGAAAGCGCCGGTTATCCGTTCGCCGGCAGCCTGGAGCACAATATCCGCCTGCCCACTGCCGCCGGCGCCTGCGCCCAACTTGCCTTGCGCCGGCAACCATGACC
>JAAUQO010000228.1 GCA_012032775.1 Oscillochloris sp. | reverse complement strand
TGGGTTCTTGGTTCTGGTTGGAATTGCTATTCCAGGCCTGCGTCAGGCGGTGCTGCGTCCTCGATTCCCGAGGTCGGTTCCCGTGGTTCTTGGGGTTCTGGGTTCTGGTTGGATTGCTATAGCGACCAACGAAGTTTCTGTTCGGTGGTACGATAGGCGGGTGAAGTTATGCACTTCAGCGTAGTATAGCAATCCTATCTGAGTTGTGAAGGCGGTTCTGCGTACTGATACTGCGGTTCCCGGTTCTGGGTTCTCGGTTCTGGTTGGATTGCTATATCTAGTTGTGGATAATGAAGAAGATCGCTTTATCAAACGATATTCCCGCCCGTACGGTTTCGCGTGATACACCGCTTGTCCGACCACTGCTGATCTGGTTGGCGCTGGGCGCAATTGTGCTGCTGGCGCTGTTCCTGCGGACTGCCTGGATCGACCGTAGCCTGCCCTATGTCGATCATCCCGATGAGCCGAATCCGATCACGTATGTGGTCGAGATGCTGCGCAGCGGCGATCCAAATCAGCGCTTTTTCCAAAAACCCTCGCTGTTTGTCTACCTGGCCCTGGCGTTTATTCAGCTTGCTTACCGCCTCGGCCTCGCCGCAGGGATCTACGTGCCGATCGGCGAGATGATTGTCACAACCTACACGGTTACGACGGTGCCGGACTTTTTTGTGGCGGCGCGGTTGCTCTCGGCAGTCTTCGGCGGGTTGACGGCCCTGGCGGTATTCGGACTTGGCACACGCGGCTGGGATCGCACGGTCGGCTTGATCGCGGCCCTGTTTGTGGCACTCCTACCGTACCACATGCAATTCTCGCGCTGGGCGACAACCGATGTGACGGCAACATTCCTGGCGACACTAAGCCTGAGCCTGGCGTTTGTAGCGGCTCGCGATCAGCGCTGGCGGGCCTATCTTGCCGCCGGAGCTTTCGCCGGCCTGGCCGCGTCGGCCAAATACAACGCCGGAGCGGTAGCCGGCGCGATTGCGGTGGCGGCCCTGCTTGGGATGGGCCGTGACATAGGGCAATGGCGGCGCCTGCTTGTTGGGCAGGCCGGGCGCCTGGCGAGCGCAGGTATCGCGGCGATCGTCTGTTTTATCGCCGGCACGCCATACGCCCTACTCAGCCCGGAACTTGTCGGCGGCGGGATTGCGCGCCAATGGACGAACTACGGCGGCGGGAACGGTCATTATCGCGGCGAGTGGAACATCGCCGGCTACAGCGAATTCTTCTGGGGCATCGGCCTTGGCCCGCTCGCCTGCCTGCTGATCCTTGTCGGCCTGGCGATTCTGGCCCGCAAACGCCCGCTGATTCTGGCGGTCTGGCTGGGATTCGCCCTGCCCTCGCTGCTGATCCATCTCTCGCGGCCAACCCATTTTATGCAAAATATGCTGCCGCTGATGGTGGCCGGTGCCTTGCCGATTGGCGTGGCGATCACAAGCGTGCCGCAACTGCTCGCCGGATTGCTGCCCGCACCGCGCCGATCGGCGTATCTTGCGCCGGGATTATCGCTGGCGCTTCTGGTGCTGCTGCTGGCGCCGCCGGCACTTGCCTCCGGCCGCGAACTGAACCGTCAGGCCGGCGGCGACTCGCGCCAGCATGTGTTGGCCTGGATCGCAGCGGAGGTGCCGCCGGGGGCGCGGATCGCCGCCGAGCTGAAGCCGATCCCCGGTGTAACCGAAAACCGCTGGACGGAGATTGATGATCTGACGCTGCATGATCCGGCGTTTTATCGATCACAAGGATTTGCCTACCTGATCGGCTCTTCAGACCGTTGGGGCCAATTTCAACTGCCGGAAGCCTACGCGATGTATGGCACGCCAATTGCCGAATTTGGGCCGATCCGGCGCGAAGATATGCTTGGCCCGCGCCTGATGGTCTGGTTGACCGGCCTGCAAGCAGGTGACATCCCACAGCCATTGGACAGCCGGGTGACGTTCGGCGGAACGGAGTTGCTTGGCGTTGCTTTCGGCGATCCGTCGGGCGCCGGGACGCCGCCATTATTGCGCGAGGCGCCTGAATTTAGCGCCGGTGGCGTGTTTGGGCTGCGAACTTTCTGGCAGGTGGAAGAGCAGTTCGCCGACGATCTGCTGATCTTTGTGCATGTGCTTGACGCGGCGGGCAATCGACCGACGCAACGCGATGCGCCGCCCTGGCAGGGACGATTTCCAACCAGCACATGGCAAGCGGGCACACTGGTGGTCGATGTGAACGATGTCTACTTGCCGCCGGGTATGGCGCCGGGCGAATACCGGGTGATGGTGGGCATGTACGATCCGGCCAGCGGCGAGCGCCCGCCGGTCAGCCGCGATGGTGAGATCGTTCCCGACGGCATGGTTGAGGTGGCACGATTTGTGGTACGTGTGCCATAGGCGCGCCACACCTATGGCATAATAACATTATGCCGTCCGAAATAACTGCATATTGATGCCCAAAGGAGCGCTTCGTGGATCTTGATTTGCACACGTATCATTACTCGTCTCGCCGGGTTCCCCTGGTTGCCGCAAATGGGGTTGTCGCCACGTCGCACCCGTTGGCCTCGCAGGCCGGGATGCAGATCCTGCAAGCCGGTGGAACCGCGATCGACGCCGCAATTGCCGCTGCCGCCGCCCTGGCTTTGCTGGAGCCAACCGCAAATGGTCTGGGCGGTGACGGGTTTGCCCTGATCTGGGATGGCGAGAAGCTCCATGGAATCAATGGCTCCGGCCGCGCACCCGCCGCGTTGACCGTTGAGGCATTGGCGCGGGCCGGTCATAGTGAAATGCCGACCCACGGCTGGTTCCCGGTTACGGTTCCGGGCGTGGTGAAACTCTGGGCCGACATGCATGAGCGTTTCGGCGCGCTGCCGCTTGAGCAGGTGCTCCGCCCGGCGATCGCTTATGCCGAAGAGGGCGCACCGGTGCCGGTGATGACTTCACAATGGTGGCAAAATGGGATCGCAGCGGCGAAACAGCGCAATGGGCCGGAATTCACCGGCTTCCTGCCCACCTACAGCATCGACGGGCGGGCGCCGCAGGCCGGTGAACGCTTCCGTTCGCCCGGCCACGCGCGCACCCTGCGCCTGATCGCCGCACAGGGCGCCGATGTGTTCTATCGCGGCGAGATCGCCGCTGCGATTGTGGCCTTTGCCCGCGAGACCGGTGGCCTGATCGGCGCCGAAGATCTGGCCGGCCACAGCAGCGAGTGGGTTGATCCGATCAGTACGACCTATCGCGGCCATACGGTTTGCGAGATCCCCCCGAACGGCCAGGGTATTGCCGCATTGATGGCCCTCGGCGCGCTCGACAATCTGGATTTCGCCGGCCATCCCCGCGATAGTGCGGCGGCGTACCATCCGCAGATCGAAGCGATCAAACTGGCCTTCGCCGATGCCTTCGCCTATGTCGCTGATCCGGCGAAGGTCGAAGTGCCAATTGCGGCCATGCTTGATCGCGAGCGCCTGGCGCAGCGAGCAAGCTTGATCAGCGACCACGCACAGGATTTTGGGCCGAGTGAGTTGCCGCGCGGCGGCACGGTCTATTTCTGCGTGTCAGACCGTGACGGTCGCATGGTGAGCATGATCCAATCGACCTACATGGGCTTCGGCTCGGGCGTCGTGATCCCCGGCTACGGCATCTCGATGCACAATCGCGGCGCAGGTTTTGTGACGACGCCTGCGCATCCCAATCAAGTGGCGCCGGGGCGCCGGCCATTCCACACGATCATCCCCGGCTTCCTTATGCGCGAGGGCAAGCCGGTTGGGCCATTCGGGGTGATGGGCGGCCACATGCAGCCACAGGGCCACGCCCAGGTGATCGTGAACACACTCGACTACGGCATGCACCCGCAGGCGGCGCTTGATGCACCGCGCTGGCGCTGGGAGCGCAGCGGCCAGTTGCATCTGGAACAGGAGACGCCGCGCCATATTGTCGAGGGTTTGTTGGCGCGCGGCCATCGCGTCGAGATCGACAGCACGCTGAGTGGATTCGGGCGTGGCCAGATCATCTGGCGTATGGATTCGGGCGATTATGTCGCCGGCACCGAATCGCGCACCGACGGCTCGGCAATCGGGTGGTAGCAGCGAATCGGTACGTCGAGACACCTGGCACGTCGAGATGTCGGATCTGGCATCTCGACGTACCAATTTCGCAAAGGAACTTCATGTGCATTCCCAATCATTCAAGCAATTGATCGACCATGCCGAGGCGGCCCGGGCCGAGTTCGCGGTACCCGGTGTAGCGCTGGGCGTGCTGCGCGGCGGCATAATCGAGATGGCCGGCCTTGGAGTGACCAGCCTCGCCAATCCACTGCCTGTTACCGACGATACGCTTTTTCAGATCGGCTCGATCACCAAAACCATGCTCGGTACGGTGGTGATGCGACTGGTCGCCGCCGGCCGGCTCGATCTCGATGTGCCGCTGACAACATACCTGCCGGATCTGCGACTACGCGACCAGGAAGCCCAGGCGCGGGCCAGCATGCGCCATCTGCTGACGCATACCGCTGGCTGGTTGGGCGATTATTTCGATGATCTTGGCTGGGGCGACGATGCGCTCGACCGGATCGTACGCGAACGCATGCCCGAACTGCCGCAACAATTGCCGCTTGGAACCCTGTTTTCCTACAACAACTCCGGTTTCTACCTGGCCGGCCGCGTGATCGAGCAGGTAACCGGTATGACCTTCGAGGCGGCGATGAGGGCGTGGTTGTTACAACCGCTTGCGCTGCACGACAGCCTGTTCTTCCCGCACGATGTGATGCTGCGGCGCTTTGTGGTCGGCCATCAGCGCAATGAGGATGGCGTGGTGGCGCCGATTGGCCCATGGCCGATTGGCCGCGCCTCGCACCCGGCCGGCGGCGTAGTGAGTACGGTCGGTGATCTGTTGCGCTACGCTGCCTTTCATCTCGGTGATGGTAGCAGCCCCGGCGGCGAGCACCTGATTCCCGCCGAATTACTGGCGGCGATGCGCGCCCCACAGGCGCCGATCAACCGCGATATGGATGTCGGCCTCACATGGTTTGTGCGCCGGGTTGGCCCACTGACGATGATCCGCCATTCCGGCGGCACCAAAGGCCAGATCGCCGATCTCTGGATTGCGCCGGAGCGCGGCGTAGCTCTGGCCACCCTTACCAATGCCGCCCAGGGCGGCCTGCTGACGGCGGCGATCTGGCGTTCCTGGCTCCAGATCGAACTCGGCCTGGCAGAGCCAATGCCGGAACCGCTTGAGTTACCGGATCTCGCCCAGAGTCTGGTTGGCCGTTACCTCGGGGCGCTCTCGGATAGTGAGATCGAGCTGAGTGATGGCCGGCTGAGCCTGCAATCCATCCCCAAGGGCGGCTTCCCGACGCCCGAAACCCCGCCCGGCCCAACCCCGCCGCCGATCCCGATTGTGCTGATCAGCGAGTCTGAGGCGATCGTGCCGGAAGGGCCGTATGTCGGCCAGCGCATCGAGATCGGCCCGCTGGTTGATGGCAAAGTGGCCTGGGTGCGGGTTGGCAGCCGTGTGCAAACCCGAGCGTAGAAGGCCTATAGCACGATGCCTGATGCGTGATGCCTGAGCGCGCTGCCGCGCGGCTCGCCGGTCATGTATTCGCTCCTCGATCAGGCTCAAGCATTGTGCTCACCGCTCTAGGGACGTAGAAGGCGTGGGGAACGAGCATGCTTGTCCCTGCGCCCGCCATCCCCGCCGGATCATATTTGCCTTCCCTGTGCAGAATATTGTCGTTTGAAACTGGGATTGTCATACTAAGAAGTAACTCCGTGACGAGTGACATAAGGAGCCAATGATGGCACGCGAGTCCGTGATCTCAACCTTGCTGGATCTCCTTAGCCGCGGCGCAGATGATGCGCCGGCGTTGTTGGCGCCGGATCGGCCGGAGTTGAGTTTTGCGGCGCTACGAGCGAATGTTCGTGGCCTGGCCGCGCAATTGAATGCCGCCGGAATCGGGCGTGGCGATCGGGTGGCAATTGCGATGGGCAACGGCCCTGAGATGGCGATCAGCTTCTTCGCCGCCGCCACTGCCGCTACCGCCGCCCCGCTCAACCCGAAGTACCGCCGCGAAGAGTTCGCGTTCTACTACGAGGACACGCGCGCCAGGGCGCTGATTGTGACCGCCGATTCGCCGGCTGAGGCCCGCGCGGCGATGCTGCCGGGAATGCGCGTGATCGAGGCGACGGCCCAATCCGACGGCAGGCTGGCCTTTGATCTGCCTGATGCGCCGCTTGACGAGCACGGCTTCGCCACGCCCGACGACATGGCAATGATCTTGCATACCAGCGGGACTACCAGCCGACCCAAACGGGTGCCGATCCGCCACCGCAATCTCGCCACCTCGGCCAGCAATATCGGCGAAACCTACCAACTTAGCCCCAACGACCGCTCGCTCTGCGTGATGCCGCTGTTCCATATCCATGGCATCGTTGCCAGCCTGCTCTCCAGCCTGGCCGCCGGCAGCGCCGTGATCTGCCCGCCCGGCTTCGACGGCCTCAAGTTCTGGGCCTGGGTCGATGAGTTCAAGCCGAGCTGGTATTCGGCGGTGCCGACGATGCACCAGTTGTTGCTGGCTCGCGCCGAGCGCAATGCCGACCTGATCGCCGCCAATCGTTTCCGCTTCATCCGTTCGAGCAGCGCGGCACTACCGCCGGTGGTGATGGAGCGACTGGAAGCGACCTTCGGCGCGCCGGTGTTGGAAAGCTATGGCATGACCGAAGCCAGCCATCAGATGGCATCCAACCCGCTGCCGCCCGCGCCGCGCAAAGCCGGCACCGTCGGGATTGGAATCGGCGTCGATGTCGGGATTATGGACGAGGCCGGAAATGTGCTGCCCCAGGGTGAGAAAGGCGAAGTGGTGGTGCGCGGCGGAAATGTAGTGGATGGCTACGAGAACAACCCCGAGGCCAATACCGCCGCATTCACCAGGGGCTGGTTTCGCACCGGCGACCAGGGTTATCTTGATAGTGACGGCTACCTGGCCCTGACCGGCCGGCTCAAAGAGTTGATCAATCGCGGCGGCGAAAAGATCTCGCCGCTTGAGATCGATGATGTGTTGCTGCGCCACGAAGCCGTGGCCGAAGCGCTGGCATTTGCTGTGCCACACAAGACACTGGGCGAAGAAGTGCATGCGGCGGTGGTACTGAAGAGCGAGGCCGATGAGCGCGTATTACGCGAACACTGCGCCGCCTCGTTGGCCGACTTCAAAATCCCCCGGCGTATCCACATCCTCGCGGCCTTGCCGCGCGGCGCAACCGGCAAACTCCAACGCATCACCATGGCCAAGACGTTAGGTTTAGCGCCGGAAAGCTAAGAAGGAGTGTGTGCTGTTCACATTTGTGGGAAGCCACAAATATGAACAGCACACTAAGTAAGGGATGTCGTATGCCACAGACGCTCGCTGCCGATCGGCTGCTGGATCCATTCACCAGTTTTTCGCGGACTGAGTGGTCCGGGCTACGCAATGGCTCGCAGTTCCGATCGACGAAGAAGAACTTGATACCTTTGTCAGCCTGAACGACACGGTTTCGCTGGAAGATGTCGCCGATATCTATTTGCCGATGAAGCGGCTGTTGCAGTTATACTACGCGGCACAGCAGAATCTCTACCATGTGACGAATATCTTTCTGAGCAACCCGGCGGCGAAAGTGCCGTATGTGATCGGGATTGCCGGCAGCGTCGCCGTGGGGAAGAGTTCAACAGCCCGCATTCTGCAGGCGCTGCTGGCCCGTGGGCCGGATCGTCCGCGGGTCGATCTGGTTACTACCGACGGCTTTCTGTACCCGAATGCAGTGCTGCACGAGCGCGGGATCATGCACCGCAAGGGCTTTCCCGAAAGCTATGATCGCCGGCGCCTGCTGCAATTTATGACCGACGTTAAGTCCGGTCGGCCGGTGCTGGATGTGCCGGTCTATTCACATCTGGTGTACGATATTGTGCCGGATGAAGTACAGATGATCGACCGCCCGGATATTTTGATCGTCGAGGGCTTGAATGTGTTACAACGCGGTGGTAGCGTTTCGCGCCATCCACACATTTTTGTCTCCGACTTCTTCGATTTCTCGATCTATGTTGATGCCGACGAGAAGTTGTTGCAACAATGGTATGTCGAGCGGTTCCTGCGCCTGTACGAGACGGCTTTTCGTGATCCGAGTTCGTATTTTCGGCGCTATGCCGATCTGAGTGTCGATGAGGCGATCGCGACGGCGCGCCGGATCTGGAGTAACATTAACGGGGTCAATTTGAAGGAGAATATCGAGCCGACCCGCGAACGCGCCGATCTGATCCTGGAGAAGGGCGAACGCCATCGCCTGGAGCAGATTTACTTGCGGAAGCTGTAGTTGGAGGTAGGGGATTCATGCGAGTTGCGATTGTCGGCGCCGGTGCAATCGGTGGCTATCTGGGGTTGAAATTGGCTCGTGCCGGCGCCGAGGTGACATTGATCGCCAGGGGGGCGCATCTGGCGGCGATCAGGCAGAACGGCCTGACGGTTGAGTATAACGACGGCAGCGCCGAACAGGTGACACCGGCGCAGGCAACAGCCGATATGGCCGAGGCCGGCGAGCAGGATTATGTGATCGTCGCCGTCAAAACCCAGAGTCTTGCCGCATTGGTCGAGCCGATGCGGGCGCTGTACGGCCCATCAACCGCTGTGGTCTACGCCCAGAATGGTATCCCCTGGTGGTACTTCCTGCGCCACGGCGGCGAGTACGAGGGCCGCCCGATCGCCGCGGTCGATCCCGACGGCGCTATCGCCGCACAGACCGAGGTGGAGCGGGTGATCGGTTGCGTGGTCTATCCGGCCGCAGCAATCACGCGCCCCGGTGTGATCCGCCATATCGAAGGCAATCGTTTCAGCCTCGGCGAGCCCGACGGCAGCCGCAGCGAGCGCGTCAAGGCCCTGGCCCAGATGCTGAGCAGCGTCGGGGTAAAGGCGCCGGTGCGGCCCGATATCCGCAACGAGATCTGGATCAAGTTGTGGGGCAATCTCTCCTTCA
>JAAUQO010000227.1 GCA_012032775.1 Oscillochloris sp. | reverse complement strand
GCCGGCGACGCTGCGGCGCCTGCAACTGCAAGCCAGCCGTTTGCCGGGCAAGAACTGACGATCTTCTCGGCGCAGCACCATGCCGCCTATGTCAAGGATGTGTATGCGCCGCTGTTCAGCGAGCGCACCGGGGCGCGCGTTAACTGGATCGAGGTCGGCGGCGGTGATGTGGAAGCGAAATATGCCGTCTTTGTCGCCTCGCAAGACAGCTCTGCCGATGTGCTGATCGCCTGGGAAGCGATGAACGCCAAGTATGGCCCGACCCTGTTCGAGGATATTACCGGCAGCGCCGATCCGGCGCTTGTCGGCGGGTTGACGCCGGCGTCGAAGCGGGCATTCACCTTTCTCGACAAGCAGGTCGGTATGCCCCTCGACACCAACATGGCGATCTTTATGTGGAACCACGATCTCTACCAGGCTGCCGGCCTCGATCCCACCATGCCGCCGCAGTCCTGGTCGGAATTTGTCGAGCACAGCAAGAAACTGACCGGCAACGGCAAGTATGCTACGCTCTTCACCATGGGCGATGCGAACTCCGGTTTTGTGAGTTTTATCTCGATCTACAACTCAACCGGCGGCACATTGCTCAGCCCCGATCTGCGCACGCTCACTATCGACGATGCCTATGGGTTGATGGCGATGGAGGCGATCCACGATATTTTCGCCGTTTCAAAGATCGCCGATCCGGCCGGGGTAACGGTGGCAAGTTCGATCGAACAGGGCAAGATCTTCCGGGCCGGGAACATGGGCCACTACTTCGCCTTCCCCAATCACTTTGTGCTGGCGGAAACCCCCGATCAGTCGCAGATTGTCGGCAAGGCGCGCACCGGCATTATCCCCGGTATGGCGCTGCGCAGCGCCTCGGTGAATGGTCTGGAGGGCTATGCGATCAATCGCTTCTCAAGCAATAAAGAGCTTGGCATGGCCTTCCTCAACCATATGGTCAGCCCCGATGTGCAGAAGTTGGTAGCGCTCGGCTGGGGCCGGCCGCCCTCGGTTCAGGCGATCTTCGACGATGCCGAGGTTGTCGCCAATGCACCGCAGTTCGCGGCGGTCAGAGAACAGACCGGCTACCCCTCGCCGCGTTACGGCTCGCCGTACTACACCGATCTGGCCACCGTGGTTGTCGAGCAGATGCTGGCCATGATCGACGGCCGCCAATCGCCTGCCGAGACGGTTACGATCATTCAGACCAACGGCCAGAAGGTGATCGACGATTACTGGACGCGTGCCGGTTGATACACATTTCTTTGTGGGGCTTGAGCAGCTTCGCTGCCCAAACCCCACAAAACAGCAGTTATGCAAACAACGGTTCAGAAACAAGTGGCGGTGCGCCCGACCCTGCGCCAACGGCTTCAACGCATGGGCGAGGCGCCGTTCGGCCTGCTTTTGCTGGCACCGGCGGCCCTGGTGCTGCTGCTCTTCCTGATCAGCCCGCTGATCTATGCGCTCCTGATGAGTTTGCAACAGATCGAGTTGACGATCTCGCCGGATTGGCGTTGGGCCGGTCTGGAGAATTATGCAGCGCTGCTTGGCGAACGGGCGGTGCGCGAGTCGCTCGGGCGCACGCTGGTGTTTGCCGCCCTGACGATCTCGATTAGTGTGGTGTTGGCGCTCGGTTTAGCCTTGCTGCTGAACGAACCCTTTCGCGGGCGCGGCATGGCCCGGGTGCTGGTGCTGTTGCCCTGGGCCGTCGCACCGGTGGTGGCCGGCGTCCTCTGGCGTTATCTCTTTCACAGCAACTATGGGCTGGTGAATGCGCTGCTCTTTCAGCTTGGGCTGATCCCGGCGTATCAGGTCTGGCTCGACAATGCGTCCGTCGCGATCCTGATCGCCGCCCTGGCAACCGCCTGGAAGAGCCTGCCGTTCCTGGCGCTGATTCTGCTGGCGCGGTTGCAAAGCATCCCCGAGGCTTTGTATCGCGCCGCGCGGATGGACGGCGCCGGCGCCTGGGCCCGTTTTCGCTATGTGACCATGCCCCACCTGCGTGGAATGCTGATCTTCGCCGTGGTGATGCAGACGATCATCGCGCTGCAAAGCTTCGATCTGATCTTCACGCTTACTCGCGGCGGCCCCGGCCAGGGCACGGTGGTGCTCAGCTATCTGGTGTTTATTAACGCCTTTGAACGCCTGAGTATGGGCCGGGCGGCGGCAATGGCGGTGTTGCTGGCATTGCTGATTGTGTTGTTGGGCACCCTGGCGCCATTGTTGGCCGCCGAACGGCGCCGAAAGGAGCCGCAGGATGCGTAAAACCCTGGCGCGCCTCCGTCCCGCTACGGTGTACGCGCTCATGGCGCTGTTTCTGCTCTGGACCCTGGCGCCGATCGCATGGATCGCCACGATGAGTGTGCAGCCCGAGATTAACTATATCTCGGTGCCGCCGCAACTGCGTCTGGAGCAAACAAGCCTGCGCTGGTATCTGGCAATGCTGACGGAGCCGGATTTTCTGGCTGCCATGCAGGCAAGTGCGATCATCTCATTTGTGACGATGACGCTGTGCCTGGTGATCGGCTCGTTGGCCGCTTACCCCCTGGCCCGGCTGAAAATGCCGCATCGCAATGCCTATCTGACCGCCAGTGTGGTGTCGCGTATGGTGCCGGCGATGATTCTGATTATCCCGATGTTCTTGCTGTTGCGTACATTGCGCCTGCTCGACACCTACCTGGGCTTGATTCTGGTTTACACGGCATTTCTGCTGCCGTATGTGATCTGGATGCTGAAAAACTTCTTCGAGCAGGTTCCCTATGCCCTGGAAGCCGCCGCCCGTATGGATGGCTGCTCGCGATTGGGTGCGCTGGTGCGGGTGATCATCCCGGTGACGGCGCCGGGGATCGTGGCAACCGCCGTGTTCGCCTTTATCGGCGCCTGGAATGAGTTTCTGTTCGGGCTGATCCTTTCGACCCGAAACGCTGTCCCGATTACCGTCAGGCTCTCGTCACTTGTCAGCACCACGTTTCACTCCGACACATCGCTGGTGGCGGCCGGCGGGATGCTGTCGCTGCTGCCGCCGGTGTTGCTGGTGTTTGTGCTGAATCGCTTCATTGTACGCGGCCTGGTCGAGGGCATGAAATACTGAGGGGTTGCCATGAGCAGAGTCGAACTACGCGGGCTGTCGAAGTCGTTCGGCCCGGTTCAGGCGGTACGCGATGTGTCGCTCGACATTAGTGATCATGCCTTTGTGACGCTGCTTGGACCTTCGGGATGCGGTAAGACGACCACCCTGAATATGACCGCCGGGTTGGAAGCGGTCTCCAGCGGTGATGTGCTGCTCGACGGGGTGCCGATCACGGGTTGGGCGCCCCACGAGCGCGGCATGGCGATGGTGTTCCAGAATTATGCGCTGTATCCGCATATGAATGTGTTCGATAATATCGGCTTCGCGCTTAAGTTGCAGCGCCGGCCGCGGGCCGAGATCGAGCGCCGGGTGCGGGCCACGGCCGAAGCGCTTGAACTTGGTGCGCTGCTCGAACGCCGCATCTCGCAATTATCCGGCGGGCAACAACAGCGCGTGGCCCTGGCGCGGGCGATGGTCAAAGAGCCGCAGGTTTTCCTGTTCGACGAACCGCTCTCCAACCTCGACGCCGCCCTGCGCACCCGCATGCGGATCGAGATTAAGCGGCTGCATCAGCAGTTGCGCACCACCTCGATCTTTGTCACCCACGATCAGGAAGAGGCGATGATTCTGTCGGACTTTATCGCCGTGATGCGCGATGGCGTGGTGGTGCAGTACGGCCCGGCCGATGAGGTATACCGCCGCCCGGCCCATCATTATGTGGCCACCTTTATCGGCAAACCGCGCATGGGGATTGTCACCGGCCGGCTGCGCACATCCGGCGAGGTTGCCGAGTTTACGGCTGCCGGCTTGCAGATGCGCTGGCGCGATCCTGCCATCCTGGTTCTCGGCCCCGGCGATCGCGAGGTGCTGCTGGGTGTACGCGCCGAAGACGCGCGCATTGTTGCCAGGGTCGATCAGGACGAAGCCGGTTTCGACGGCGCGGTCGAACTGCTGGAACCGCTCGGCTCCGATACCTTTGTTGAGGTGGGGCGCGGCGAACACCGCCTGACGGCACGGGTTGAACCCGACAAAGCCCCCCGCCTGGCTGAGCCGGTGCGATTGCGCCTGCCCTGGAACCGGCTGCATCTCTTCGATGCCGCAACCGAGCAACGGATCAACGCATAGGATTCGCCTGCGGCAGCGCGGAACAAAACCATCGTTTGTCAAAAAATCCCACCCTGCCGGAGGCAAATCAAGAACTGTTACGCCGCCGGCCGGCACGACCGACCGCGTAACGCATCTGAATGAGGCATATTATGGATACAATCCGGATTGGAATCGTCGGCTCGGGCTATATGGGTCGTACATATGCCGAAGCGTTGGCCCGCCACACCAGCGGCGCGCGTGCCGTGGCAGTGGCGGTTGGCCGCCGCGCGCCCGAACTTGCCGCCGACTATGATCTCGCCGTTGAGTCGTCGGTCGAGGCGCTTGTGGCTCGGCCGGATATTGATGCGGTGATTCTGGCCACGCCCGAGCAAATGCGATTGGCGCAGGTGCAGGCCGCCGCCGCCGCCGGCAAGCACGTTCTGAGTGAAAAACCGTTTGCGCCAAGTGTCGCCCAGGCCGACGCCATGATCGCCGCCTGCCGCGAGGCCGGCGTGTCGCTGATGGTCTGCCAGACACTACGTTATCGCGGCACCATGGCGCGGGCCAAGCAGCTTGTCGATTCCGGGGCGATCGGGCGGGTGTTGCAGATTCGCACCTTTGCAATGCACTCACGCGAGGATTTTCTCAGCGCCGCCTCGGCCAAGCCCTGGATCGGCGCAGAGGACGGCGGCGGCCATTTTTATGATCAGGCGGTGCATAACTTCGATTACATGCGCTGGCTGACCGGCAGCGAGGCGAGCGAGGTGTTCGCCTATATCGACACCCAGAGCGATCTGGCATTCCCGGCGATGAGTATCATGGCCCAGGTGCGCTACGCCAGCGGCGCAATCGCCCAGCTGAATATCTGCTTTGAGTTGCCCGATGCCGCATTCCCCGAACACGGCACCCGCTTTATGGTGGTGGGCGATCAAGGTTTGCTGGAGATGGACCAGTACTCGAATGTGCGGCTCGGCAAGCAGCGGCGCTGGGAGGTGATCTGGGAGCAGCCGCCCTTCGATTTTCTCAACGACCCGAATTCGCCGATCCGCATGCAAGCACACGCCGCGATGCTCCAGGAGTTTATCGCTAGCCTGCGCGAAGGCCGGCCACCGGCGGTACGCGGCGAAGATGGCCGGGCGGCGGTCGAACTGTGCGAAGCCTGCGTCCGTTCGGCTCGCAGCGGATTGCCGGTGCGCCTGCCACTCGATGTGGCCCCGATCGAGCAGCCGTTGGCCGGTCTGCCGCAGGCGGGGATCTGAGCATGGAGTATCGCAAGCTCGGGCGCAGCGGCCTCGCTGCCAGTGCAATCGGGATCGGCACGGCGACCTTCGGGCGCGAGATCGATTCCGCAACTGCATGTGCCGTGCTTGATCGTGCATTGGAACGCGGCATCACCCTGATCGACACCGCCGAAGCCTACAGCGCCGGGCGCTCCGAGCAGATCGTCGGGCAGTGGCTTGCCGAACGCGCTGTGCGCCACCGGATCACCCTGGCCACCAAGGTGAACGGCACGCTGACTGCCGAACGGGTGCATAGCTCGTGTGTGGCAAGTTTACGCCGGCTTGATGTCGAGGTGATCGATCTGTTTCAGGTTCATCGCTGGGATGCTGCGGTGCCGTTGGAGGAGACCCTCGGCGCATTGCACGAGTTGCTGCAAGCCGGTATGGTGCGGGCGATCGGCTGTAGCAACTATGCCGCCTGGCAACTGACAAAGGCGCTCTGGCGGCAAGATGTGCGCCGCTTCGCGCGCTTCGAAAGCGTACAGCCGGTCTACAATCTGGCCGATCGCCGGATCGAGCAGGAGTTGCTGCCGCTGTGCGCCGATCAGGCCCTGGGCGTGATCAGTTACAGCCCGCGTGGGGCCGGCTTTCTGACCGGGAAGTACCATCAGGGCGGGCCGGTACCGAGCGGCACACGCTTTGATGTGGTGCCGGCCCACCAGGAGATCTACTTCACCCCGGCCCGCTTCCGGATTATGGAAGGATTACGGCAGATTGCGACTGCGGCAGGCATGCCTATGGCGCAGCTTGCCCTGGCCTGGGTCCTCGATCGGCCCGGGATCACGAGCGTTTTGATCGGAGCGCGCAGCCCGGAACAGGTTGACGAGGGGATTGCCGCGGCGGCGAAGTTGCCCGCCGATCTGCGGGCCGCACTCGACCGGCTGGAATAAGTGGCAACAACCCACATTCCGGATCACAGCGATCAGCGGTTCTGCTCACTGTTCGCGGGCCGGGTATATCCCAGGTGTTGCGAGATCGCCGCCGCTGTCTCGATCACCGACTGTGCGGCCTTCGGCAGGTTCCGTTCGCTCATCCTGGTGGCCGGCGCCGAAAGACTCACCGCCGCGAGCACATGCCCGTCCTGGTTGAAGATCGGGGCGCCGATGCAGTAGGCACCCTCTTCGTTTTCGCCGGCGTCGATCCCGTAGCCGCGTTCGCGGGTGCGCCGCAACTCGTCGCGGAGTGCGCCGATCGAGCCGTAACTGGCGTTGGTGCGGGGCGTGAGCCGGGCAGGAAGGTGCTCGCTCCAGCGTTCTTCCGGCAGAAAGGCCAGCATTGCCTTGCCGAGCGCCGTTGTATGCACCGGATCGCGCCCGCCGAGTTGCGCCTGCATGCGCAGTGAGCGCCGGCTCTCGACCATATCCAGGTAGACGATCTCGCGGCCGTCGAGCACCGCCAGGTTCACGGTTTCGTTGAAGTGATCGCGCAGTTCGCGCATGGCCGGTAATGCCAGTTCGCGCAGTTGCAGCGGCTCACGGGCCATCTGGCCAAGTGCCCAGATTCGCAGCCCCAGGCGATACAGATCGGTGTTCGGGTCGTGGGTCACAAAGCCACATGCGGTCAGGGTTTGCAGATACCGATACGTCGTCGTTTTCGGCATGCCCACGCGGTGGCAGACTTCGGACAATGCCATCTCGCGGCGCTCTTCGCCTAAACACAGCAAGACCTGAAGCGCCTTGTAGACCGGCTTCACAATATAGTCGTTCGCCATCGTTCCTCGTTTCGTCAGAAGAAACAGCAATACCTTGACTTGAAACGACAATGCTTGTATTGTAGGGACGTTATCCCGTATGTCAAGCAAGATACAGCTATGTTTGCCTTAGATTGCCTGCGCTGTGGTTGGCATGGCCCTGATGCCGACCTGCACCGTTGTCCGCACTGTGGTGGGCCGATCACGATCAGCTATGCCGCGCCGCTCGCGGTTGATTCATCCCGGCCCGGGATCTGGCGCTATGCATCTCGACTGCCGCTCCACGATCAGGCCCATGCCGTCAGCCTGGGCGAAGGCGGCACGCCGCTGCTGCCTGCGGCCCATGTTGGCGCCGAGCTTGGGTTGCCGCAACTGTACTTCAAGCTCGAAGGCGCGAATCCGACCGGCTCGTACAAGGATCGCATCGCCGCCGTCGGGATCGCGCGCTTGCGTGAACTCGGCAAAACCGCCTGGGCCGCCACCTCGTCGGGGAATGCGGGCGCCGCGATCGCGGCCTATGGCGCCCGCGCCGGAGTGCCGGGGCATCTCTTCACGCTCGAACACGCGGCACCGGCCAAGCTCGCCCAGATCCTCGCCTATGGGCCAACGGTTCGCGCCGTGCAGCGCCTTGGCTACGACCCGCAGGTCGAACAGGCAACCTGGCGTAACATCCAGGCGCTTTGTGCCGCCAACAATTGGATGATGCTGGTAACGGCGCGCTCGTTCAGCCCGCACGCGATGGAAGGCGCGAAAACGATCAGCTACGAGGTGTGCGAGCAGCTTGGCGAACGTGCGCCCGACGTGGTGTATGTGCCGGTGGGCGGCGGCGGCTTGCTGAGTGCGACATGGCAGGGTTTTGCGGAATGGCATGCGGTCGGGCGGATCGATCGCCTGCCGCGCATGGTTGCCGTTCAGGCCTGCGGCTGCGATCCGATTGTGCAGGCATGGACGGCCGGTCGGGCCGTTATCCCAATCGACGGTTGTAGCAGCACAATCTCCGGCATTCAACTAACCGCCCCGCCCGACGGCGATCTGGTATTGCGTGCGCTGGAAGAGTCGGCTGGTTGGGCGGTGAGTATTCCCGACGCCGAGACCTATTGCGCTCAGGCCGATTTCGCCGCCCGCGAGGGGATCTTTGTCGAGCCGGCGGCGGCGATCACCCTGGCTGCCGTACGGGCCGATCGCGCGAGCGGGCGCCTGAGCGGCGACGAGTTGGTTGCCTGCTGGCTCACTGGAACCGGCTTTAAAGATGCGGCGGCAGTGCAGCGTATGGCCGGCGAGCGCCGCGTAGCGCAGACTACTGTCGAACAGATTCTTGAACTGGTTGGCGGCGAGGAAACGCTATGAGCGGCACATTGGCCGGCAAAGTCGTCGTGATCACCGGCGGCGGTACGGGAATCGGGCTTGGGATCGCGCAGAGTTGCGCCGCCGAAGGCGCTGCCGTGGTGTTGGCGCAGCGGCGGGCGGCTCTGGCCGAAACGGCGGCGGCGCAATTATGTGCAAGTGGCGCACAGGCCCTTGGGATGGCCTGTGATGTGCGCGCCGGCGCGACGAGGTTCGCGCCCTGATCGCCGCCGCTGCGGAAACCTTCGGCGCCGTCGATGTCTTCGTCAATAACGCAGCGCTCACCGGCGCTGCCGCCGCGCCGCAGCCGTTTCTTGAGGAAAGCGACGAACACTGGCGCGAGTTGATCGATGTCAACTTACATGGCGCGTTTATCGGCACCCAGGAAGCGGCGCGCAAGATGGTCGCTCAGGGCAACGGCGGCAGTATCATCATGATCTCGTCGGTGGCCAGTATGCCGCCCAGGAGCACGCTGCACCCTACTGCGCCGCCAAAGCCGCCCTCGACGGATTGACCAAATCGGCCGCGATCGA